>NZ_SMLC01000009.1 GCF_004349245.1 Actinomadura sp. 6K520 | reverse complement strand
GTCATCGGGGGTGGGGTGCGGGGGTTACGGCAGCTTCCGACAAATGCGGTGGCGTCGCTGAGCAAGGCGTGACATTTATTCGTATTTGTCCCGAATGTCACCGTCGCACTGTTGCCGTTCCCGCCCCGCTCAGGGCGCCCCCGGCCCTGGCAGGGAACGGCCGCAGAAGGGCTCCCCCCGATGCGACGACCGTTCCTGTTCCTGCTCCCCGCCGTGCTGGCCGCGGCGCTGGTCGGCCTCCCGGCCGCGCCGGTGTCCGCGACCCCGCCCAACATCCCGTCCGCCGCCACGGCCGCGTCCCGGCTGGCCGCCCTCACCGTGGCCGCCGAGTCGCACGCCGGCAGTTACGACCGCGACCTGTTCCCGCACTGGATCACGATCTCCGGGTCGTGCAACACGCGCGAGACCGTCCTCAAACGGGACGGCTCCAACGTCGTCACCAACTCGTCCTGCTATCCGACCTCCGGGTCCTGGTACTCGCCCTTCGACGGCGCCACCTGGTACGCGGCGTCCGATGTGGACATCGACCACATGGTGCCGCTGGCCGAGGCGTGGGCGTCGGGTGCCTGGGCCTGGTCGACGTCCCGCCGCCAGGCCTACGCCAACGACCTCGGCGGTCCCGAGCTGTGGGCCGTCACCGACAACGTCAACCAGGCCAAGGGGCACAAGGACCCCGCCGAATGGCAGCCACCGCGCGCGGCGTTCCGCTGCACCTACGCCCGCGCCTGGATCCAGGTGAAGTGGTACTACGGCCTCACCGTCGACAGCGCCGAGAAGAGCGCCCTCTCGTCGATGCTCGGCACCTGCTGAGCGCCGGGCACCGCCGCCCCGTCCACGGGCGGGGCGGCGGTGCGGGCCGCTGCTACGAGCCGTGCTCCTCGGTGCCGCGCCACATGCCGAGGTAGGTCTCCGCGCCCCGGGCCATGTCATCGATGATCTCCTGGCCGCCGACGCCGCGGATGTCGGCGAGCCAGTCGGGGACGAGGCCGTAGTTGGCCACGCCGTCGGTGTTGAGGTCCCAGGTGCGGACGCCGGTGCGCTGCCGGTCGAGCCGCACCGAAGGGTCGAACGGTGACGTGTACGGGTAGCTCAGCGGGTTCTCCCCGTTGTTCGCGCGTGGGGGCGGCAGGGCGCCCATGCCGTTGGCGTCCAGGCCGTAGCCGTAGCCGAACAGGCGGGCGGGGTCGCGTAGTTCTCGGTTGCGCTTCCACTCGGCGATGAAGCGGTCCGCGGAGTGGCCGTAGCCGGTCACCATGCCGCCGAGGCGGTAGAGGCGCGGCAGATAGGTCTCGTCCGTCCAGCTGTGGGACGAGATGACGCCCGGGTAGCGCGCGGCTTCCAGGATGCCGAGGGTCCTGTCCGCGGCCTTGGCGCTCATGTGGTCGACCTCGACGATCATGTGGCGTTCCATCATGCCGCGCACCATGTGCTCGCCGAGGTCGGACAGTCCGTTGACGTTGCAGTGCGGGGGGCTCGGGTAGAGCGGCAGCGTGACACCCGCCTGGCCGAGCAGGCGCAGGAGGTCCCGGAGGGAGTCGCCCAGGCCGCCGGCGGGGGCGATGGTGTGGTCGTTCGCCCGGCCCGTGCACTCCTCGACCTGCCAGAAGCGGCCCGTGCCCAGGAAGTTGCCGGTGTTGACGAACGCGCCTGTGGTGCCGCCGTCGAAGCGCACCCCGCAGAGTGCGTTGTCGAACTTGTGGCACACGAACATGGAGCTGACGCCGAGGCGCTTCATCTCGTCCAGGCCGCGGTCGATGTCCTCCCGCGTGCACTGCGCCTCGCCGGCGATCGTCCGGCAGCCGAACGGTTCGGACGCCTCGACGCCGAGGACGACGGCGAGCTTCCCGTCCCGGATCACCTCGCGTGCCTCCGCGGAGTTCCGCACGATACGGAACCAGCCCTCGCCGGGGCCGCCGCTGCGGCCGTCGATGTACGCCTCCATTTCGCGCATGCGCTGCGCCTGGAGCCGGACGGCGTCCATCTCGTCGCAGGCGTTGCGCTTGAGGGGGTAGATCTCGCACAGCTGGCGGTTGGCGACCAGGTGGTTCACGAGGACGCGCTGCCCGGCGCGCCAGGAGCGTTCGAGCCAGGTGTGGTGGGCCTGCTGGTGGGTGCGCGAGTCCCAGGCGGGCCAGTCCTCGAACGTCGGCCAGCCGGTGGGGTCGTGGGTGCCGAACGGCGTGCCGTGCCGGGTGAAGTTCTCCCACCAGGCGAAGGCGCCGTTCCCCGCGTGGTCGGGACAGTCCCGCAGTGCCTCCGGGACGCCGCGCGGGTCGAACGGCTTGCCGCACATCAGGCTTCCGCCGAACGCCTCGTACGACATCAGGTGGGTGTGGGCGTCGATGTAGCCGCGCACCTCCCCGGCGGGGGCCGCGGCGGTCCGGGGGGTCGCCGCCTGCGCGGCGGGTGTCAGGAGGGAGCCGAGAAGGATGAGGGCGAGCGGCACCGATGCCGCACGTCGGAGGGGGAGCAGGAAGCGCATAGGCACCTCGCGCGTGGGGGTGGGCTGAGGTGCCTGATATATGCCCACTCCGCGAGAAAACCGAACAAACCTCACGTTAGTGATGTCCGGTGGTGGGCGCGGGCCGGTACCGCTGAGCGGGAAGGCGTGGCCGGTGCGGTCCCGCCGCGGTCACCATGGGGGGTTATGAGCGAGCTGACGATTCCGGCGGTGCTGGCGCGGGCGGCGGGGACGTTCCCGGACGTGGAGGCGGTCGTGGACGGGGACGTCCGGGTGACCTACGCGGAGCTGCGGGAGCGGGTCCGCGAGGCGGCGGGCGCGTTCGCCGGGGCCGGTGTCGCGCCGGGGGACCGGGTCGCGATCTGGGCGCCGAACAGCCTGTCCTGGATCGTCACCGTGCTCGGTGCCATGGGCGCCGGGGCGACGCTGGTGCCCCTCAACACGCGGTTCAAGGGCGACGAGGCCCGCTGGCCGCTGGCCAAGGCGCGGGTGAAGGCGCTCTTCGTGGAGGACGGCTTCCTCGGCATCGACTATCCGGACATGCTGGGCCTGGACGAGTCGGGTGCGATCCCCGGGCTGCCGGACCTGGAGACCGTCGTCACGTTCAACGGTCCGGCGCGGCCGGGCGTCGTCACCTGGGACGAGTTCGCCGGCAAGGCCGTCGCGGCGGCCGGCGCGCGGGCGGCGGACGTGCGGCCGGAGGACGTGCGGCCGGAGGACGTCGCCGACATCCTGTTCACGTCCGGGACGACCGGCCGCCCCAAGGGCGTGATGTGCACCCACGAGCAGAACATCCGCACCTACGAGGCGTGGACGGGACGGACCGGCGTCAAGGCCGGCGACCGGTACCTCATCGTCAACCCGATGTTCCACTCCTTCGGCTACAAGGCGGGCGTGCTGGCGTGCGTGCTCAAGGGCGCCACGATGGTGCTGCAGCGCACGTTCGACGTCCCGGAGACGCTCCGGCTCATCGAGCGGGAGAAGATCACCGTGCTGCCCGGCCCGCCGACGATCTACACGTCGCTGCTGGACGCCCCGGGCCGCGGCGAGCACGACCTGTCGTCGCTGCGGCTGGCCGTGACCGGGGCCGCGGACGTGCCGGTCGCGCTGGTGCGCCGGATCAGGGCCGAGCTGTTCCCGCAGGTCGTCACCGCGTACGGGCTGACCGAGTCGTCCGGCACGGTGACCGCGTGCTCGGTGGACGACGATGACGAGACCATCGCCACCACCTGCGGCAGGCCGATCGCGGACGTCGAGGTCGCGATCGTCGACGGGAAGGGCGAGCGCGTCCCGGCGGGCACGGACGGCGAGGTCCTCGTCCGCGGCTACAACGTGATGTCGGGCTACCTGGACGACCCCGAGGCGACCGCCGAGACGATCCGGGACGGCTGGCTCGACACCGGCGACCGGGGACGGCTGGACGAGCGCGGCAACCTCACCATCACCGGGCGGACGAAGGAGATGTTCGTCGTCGGCGGATTCAACGTCTACCCGGCCGAGGTCGAGGACGTGCTCGCCCGCCACGACGCCGTCGCCGAGTCCGGCGTCGTCGGCGTCCCCGACGCGCGGATGGGCGAGGTGGGCCGCGCGTACGTCCGGCTGCGCCCGGGACGCGCGACCACGGCCGAGGAGCTGCTCGCGCACTGCCGGGAACTGCTCGCCAACTTCAAGGTGCCCCGGGAGGTCGTCTTCGTGGACGACCTCCCGAAGACCGCGTCCGGGAAGGTGCGCCGGGTCGCGCTCAAAGAGCGGCCATGACCCGCGCCCTGTGCTCGGACGGGGTGCCCCACGCCGAGTACAGGGCCCGCGCCTTGCGGATCCACAGCGACGGGTCGTACTCGTCGGTGTAGCCGATCGCGCCGTGCACCTGGAGCGCGGTCTTCGCCATCCCGTAGGACGCCTCTGACGCGGCGGCCTTCGCGGCGGAGGCGTCCCGCGCGAAGTCCGGCGTCCCGTACGACAGCGCCGCCCCGTAGACGAGCGGGCGGGCGAACTCCAGCTCGACCATCGCGCTCGCCAGGTGGTGCTTGATCGCCTGGTACTCGCCGATCGCACGGCCGAACTGCTGCCGCGTCTTGGCGTACTCGACCGACACGTCAAGCAGCGCTTGCCCGAGCCCTATCTGCTGCGCCGCGCACAGCAGCGCCCCGAGGTCGCTGAACCCGCCGCCGCCCGCGACGCGGAAGAGCCGCCGGGCCGGGTCGAGTGACGCGAGGGGTTCCCCGGCCTCCCGTTCGGTGCCGTCCGCGGTGAGGACGAGGTCGGCGACGTCGGCGTCCAGCGCGTGCGGGACGGCCATCGACACGATCGCGTCCCCGTCCGCGATGCGGGAGGGCCAGGGGGAGCCGCCCAGCAGCTCGGCGGCGGCGAGCGTCTCGACGTACGGGCCGGGGGCGGCGGCGCGGCCCAGCTCCTCGGCGGCGACGGCCAGCTCGACCGGCAGGACGCCCGCGCCGCCGTCCGCTTCGGGGACGGCCACCGCGAACACCCCCGCGTCGGCGGCCGACGACCACAGCGCCCGCCCCGGCGCGGTGTCCCCGGCGGCCCAGGCGCGGACGGCCCGCGCGGTGCCCGCCCCGGCGAGCAGCTTCCGCAGCGTCTCGCCGAACATCCGCTGCTCAGCGGAGAGAACGAACTTCACCGGGACCCCCTCGGCAGGCCGAGCAGGCGCTCGGCGATCACGTTGCGCTGGATCTCGTTGGTGCCCGCGTAGATCGGGCCGGCGAGCGAGAACACGTAGTTCTCCAGCCATTCCGACCGCAGCTCGCCGTCCGCGCCGAGCAGGTCGAGGGCCGTCTCGTGGAGCGCCACGTCCAACTCCGACCAGTAGACCTTGTTGAGGCTCGACTCGGCGCCGACGTCCTCGCTGCGCGAGATCGTCTCGAAGCCCTTCAGCCGGTACGCCCGCGACCTGATCCAGATGTCGGCGACGCGGTCCCGCAGGGCCGTGTCGGACGGGTCGGCGCGCTCCCGCCACAGCTCGACCAGCCGCCCGGCCGCCGCGGTGAACCGGCCGGGGCTGCGCAGCGTCAGCCCGCGCTCGTTCCCGGCGGTGGCCATCGCGACGCGCCAGCCGTCCCCGGGCGCCCCGATGACGTCCTCGTCGGGGACGAACACCCGGTCGAGGAACAGCTCGGCGAACGCGGGCTTGCCGTCCAGCCGCCCGATCGGCCGGACCGTCACGCCCGGCGCGTCCAGCGGGAACATCAGGTACGTCAACCCCCGGTGCCGCGCCGACTCCGGGTCGGAGCGGAACAGCCCGAAGCCGCGGTCGGCGAACGCGGCCCGCGAGCTCCACGTCTTCTGGCCGTCGAGCAGCCAGCCGCCGTCCGCCCGGGTGGCGGTCGCGCGCAGCGCCGCGAGGTCGCTGCCCGCGCCCGGCTCCGACCACGCCTGCGCCCAGATCACCTCGCCGGCGGCCATCGGCGGCAGGATCCGCGCGAGCTGCTCGGGCGTGCCGTGCTTCAGCAGCGTCGGCGCGAGGAGGTTGATGCCGTTCTGGCTGACCCGCCCCGGTGCCCCGGCCGCGTAGTACTCCTCCTCGAAGATCAGCCACTGCAGGACGGAGACGCCGCGCCCGCCGTACTTCTCGGGCCACGACACGACTCCGAGCCGCGCCTCGCCCAGCGTCCGCTCCCACGCGCGGTGCGCCGCGAAGCCCTCCCCGGTCTCCAGTGACGGCAGCGGCTCGGCCGGGACGTGCTCGCGCAGCCATGCCCGCACCTCGGCGCGGAACTCCTCGTCCGCCGCCCCGAACTCAAGATCCATCCGACCCTCTTTCTAACAACTGTTTGGTAGAGTAACCGGCCCACCGGCCCGGCGCGGCAGGGAGTCCCACCACCCGGGACCGCACCCCCGGCAAGCCGCCGCGGGGCTAGGATCGCCCCGATTCCAGAATCTGATTCGGGATCGGGAGGGAGCCATGGCGAAGATCGTCGAGCACGGCACCTGGAGCCTGGCGCCGGTGGACGAGGGGCGGCACGAACCGGGCCCGGAACTCCTGTGGAACGAGTCCTACTACTTCGACTTCGCCTTGCCCGACGGATCCCTCGCCGGCTACGTGCGCCTCGGCCTGTATCCCAACTGGGACCGCGCCTGGTACTGGGCGGCCCTCGTCGGACCCGGCCGCCCGCTGGTCATCGTCGCCGACAACCACGCGCCGCTCCCCAAGCCCGGGTCCACCGGCGTCCACGCCGGGAACTACACCGCGACGCAGGAGATCACCGAGCCCTTCGGCCCGGCCCTCGTCAACCTGGACGCCACCGCCTCGGTCCTCACCGACCCCGCGGCCGCCTACGGCGACCTGACCGGCGCCGAAACGACGCGGCTCGCCTTCGACCTGCGGTGGGACACCGTCAGCGGCGTCTACCCCTACAGGGACATCCCGCGCTACGAGATCCCGTGCACCGTCTCCGGCACCGTCACGGTCGGCGGCGAGACCATCGCGATCGACGCCCACGGGGAACGCGACCACAGCTGGGGCGAGCGCGACTGGTGGAAGGTCTCCTGGCTCTGGACGTCCGGCCGCCTCGACGACGGGACCTTCGTCCACGGCATGCAGGCCAACATCGGGTTCCCGATCCCCTGGCCGTGCTTCACCGTCCCGCCCGGCGGCGAGATCGGCCACCGGGCCGGCTTCTCCGCGCGGACGGCTTTCGGTCCCGCGGACCTGCCCAGCGGCTCCGAGTTCCGCTTCCCCGGCACCCCCACGGCCCTGACCCCGGTGGCGTTCGCGCCCGTCGCGGTCACCTCGCCCGAGGGGCGGCCCGCCCACTTCGTCCGCGCCCTGTGCCGCTTCGACGCCGCGGACGGCCGCACCGGCCACGGCTGGACGGAATGGCACCAACCCCCCGAATGGCGGGACCACGGCTGGTCCCATCTCGCCGAGGAGAACCCATGACCCCACCGGTCTCCGGCGCCGCCGGCCTCACCGCGTCCTGGCTGAGCGACGCCCTCGCGACGAAGGTCACCGCCGTCCGCACCGAGCCCGTCGGCACCGGCCAGGTGTCCGACAGCCTCCGCCTGTTCCTCAGCTACGCGGGCGGCACCGGCCTCCCGCCCACCATGGTCGCCAAGGTCCCCGCCGCCGATCCCTCCAGCCGCGCCGCCGCCCGCGCCATCCGCACCTACGAGGTCGAGGCGAGCTTCTACGCGGAGATCGCCGGCCGCCTCGACGCGGGCGTGCCCGCCTGCCACTTCTCCGCCTACGAACCCGAGCGGGACGAGTACACCGTCCTGCTGGAGGACCTCGCGCCCGCGCTGCCCGGCGACCAGCTCGCCGGCGTCACGGCCGGGGACGCCGCCGCCGCGATCGACGAGATGGCGGCCCTGCACGCCGCGGGCTGGGACGACCCGGCGCTCGCCGCCCTGCCCTGGCTCAACCGGCACGACGCCGAGTCGGCGGCCTTCACCGCCGCGATGGTCACCGGCCTCTACGACGGCTTCAGGGAACGCTACGGCGCGGACCTGCACCCCGACGTGCTCACATTGATCGAGGACTTCCTGCCCTCGATCGGCGGCTACCTGGCCGACCGCGAGGGCCCGTCCACCCTCTTCCACGGCGACTTCCGCGCCGACAACCTCCTGTTCGGCGGCCCGCGCGCCGCCGTCGTGGACTGGCAGACCTGCGCCTACGGCCCGGGCCCGGCCGACCTCGCGTACTTCCTCGGCTCCAGCCTCCCGGTCGAGGCCCGCCGCAGCCGCGAACGCGCGCTCGTCGAGCGCTACCACCGGGCCCTGACCGGCCGCGGCGTCGGCATCACCTGGGACGACTGCTGGGACGCCTACCGCCGGCACGCCTTCCACGGGATCGTCATGTCCATCGGCGCCTCCATGATCGTCGAGCGCACCGACCGCGGCGACGAGATGTTCCGCACCATGATCACCCGGCACGCCCACCACGCGAAGGACCTGGACGCGCTGTCCCTCCTCGGCTGAGCCGCCTTCGCGCAAGGGACGTTTCGGTGTTTTTCGGGTGACGTCTTGACATGAATGGACGTTCTCAAATCTACTGGGAGCGCTCCCAAGAATTTCCCGGTGGTGGGCGGCGGGGGAGCGTGGGAGCGCTCCCATGATGGTTGAAAGCGGGACTAAGGGGATTGGCGCCGGCCGTCGCGCGGTGCCACGGGGAAAGGTGTCGGACAATGACCGTCAGAAGCGGGGACCCGGTCTCCCGGACGCCGTCCGGAGAGGGCGAACCGGATTCTGTAACCGGTGGCGCACAGCCCGCGACGCCGGTCCGCCGGGGCGTTCACGTCTGGTGGATCGCCCTGCTGACGGGGGCGGTCGGCGCACTGGCCGTCCTGCTGTTCATGCCGCACGGGCGCGCGATCGAGGCCGCCTGGGAACTGCCGGTCAAACTGCTGGTGTTCGCGTGCCTGGCCTGCGGAATCGCGCTGTTCCCGTGGCCGTCGAGGGTTCCGCATTGGGTGTTGTACGCGCCGTTCGTCTTCTTCGCCGGCTACCTCTTTCCGCGGATCAGCGGCTTCTACTTTCTGGACGGAGAGCGCGCCGATGCCGACAGTTTCTACACCCACCTATACCTGCTGCTCTATCCGGGCCTCGTGCTGACCACCGCCGCCGCGTACCGGCTGGGGGGAGGGACGCCCGGCCGATGCCTGAAGGTCGTGTTCACGGGCATCGCCGTCATCTTCTCCGGCTTCCTCGACCTGATGTGGTTCGTCGTCAACCCGGTGGACATCCCGCCCGAGATCGACGCACCGCACATCACGCTGCTCACCGGCGGGCCGATCTCGTTCGGCGCGACGGTCGTCTTCGCGCTCGCCCACCTTCCGCTCGTCGTCGCCTTCAACCTGCTGCCGCTGGATCGCTGGATCGGGCGCCTGCTCGGCACCGGGCGGCCCCGTGCCTGAGCGGGAAGGGGACACCATGCCGGCGTACGGGGGCGCGTCCGGCGCCATCGCGATCTCGGTGGCGGCGCCCGCCTACAACGAGGCGGCGAATATCGCCGAGGTGGTCACCGAGTGGCAGACCTACCTGCGGCGCAACGCGAGGGTCGGCGAGTGGGAGATCGTCGTCTGCGACGACGGGAGCACCGACGCGACCGCCGACATCCTCGAAGAGCTCAGGGTGGGCTGCCCCGAGCTGGTCATCGTGCGGTTCGACCGCAACCGCGGGGCGGGCGCGGCGATCCGCGCCGCGATCGGGCACACGCGGCTGGAGTGGGTCCTGCTGCTGGACTCCGATGGCCAGTTCCCGATCGCCAACCTCGACCGGTTCCTCGGGCCCGTCCTCGCCGGCGAGGGCAAGGCCTTCTCCGGTGCCCGCGTCCGGAAGGCCGACGGCGCCGCGTACCGGTGGGGTTCGGCGGCGAGCGGTGCGGTCAGCAACCTGCTGCACCGCACCCGGTACCGCGACTTCAACTCGATCTTCAAGCTGGTGCACGGGCCGCTGCTGCGCGCGCTGCCGCTGGAGGCCGGCGGGATGAACTGCTCGACCGAGATCACCGCCCGGGTCGCCGAGCTCGGCCGCGCGTGGGTGGAGATCCCGATCGAGCACCGGCCGCGCGCCGGCGGGGGACGCGGCTGGCGGTACTGGCGCGGGGCCCGGGACCGGGCGCTGCTCGTCGGCTACCTCGGCTACCGCCACTGGCTGCAGCGGCGGGGCGTGCTGCGCGCCCCGTCCGCGGGCGAGCGGATCGGCCGGGAGGTCCGGTGAGCGCGCCGGTCGCGATGTTCAGCGGCGGGCGGGGCGGCGCCGCGATCGCGCGGGAGCTGCTGCGCACGGCGGGGATCCGGCTGACGCTGCTGATCAACGGCTACGACAACGGGTTGTCCACCGGCGCGCTGCGCCGCTACCTGCCGGGGATGCTCGGGCCGTCGGACTTCCGCAAGAACCTGCTGCTGCATCTGGACGCCCGCGATCCGGGGCAGGCGGCGCTGGCCGCGGTCCTGGAGCACCGCCTTCCGGACGGGACGACGCCGCGCGATCTCGCCGAGTTCGTCGGCGCGCTCGCGGTCGACCTCGTCGAGGGGTGCCACGCGCTGCCGCGCCGCCCGCGGCTGGCGATCGCCCGGGACCTGGCCGCCTTCCTGGACCGGCTCGGCACCGGCGCCGGGCGCTTCGACCTCGCGGACTGCGCGCTCGGCAACCTGGTGTTCGCCGGCGCCTACCTGCGGCTGGGGGAGGACTTCAACGCGGCGGTCCGCTCGTGCGCCGCGACGTTCGGGTCCCCGGTGCGGCTGCTGAACGTGACCGGCGGCGAGAACGCCCACCTGGTGGCGCTCAAGGGGGACGGGCGGCTGCTGGCGGACGAGGCGGAGATCGTCGCGCCGCAGGACCCGGCGCCGATCACCGACCTGTTCCTGCTCCGCGACCCGGTCCGCGACCGGGACGCGCTGGAGGCGATGCCCGCCGGGCGGGTGCGGCGGGTCCTGGCCGGCCGCCGCGCGGAGGTGTCGCCGAACCCGGCGGCGCTGGCGGCGATCCGGGACGCCCGCCTGATCGTGTACGGGCCGGGCACCCCGCATTCGTCGCTGTATCCGAGCTACCTCACGCCGGGGGTGGCGGAGGCGGTCGCGGCGAGCCGCGCGGCGGCGAGGGTGCTGGTCGTCAACATCCGCGAGGACCACGACGTCCAGGGCCTGAGCGCGTCGGACCACCTCGCCCGTGCCCTGGTCCATCTCGGCGACCCGTTCAACGAGCGGCGGACCGTCACCCATGTGCTGTGCCACGAGGGCGCGGGCGACCAGGCCGTGCCGGTGGACGTCCCGGGAGGCGCCTGGGGCGGGGCCCGGTGGATCACCGCGGACCTGGCGGAGCCCGCGCGTCCGGGCACGCACAGCGGGCCGCGCACCGTGCGCGTCCTGACCGCCCTGGCGGGGCTGCCCGCCGCCACGCCGCTGGAGGAGGCCGGATGATCTGGCTCTGCGATCTCGACGGCACGCTCGTGGACTCCACCCCGGTCCACGATGCCGCCTTCCGCGCCGCGCTCGCGGAGACCGCGCCCGGACTGCTCGGTTCCTTCCGGTACGAGCACCACGCGGGCGCGAGCACCGACGAGGTCGCGGCGGTCCTGGGGCTCGGCACGGCCGACGCCCGGCGGCTGGCCGGCGCCAAGCGGCGGTACTACCGCGCGTACGTCGACGCGGGGAGGGTGGAGGTCTTCGCCGGTGCGCGCGGGTTCCTCGCGGCCCTCGCCGCCGGCGGGCAGCCCGCGTACCTGGTCACGAGCGGCAGCCGCGGTTCGGTCGAGCGGGTGCTGGCGGCCTGCTCGCTGGGCGGGTGGTTCCGCGGCGTCCTCACCGGCGACGACGTCCCGGTCAGCAAGCCGGATCCGGCGTTCTACCGGCGCGCCTGCGAACGGTGGGGCATCGGGCCGGACGAGGCGGTGGCCGTGGAGGACTCGGTGCACGGGGTGGCGTCCGCCGTCGGGGCCGGGCTGACGACCTTCCAGGTGAACGCGGCCGAGCGCGCCCCGGGCGCGGTCCACCTCGGCGGACTGAACGACCTCATCGCCCTCGTCGAGACGGGGGCCCGGCCGTGAACGACTCCGTCTGCGCGGTGATCCCGGCGGCCGGGCGCGGCACGCGGCTCGGCCTGGACGTCCCGAAGATCATGGCGGAGATCGCCGGCGGCGTCACCGTGTGGCATCTGCTGCACCGGGCGCTGTGGCCGTCCGTCGAGCACGTGCACGTGGTGATCGCGCCCGAGGCGGAGACGCGGTTCCGCCGCCTCGCCGCCGAGGAGATCGCCCGCGGCGCCGTGTCCGTGAGCGTGCAGCGCGAGCCGACCGGCATGGGCGACGCCGTCTTCGGGGCGTCCGGGCACTGGGAGTCCCACGGCGGCATCCTGGTGGTCTGGGGCGACCAGGTGAACCTGTCCGGGCGGACGGTGCGCCGCGTCGTGGACGCTCACCTGCGCGCACCGGGGCTGACGATTCCGCTGGTGCCGATGCCCGACCCGTACGTCGAGTACGAGCTGTCCGGCGGCCGGCTGCTGCGGGTGCGGCAGTCCCGCGAGGGCGACGCGTGCCGGCCCGGCGGGCTCAGCGACGTCGGCGTGTTCTGCCTGGAGACGGGCGGGCTCGCGGCCGCCTGGCGGGACTACCTCGCCGCCGCGGCTCGCGGCGCGCTGACCGGCGAGGTCAACTTCCTGCCGTTCCTGGCCTACCTGTCGCTGGTCCGCGGCCGGGACGTCACGGCGGTGCACGTGGACGATCCGGACGAGGCACGCGGCATCAACACCGCGGCGGACCTGGAGTTCGCCAGGCGGCTGCACGCGGGGCGCGCCGGGTGAAGCCCGCCCGCACGCGGTCGCTGCTCGGCGGGCACGGGTGGGCGGCCGGTCCGACGCTGCTGAGCAGCCTGGCCAGCGCCACGGCCGCCGGGACCACGCTCGTCATCGCCCGGGGCGCGGGCCCGCGGGAGTTCGGGCACTTCACCCTGGTGCTGACGATCGCGCTGATCGTCGCCGTGGGCATGCTGATGAGCCTGCACTACGTGCTGCTCCAGGAGCTGCCGCGCGCCCGGCCCGCGGAACGTCCCACCCTGGTGGCGACGGCGTTCCTGTCCACGCTCGCGCTGGGCGGGGGCCTGGCCGCCGCCGGGGCGCTGCTCTCCCCGTTCCTGGCCGTCCCGGTGGGCGTCGACGCCCGGACGCTGTGCTTCGCGTTCGCGCTCGGGCTGTCCCTGGCGTTGAACCAGCTCACCGAGGGTCTCCTGCGCGGCCTGGCACGGTACCGGTTCGTGGCGTCCCTCAAGCTGGCGGTCGCCGCCGCCTACCTGGGCGGCTCGGTGTTCTGCCTGCTGGTCCTCGGCGTACGCGACGCGGAGGTCTACCTCCTCGCGCTCATCGCCACGAACGCGGCGTTCGTCCTGGTCGCGCTGCCCGGCCTGGGGATCGTCCCGCGCTCGTGGACGCGGGCGGCGGCGCGCTCGCAGTACCGGCTCGGCGGCTACATGACCGTGATCGCCGCGATGACCGGCGTCCTGTTCGGCATCGACGTGATCCTCCTGAACCACTGGGCGGGCCCGGGGGACGTCGGCGTGTACTCGGTCTACAACGGCTTCCCGAAACGGCTGCTCGGCGTGCTGTTCACCGACGGGGTCGGCCTGGTGCTGCTGCCGGCGCTCGCGGTGGCGGACAAACCCGCCGCGCTGCGGCGCATCGCGCGGATCACCCCGCTGGTCGCGGTGGGCACGGCGGCGGTGGCGTTCGCGGCGAGCACCGTCTTCTTCGTCCTGCTGGGCGGCGGCTACCCGTACTCGCCGGGGCTCATGGCGCTGTCGGCGGCGGGCATCGGCGCGCACACGGTCTTCAACCTCTACTCCGTGGCCCTGTCGATGGACGGGGTGCGGGGTGCGCGGCTCCTCGTCGGCTGCCTCGCCGCGGGCACGCCCGCCGCCGTGGCCTGCCTGGCCGCGTGCGTCGCCTGGTGGGGGCTGACCGGGGCGCTGGCGGGCTTCGCGCTGGGCAACGTGATCCTCGTGGCGATCGTGGCGACCGCCGCGGCCCGGACGTACCGGCGGGCGGACCCGTCCGCCGCGGCACATCCCCGACCGACGGAGACGGACCAAGTGGAGGCGCAGCGGTGAGGATCGCCTACGTCGTCAACCAGTACCCGCCGAACGTCACCACCGGGCTCGGCAGGTACGCGGAGCTGATCACGCCGTACCTGGCCCGCGAGCACCGGCTGGCCGTGTGCACGCTGAACGACGGCCGCCTCCCGGTGCGCGACGCGGGCGGGACGGTCGCCGTGTACCGGCCGCGCGGCCGCGTCCTCGGCGCGATCGGCCGCCGCCGGCGCCTCAACCGGACCCGCAGGGCCGAGTTCCTGCTGCTCGCCCTGACCGTCGTGGCGAGCAACTGGCGGTACTTCCTGCGGCTGCGGCGCCTCGGCCGAGACGAGCGGCCCGACCTGGTCGCCGTGCACGACACGACGAACTTCCTGTGCGGCCTGCTCTGCCACTACGCGCTGCGGCTGCCGGTCGTCCTGCACGTCCACACCACCGAGTACGGCGTCGCCCCGCAGCGCACGATCACCGACCCGCTGCACGTGTTCGCGGCGGTCGAGCGGTGGCTGGCGCGGGTCGCGCGGCGCGTCGTCGTCCCCACCCCGGAGGTGCGGGACGAGCTGGCCGCCGCCGGCTGGGACCGGACGCCGATCGACGTCGTCCCCCTGGGCGGGACGTTCGAGCCGATCCTGGCCGACCCCGCGTTCGACCGGGACGGACTCCGCCGCGGCGCCGCCGCCCTTCGCTCGCGCCTCGGGATCGCGCCGGACGACCCGGTGCTCCTGTTCGTCGGGCGCCTCGAACGGCAGAAGGGGATCTATGAGCTGCTCGAAGCGATGCGAAGCATCCGCAAGGACGTTCCCCGGGTTCGCCTCGTGGTCGTGGGCGACGGGGACACGGCGGGCGTCGCGCGCATCGTCGCCGAGACCGGCCTGGACGCGCACGTCCGCACCTCCGGGGGGTTCGTCGGCGGGCGCGCGCTGCTGGAGTACTACGAGATGGCCGACGCCTGCGTGTTCCCCTCCCTCTTCGAGCCGTTCGGCCTGGTCGCGACCGAGGCGATGGCGCTGGCGAGACCGGCGGTCCTCGGCGCCGGGTTCTCCCGCGTGTTCCTCGGCGACGCGGACGCCCCCGCGGCGCGCTTCGTCCGCGGCACCGGCCCGGACGCCATCGCCGAGGCCGTGACCGAGGTGCTGACCGACCCGGCCGTCCGGGCGGACCTCGCCCGGCACGGGGAACGGCTCGTCCAGGACCGGCTGAGCTGGGCCAGGACCGCCGAAGAGACCCTCTCCGTCTACCGCGCGGCGCTGGAGGCCCGGCCATGACGACCGTCTCCCTGATCGTGCCCTGCTACAACGCGGCGAAGACGCTGCGCCCGTGCCTGGCGGCGGTGCTGGCCCAGACGCGCCGCCCGGACGAGATCGTCGTGGTCGACGACGCCAGCGGGGACGGCTCCGCCGAGATCGCCGCCGCGCACGGCTGCCGCGTGGTGCGGCTGCCCAAGAATGGCGGGGTGTCCGCCGCGCGGAACGCCGGCGTCGCCGCCACCACGGGCGACGTCGTCTTCTTCCTCGACTCCGACGTGGCGCTGCGCCCGGACGCCGTGGAGAACGCGCTGCGCGTCCTTGAAGAGGACCCGGAATGCGGGTGCGTCCAGGGCGTCTACGAGCCCGAGCCCCTCATCGACGACGGGCCCGCCGAGTGGTACCGCATCCTGCACGCCGCGTACTGGCGCCGCCGGCACCTCGGCGAGGTCACCGGCGTCGTGTTCGCGCTCACCGCCATCCGCCGCGACGTGCTGCGCGCCGTGGGCGGGTTCGACGAGTCGCTCCGCGACTGCGAGGACGTCGAGTACGGCGGCCGCCTCGCGGGCACGTGCCGCGTCGTTCTCACCGACACCGTCCGCGGGCACCACGACGACGCGAGCCGCCTCCTGCCGATCCTCGCCGAGCAGTGGCGCCGGGCCGTCCCCCTCGTTCCGCTCGCGCTCACCGCGTCCAGGCGGGGCGGCGGGCAGCCGGAGCACGCCAACCGCCCCGCCGGCATCCTCGCCTGCGCCCTGGCGATGGCGACCCTCCCGGCCGCCCTGCTGCACCCGGCGCTGCTCGCCCTGCCCCTCACCTTCCTGGCCTGCTTCGCCGCCGCCGACCCGGCCCTGCTGCGCTACGTCCACCACCACAGGGGCCCCGCGTTCACCGCCTACTTCATGACGGTGCACCTAGCGGTCCACATGGTCCTCGTCTCAGGCTTGGCCGCCGGCTCCCTCCGCCTCCTCCCCGCCCCCCGCCACCGCTCACGGTGATGTTCCCCTCGGCCTCCTCATCTCTCGCCCGCTGACACGTCGGTGGTCTTGTGGCCCGGACCGGGCCCGGCCCGGTGGCCGGCCATCGCTTCATGGATCCTCATGGTGCTCGGGTTGTTCCGCACTGCCGTCCTGAAGGTGGGGGACGACGGTGCAGAGGAAGATGTCCCAGTAGGGCGGGGTGACGCCTTCAAGGGGACCTTTGCGGCCCATCATGCGCCTTCCGAGATGACGGTAGAAGGCTTGGGGGACGACGGCGGCGAGATCATCGGTCGGCGCAGGTGGCGGCGCCGGAGGGCGGCAGGCGTATGTGACGCGCTCGGCCGATCACTCTGACCGCTGGTGAGCGGTGTCGAGGTGGCGGACGAGGAGTTCGGTGGTCTCCTGGAGGTCGATGAGGGGGCGGCGGAGGTAGCGGTGCCGGGTGGACCACCAGCAGAAGGTGCGGCGGTGGACCCACACGTTTACGTTGGGGAGGACGAGGACGGAGAGGCCGTCGTCGGTGGTGCTGCGCTTACCCTCGAAGCCGCGGCGGGTGAGGTTGAGGAGCAGGTGGTATGCGGCGGTTCCCGGGTGGACGCGGTAGTGCAGGCCGGGCCAGTCGCGGGGGAGCGGTAGCGCGAACCAGACCGTCTTGCCGGGGACGGACGTGGTGTCGACCCGGGATCGGGTCGGGGTGCTGCCCCAGTCGGCGGTGACCTGGCGGACAAGTTCCAGGCCCTTGCCGTGCTCGTCCAGCAGCCCGGCCCCGGAGGCGTGCGGTGCGGTCGTTCGCGCGCCGTCGAAGACGGAGACGATGAGCTGCGGGGACGGGACGGTCCGCGCCCAGACCCACAGCTCCGGCGGGAACGGCGGCCGGTTGCTCTCGGCGCACCTGGCGTGCCGCAGGGCGTTGGTCGCGGTCTCGGACACGGCGAGCTCGCCGTCCTCGATCACATCCCGGTCGAACCGTAGTTCGGACATCGTCCGACGGACGAGCCGCCGCGCCGCCGCCGGCCCGCTCTCGTCCCCCGGCAGTCGCCACGCGCACAACCCCCCGGTCACCAACCCCCACGCCCCCTTGACTTCCATGGGGCCTTACCTCCCGTCAGCTCAGGTCGTCCACAACTGTCGCAATTCAGGGCAGGCATAGGCCTTCTCCGCCCTTATCGCGGTCGGTGTGTGGTCGGTCGCTGATAGTGTTGCTAGTAACGAGTCAATGTGCAACGTTTCACATCGAGACGTTTCAAGATTCTTTCGGCTCAACCTCGACTGACTACGGGAGACTTCACCCATGACGGCGAGAATGGAGACATTCCGCGGCAGGCAGCTTCGAAGGGAGCTGCAGCGCCTGCGAGAGGCGGCCGACCTGTCGATGGAGGATGTAGCGCAGCGGCTCGACTGGTCCAAGGCCAAGATCTCCCGCATCGAGACCGGCCGAACCCGCGTCACCCCGAGCGATGTGCGCCTCTTGGTTGAGGAGTACGGCGTGGCGGACGAGCAGGAGCGCCAAGCTCTGATGGATCTGGCCCGGAAGGCGCGGAAGCAAGGCTGGTGGCACAACTACTCGGACATCATCGCGAGCCCGTACGTCGGGTTCGAGGCCGAAGCCTCGGGAGTGAGGACCTACCAGAGCCAGTTGGTGCCGGGACTGCTCCAGACCGAGGGCTACGTTCGAGCACTCCTGTCCTCGGTGCGTCCAGCCCTCCCCCGGTACGAGATCGACCGACGAGTCGAGGCCCGCGCGGCCAGGCAAGAGAGACTCGGTGAGCCGGACGCACCTCACTTGTGGGCCATCCTGGACGAGGCGGTGTTCCACCGGCTTGTCGGCGGTCCCGACGTCATGGCCGGTCAGCTCGACCGGCTCCATGAGGCAGCCCGCCTTCCCAACGTGACGCTCCAGGTCCTGCCGTTCAGCGCCGGGTCGCACTCGGCGATGGGTGTTCCGTTCGTGATTCTGGACTTCGACGGCCCAACCCCGGTCAGCGCGATCTATCTGGAACACCTGACAGGCGAGTTGTATCTTGACGAGGCGACGGACCTGTCCCGCTATGGGCTGGTTTTTGACTACCTACGAGCCAAGGCGACCGACCCGGAGGAGGTCGTCCCCATGATCGACGCCGTCGCATCCAGGTTGTAACCGCTATGAGAGGGCCCAGGTGAAGAGCGCAGACATGGGACGTGCCGCATGGCGCAAGAGCTCCTACAGCCAGCCCACCCAGTCGGATTGCGTGGAAGTCGCACAAGTGGGGCCGGTGAAGGCCGTGCGGGACTCGAAGAACCCAGACGGCGGCGTCCTCACCTTGGAGAGGGATGCGTGGGCAGCGATGTTGGTGGAGATCAAGCGAGGTGCATACGACCTTCGATCAGTCGGTCACACGCCGTACCTCGGGCAGAGGTGTGGCGTGTTGCGTTACCGGACAGCGGAGTGACATTGAGGTGTTGCCAGGCGTTCTGACATGCTGGGCAACGCAACAGAGGCGCCGCACATGCGACGCCTCTGCGAGCGGTAGGCCGGGTGGGTCTCACCTCGCTGCGGACACCGAACTCCGGAAACCGGGGGCCGGGATGGTACGGCGAGTTCCGTCCCAACCCGGCCCCCGGTTCTGGCGGGATCGGGTGCGGCTCAGGTCATGTGGACCTGGGTCTTCTGCACGTGGCCGCCCGGACCCGCTGTCAAATGGACGGTTCCGGCCGCGCTCGCCGGTGTGGCGCACGGTGCCACCAAGAGCACGAACGCGCTGGCCGCCGTAAGGAGCAACCTCTTCATTGAGATGTCCCAATTCATCAGGATGGCCAGGTATCTCCCGGCTTCTGGCGGTAGATCATAGCGAAGAGCATGGGCGAGGGAAGGGCTCTTTGTGTAGTTGGCGCCGATGGTCGAAGATAGCGCTTTCTCGATGCCGGTAACCGCGGTGCAAACAGAATGCGCCTCTAGAAAGATTCTCACGTTCCGGTGTTCTGTTCGGTTTCGTGTAGGCGGGCGCGGAGGAGTTCACCTTCCGTGAGGCCGAGAGAGTCGAAGATCCGCACAGCAGCTTGCCAGCACTCTCGGGCGGCATCACTGCCCTGGACGTGCAGCAATGCCGAGCCCAGGTCCCGCAGGGCCGTCGCCGTCTCGTACGGGAGGCCGATCTCGGTGCTGAGGTCGCGGGCCTGGCGGAGATGGTCGACGGCGGCAGGGTAGCGACCGGATGCGGTAAGGGTTTCGCCCAGGTGGCGGAGTGCGAGTGCCTCCTCGTAACGTTCGCCTATCGACCGGGAAATGGTCAGGGCACGTTCGTGATGGACCAATGCCTCGGCGTATCGTCCGGTACTGTGAAATACGGCACCGATGCCGATCAGTGTCTCCACTTGGTTGCGGCGATCGCCTAATTCCACTGCTATGGCCAGGGCCTTGCGGTAATTCGCCAGTGCCGTCTCGCCCGCGCCGGTGCGGCGCTGGATGTTGGCCCTGTTGATGAGGGAGATCGCCTCGTGCTGGCGGTTGAGACCGGTCGGGCCGGTGGTCCGCTCGTAGTACGCCAGTGCCCTGTCCAAGTCGCCCATGCGAATCATCAGGTCGCCCATGTTGTTGAGCGCCATCCTCCGGCCGTCCGGGTCGTCGATCTCGGTGAAGATCGCGAGGGCGTCCAGGCGGAGGCGTTCGGCCTCGCGGTAGTGGCCGGTGAACTCCAGGAAGATCGCGGTGTGGTCGAGGCTCTTGGCCTCGCCGTGCCGGTCTCCCAGGGCGCGCCGGATGTCGAGCGCTTCCCGGCAGCACGCGAGCGCCGCGGAAAAGCGGGACCGATGCCAATGGATAAGGCTTGTGTGCCCGAGAATATCCGCCTCCGCCCGGCGGTCGCCGATGGATCGGTAGATCGCCAGTGCCTTTTCCGCATCGTCCATCGCCGCGTCGTACTCACCGCCGCGGAAACGAATGTGGCTGAGGTCGGCCAGTGCGCGTGCGGTGCCCGCCCGGTCGTCGGAATTCCGCAGCGCCTCGACCGCGCGGGTGTGCAGCCGCGTTGCCGCTTCCCAGTGGCCGCGCGACTCCAGGTGCCCGGCGAGCACGCGGGCGAACCGGGCGACGCGTTCCGGAGAGCCGATCCGGTCCGCCTCGGCGGCGGCGTTCAGCAGGCAGTCGTGCTCGGCCGTGAACCACTCGGCGGCGGCCGCAGCGTCCGGTAGCGGGGGCAGGCCCGGCGGGGGGTGGATGATCCGGACTCCCGCCGGCCGCCGGTGCGGGAACAGCCGCCGGTCCGCGCGGTCCGCGGCCGCGAGGTAGAAGTCCAGGATCCGGTGGACGGCCCGGCGCCGCTCCTCCTCGGTGTCACTCTCACGGGCGAGGCGGTCGGCGTAGTCGCGCACGAGGTCGTGGAAGCGGTAGCGGCCCCGGGCAGGCTCGGTGATCAGGTGCCGGTCGAGCAGGTCCTCAAGGATCCGCTCGGCGTCCCGCACCGGGCACGCCAGGGCCGCGGCCGCCGCGTCGGCCGTCAAGTCGGGGCCGAGGTGCAGGCCGAACGCGCGGAACGCGTCCCGCAGCGGGGATGGGAGCGCGCGGTAGGAGTCCTCGAACACGGTGGTGATCTCGCGGTCCTCGTCGCGCAGCTCGTCCAGCCGCCGGTCGTCGGCGGTCAGCCGGGCCAGCAGGTCGCGGGTGTCCCAGGCGCGCCGGTGGCGCAGCCGGCTCGCCGCCATGCTCACCGCGAGCGGCAGCCGCCCGCAGCGCTCCACCACCGCGGCGACGTCGGCGCCCGCCGCCGCGCGACCGGCGCCCGCGATGCCGCTGAACAGGGCCATCGCGTCCCGGATGGGCAGGATCTCCAGCGACAGCGGCCAGGCGTCGTGCAGCCCGGTCAGCCGGCGGCGGCTCGTCACGATCACCAGGCAGCCGGGGGACGCCGGGAGCAGCGGCTCGACCTGGTCGCGTCCGGCGGCGTCGTCCAGCACGATGATCGCGCGGCCGCCCGCCAGCTCGGACCGCCACAGCGCGGCGCGCTCGTCCAGCGCCCGCGGCACCCGCGTCACCGGAACGCCGATCATGCGGAGCAGCGTGTCGAGCGCGTCCGCCGGGTCGACGGGCCTCCGCCGGGCGTCGTGCGCGTGCAGCTCCAGGTACATGGTCCCGTCGGGGTAGTGCTCGGCCAGCCGGTGCGCCAGGTGGACGGCGAGTGCCGACTTCCCGACCCCGGCCATGCCGTCGATCGCTATGACGGGCATGGCGGAACCTGCCTGGGGGCTGGTGATGCCCGGCACCGTGTCCATGAGCTGCCGTATCTCGTCGTCGCGGCCAACGAACACCCGCGCGCGGTGCGGCAGGGTTTGCGGGCGCCGGTCCACGCTCAGCTGGGTGCCAGGGACGCGGAGCAGATCCGGGTCGCCTTGCAGGACCTGCTGCTGGAGCCGCCGCAGCCCCGGGCCGGGGTCGGTTCCGAGTTCCGCCGCGAAAAGGTCGTGTGCGCGCCGGTAGACCTCCAGTGCCTCGGCCTGCCGCCCGCAGCGGTAGAGCGCCTTCATGAGCCGTTCGACGGGCCGCTCGTCCAGCGGATGGTGTTCGGTGATGTCTGATAACTCGCGGAGGACGTCGGCGTGGTTGCCGCGCTTCAACTCCAGGTCGATGCGCGCGAACGCGGCGGACAGAAGTTCCTGCTCCAGATTGTGCCGGGTGCGTTCGGCCCAGCCGCCGGACAGGTCGGCGAGAGGTTCGGCCCGGCACAACTCCGCGGCCTGCCGGTGGTGGTCGAGGGCGTATTCGTCGTCGCCGCTCTCGGCGATCGCCCGGGCCTGGTCGCGCAGCCGGCGGAACCGGTAGAGGTCGACCGATTCATCGTCGACGTCGAGCAAATAAGACCCCTGCCGGGAGATGAGCGCGGCGCCTTCCGCGTCCTCCAGCCTGTGGCGCAGCCGCGTAACGTATACCTGCAGGCCCTGGCGGGCCTTGGCCGGCGGGTCGCGGTCCCATACCCGGCGGATGATGGTCTCGGTGGGCACCGGCTGCCGGACGCTGAGGAGCAGGACTGCCAGCACGCAGCGTTCCTTGGGTGTTCCGAGGTCGCGCCGACGGCCGTTCACCCACAGCTCGACGGGCCCTATGACGCGGAACTCCACCGGTTCCCCTTTGTGGAAATCTCCTCCTGTGCCGATTTTGGCATCGCTTGTACCGAATGGCCAGAGTGTGGCCGCGTTTCACGTTGCCGCACCGGAACCCCACTACTTACCGAGTCAGGACGATTGCAAGTTTTCGTCAAGGTCGTCGATCGACACTCGAATCCGGAGGGCAGGTCATTTCGATCTGCGACGGAGGAACGGATGGGAGCATCCGAGGCTGAAGGAGGTTCGTTGACGGGGATGACCGGCTTCGTATGGCGTCGGGCCCTGAGCGGGTTCGACCCCGGCTGGTGGGGACGGCTGGGGGACCGGCGCACTGTGCTGGTTGTGGTGGGCTCGCCCGTACCGGGGCAGCCCGCACTGGACGTGGCGCGGCTCGCGGGGACCGACCCGCGGCTGCGTGTGCTCTTCGCGGCGGCGCCTGGGCCGTCCTCGGCCGCCGTGGAGGTGATGCTCCGGGACGCGGGCGCGGCACCGCTGCGCTGGTCCGAACTCGCGGACGGTGATGTCGGCCTGGTCGTCACCGCCCACCGGATCCCCCCGCGTCCGCCGGGCGCGCCGCTCATCGCCCTGCCGGGCACTATTCCGGCGGCGGTCGCACACCGGCCGGCGCCGACGGTGTTCACCTACGCCCACCACCTGGACCGTCCACCGGACGCCCGGCCCGGCGGGGCGGTCGTGGTCGGCGACTCCGACCACGACCGCTTGGTCGCGAGCCTGCCGCTGCGCGACTTCTACAGGCGCGCACTGGGCGTTGCCGGGCGCGGGCTCGTTGCGGTGGCCCTGCCCGCGGCCGGAACCGGCCCGTGCACCCGCTGCCGGTCGCTGGACGTCGTGCGGCGCCTGCTGGCCGAACTGCCGCCCGACCTGTACCAGGTTCTCGCCCTTCCCGAGCCGGGCGCGGACCGCTGCCCGGGTGGGCCGGGCCTCGCCGGCTTGCTGCGGGACGGCCTGGGACTCATGCCGCCCGAAGCGGACTGGCGCGCCGCCCTCGTCGCCGCGGACTGGATCCTCGGGCCCCCGGGCCCGGTGACGAGGTTAGGGACGCTCACCGGGGCCCCGGTGCTCGTCACCGGCCCTCCGGCCGGAGACGCGCTGCGCCTCTGCGCCGTCCGGCTCGCGGCGCACCGGCCCGTCCGCTCCCAGCTGGCCGAGGCGGCGGCGCGGTGGCGGCCGGAGCGGGTCCGGCCGGTCGTCGAGCGGATCACGTCCGAGCCCGGGCGGTTCGACCGCAACATGCGCAGCCTGATGTACGGGCTGCTGCGGCTGCCGCAGCCCGCCACGATCCCGGTGGCGGACCCGGTCTCGCCGCCCTTCCGCATCGGCTGCCGGGACGGGGAGCCGCTCTGCGCCGTCCCCCAGGGAGGCTGAGATGGACGCTGCGGTGGACGCGTGGGTGCCGGGCCCGTTCGGCCTGGACGCCCTGAAGGGCTCGACGGTGCGGGCGCGGCGGGCGGTCCTCGCCGTCGCGCACCACGTGACGGCGGCGACCCGGCTCGCCGACGTGATGCCGCTGCTGGAGACGGACCTGCGGGTCGCGGTCGCGTACACGGCCGCGCCGGCGTCGGCCAACACCGGCGGCCTGGACGCGCATCTGCGGGACCTCGGCGGGCTGGTGCTGCCCTGGCGGCAGGCGATCAGCACCAGGTGGGACCTCGTCGTGGCGGCGGGGCACGGAATGCTGGAGAAGCTGCACGGACCGGTCATGACCGTGTCGCACGGCATCGGTCCCGGCAAACTCCTCCCTCGGTACGGCGGCTCCGGGCCGACGGCCGCGCGTCCGGTGAGCGGCCTGATCAGGGAGCGGCTCGTCGTCGGCGGGCGGGTCGTGCCGTCGTCGATCGTCCTGGCGCACGACCGGCATCTGGAGATGCTCAGACGCGAGTGCCCGGAGGCGCGCCCGGTGGCCTTCGCCGGCGGCGACCCGTGCCTGGACCGGCTGGTCGCGAGCCTGCCGTATCGGAACTTCTACCGCCGCGAGCTCGGTGTGCGGCCCGGCAGGCGGCTCGTGTTCGTCAGCTCCACCTGGAACGAGGACTCGTTGCTCGGCCGCTATCCCGACCTGCTGCTGAGGGTCGCGTCCGCGCTATCGCGCGACAGGTACCAGATAGTCGCCGCGCTGCACCCGAACGTGTGGTCCTTCCACGGAAAGCGCCAGGTGCTGGCCTGGAACGCGGAATGCCGTCGGCTCGGTGTCCGGCTGTTCCCTCCGGAGGAGGGCTGGCGGGCCGGCCTGGTCGCCGCCGACGTGCTGCTGGGCGACCACGGGTCGGTGACATGCTACGGCGCCGCGATCGGGGTGCCGGTGCTGCTCGGCACCTTCCCGGAGGACGCCGTGGCGCCCGGGAGCCATGTCGCCGGGCTCGGCGCGTTCGCGCCGCGTGTCGACTGGGACCGGCCGCTGGCCCCGCAACTGGAGGAGGCGGCGCACGCCTTCCCCGGACGGGTCCATGCCGCGATGCGGGACGCCATCAGCTCCCGGCCGGGCGAGGCGGCCCACCTCATCCGCGGGGAGATGTACCGGCTGCTGCGGCTGCGCGACCGGGACCGCCCGCCGGACGTCGAACCCGTCCCGCTCCCGCTCACCGCCTTCCCGAGGGCGGCGTGATGGGCACGCTGGTAAGGGTCTGGGACGACCTGCCGGGACCGGTGCGCGTGCTCATCGGCGGGCGGACGCTCACGCTGCGGCGCTCGCCCTCCGGCGGCTCCGGCCCGCCGCCCTGCGACGAGCACCTCGTCGCCGGGCCGGAGGGCGCCTCGCGGGCCTGGCTGGCGTGCGCGGACGTGATCGTCAGCCGTGCCGGGGATCCGGCCCGGCTCCTGGCGGCCTACCCGGGCTGCCTCGTTGCGGTGGCCGTCACCCGGCGGGGCTGCCTGGTGGCGGCCGGCGGCCTGGAGGCGCGGCTCGACCCGGTCCTCGGCGGCGCGTGCGCGGCCGGCGACGCGGCCCTGTACGCGTCCGCCCTCCATGCCTGGGTGGTGGCGGGCGGGTCGCCGGACGCGCCGGCCCGGCTCACGCTCGTCCGCGGGAACACGGTCACGATGGTCAGGATCCGGGATCGCCGGGCGACGCGTCCGGGAGTTCGGCGAGTCGCGCTGTGACCCGCGCGGCCTGCGGCGAGCCCAGCTCGGTGTAGATGGCGAGCGCCCGTTCCAGCAGCGGGCGCTCGTCCGGGTCGCCGCGGTGCCGCGCGACCCGGGCCAGCTCGCGCAGCGTGTCGGCCTCCACGTGCGGTGCGTCCATCTCACGTGCCACGCCATGCGCCTCGCGGAGGGCGGCGGCGGCCTCGTCCGGGCGTCCGGCCCGCAGCCGGGCCTGGCCGAGGCACGTGAGCGTCCGCGCCCGGTGGTAGGGCTCGTCCAGGTGCGTGAACACCTCCAGCGCGCCGGTCAGGGTCTCCTCGGCCTCGGTGTGCCGGCCGGTCAGGCTGAGCGCCTCGCCGATGTGCCGATCCATCAGCGCGATCCCGCGCGGACGTCCGAGATCGGCGTGCACATCCCGTGCCCGGCCGAACAGCTCGGTCGCTCGGGACGGGTCACCGGTGGCGAGCGCCACCACGCCGAGTCCTTCGAGCGCCGACGCCTCCCCGAGCCGGTGGCCGGCCCGCCGCTCCAGGGTGAGGGCGGTCTCATAGTGGCCGGTCGCCGTGTCGTGGTCCTGGAGGTTCAGGCGGATGATCCCGAGCCCCTCCAGCATCCGCGCCTGGGCCTTGAGATCGCCGGAGGACTCGGCGGCGGCGAGCCCCAGCTCGTACATCCGGATCCATGACGGGTAGTGCCTGCGTTGCAGGAACAGCGGCCACATGGCCTCGGAGAGCTGCCAGGTGACGGCGTGGAGTCCGTTCTCGTGTGCTTGCCGCGCGACCGCCTCCAGGTTCGGCCGTTCCCGGTCGAGCCACTCCAGCGCGGCCGGGCGGGACGCGAACAGGTCGCCTGGCGGCGCCGCGTACCGTTCGCCGAGATGCCATCGTCCCGGCATCAGGGTGAGGTCGGCGGCGACGGCGGTCGTCAGATACCAGCCGGCGAGCCGCGCGAACGCGGTCTCGCGGTCGGGCACCGGAGACGCCGCGAGGGACGCGGCCCGCGCGTGCAGGCGGACCAGATCGTGGAAGGCGTACCGGTCGCCGGGGACTTCGAGAAGCAGGCTGGCGTCCACCAGGCCGTCCAGGAGTTCCGCGGCGTGCTCCTCGTCCGTCCCGATGAGGGCCGCCGCCGCGGCGACGCAGAGATCGGGCCCCGGATGGACGCCGAGCAGGCGGTACGCCGTCGCGTGCTCCTCGTCGAGCGCCAGGTAGGAGGTGTTGAAGACGGCGCTCACCGAGATGTCGCCCTCACCGGTGCGCAACGCGGAGAGCCGCCGCGCCTCGTCGCTGAGTTCGGCCACCGCGCGGGCGATCGGCCAGCGCCGCCGCGCGGCCAGCCGGGCGCCGGACGCGCAGACGGCCAGCGGCAGGGTGCCGCAGAGCTCGACCAGCGATCGGGCATGGTCGCGTTCGGCTCCGATCCGGTCCGCTCCGATCAGGTGCTCCAGCAGTTCCAGCGCCCCCCGCTCGCCGAGCGGATCGACGTCCAGGAACCGCGCGCCGTCCACCACGAGCCCGGTCAGCCGGTGGCGCGAGGTGACCAAGACCAGCGATGCTCCGGCGCCGGGCAGCAGCGGGCGGACCTGCGCGGCAGAGACGGCGTTGTCGAGCATGACGACGAGGCGGTGCCCGGTGGTCATGGACCTGAACAGCGCGGACTGCTCGTCGATGCGGGCCGGGATGCTCTCCGGTGCCGTGCCGAGGGCCCGTAGGAAGCGCTCCAGCGGCTCGTCGGGCGGGAGCGGCTCGGCTCCGGAGAAGCCGCGCAGGTCGATGAACAGCTGCCCTTCGTAGCGTTCCTTGATCCCGTGCAGGTATTGCAATGCCAGCGTGGTCTTGCCGACGCCGCCGGGACCGGTGAGGACCACGAGCCCCGGTTGTTCCGCGAGCGCGCCCAGCTGCCGCAGCTCGCTGTGCCGATTGGCGAACAGTCCGGGTGGCGGCAGCTGGGCGGGGGAGGGAAGCTGCGGCGCGGCGGGCGCGGTGATGTGCACCCCGCCGGCGATGGACCGGGCCTGGACGCTGGAGCCGGCTATCCTCCCCGTCAGCTCGTTGGTCCACCGGTCCCGTTCGTCGGGAGACTGCACGTTCTATCCATTCCATTGGCTCGGTGGCGTGTCGATCGCCCGCTTTACCGTTAACGTACCTGGACGTCCGTTTTGAGGGTACCGGCGAGTAGTATTTTGCATTTGAGTCAGGTCTTAAGGGGGTGCCGGAGAATGGCGGTTGCCCCCGCGGCTCGATTCCGCATGGCGGATGACATCGGGTTCGGGGTGGGGGCGCGCAAGCTCCAGGAACCGGGCGCAGCGCGACGCCGCCGCGGTGGGCGGCGTTGTCGAAAGTCCGCAACGGCCAGGCGGGTCGTTGCGTTCAGCTCCGTGACCTGCAGTGAGATGCGCACGCCGTCAATGTGCACGCCGCAATGTGCACATCGGCTGACGCGGGGCGGGTTCGGGTCAGGCTTCGGCGGTGTCGGTGAGGCCGTACTGGTCCTGGTCGCAGGGGCGGGGGGACTCGGGGCCGTCGCGGCCGAGGCGGAGCATCCGGCAGACGCGGACGGTGCGGAACTCGCGGCCGCGGACGGTGATCCGGTGGCCGGTCGACGCCCTGATCTCGTCGGCGAGCGCCGTCCACTCGGCGAGTTCGGCGGGGGTGGCGGGGTCGCCCTGGAACTCGCGGAGCCGGGGGAGCAGGCCGGTGAAGTGCCGGGCCAGCCGGTCGCGGGCCTGGTCCGGGTCGTCCCCGCCGGTGAGGGGCGCCCAGGAGTCGCCGTCGACCTCCACGACGACGAAGGTGGGCGGGAGCAGCACGACCCCGGGATGCGCCTGGATCGCGTGGCGGGCCTCGGTGCGGATCATGTCCGGGACGGTGCCGGCGACGGGCAGCCGCGCGACGAGGTTCAGGCGGAGCTGCGCCTCCCACTGGCCGCACGGGGCGGGCGGGTCGATCGGATGGCCGCGCAGCAGCCCGTCGCCGGCGAGGTCGGCGTCGGTGGCCCTGGGCGGCTCCATGACCCGGTCGCCGATCAGGATGAACTTCTCGACGCGGATGATCCGGTACCTGCGGTCGCCGATCTCCCATTCGTCCTTGGGGAGCTGCGCGCCCTCCTCGGGGTCGAGCCTGGCGGCCGCCGCCAGCATCGCCTCGGCGGTGCGGGGGTCCCGCTCGTCGGCCGCCGCCGTCCGCAGATCCATGGCCAGGCCGTACCGGGCGGCGGACGGATCATCGGAACCGAGGCATCCGATTCGCCACTCTTTTCCTTTTTGCACCGCATGGCCGAAAGAGGGGGACCCGGCGGGCAGGATCTTGGGATAGCGGAGAATTCGCTCGCCGAGTTCCCTGTCGCGCACCGCCGCGACCGGGTCGAGGTCGGCGACCACGTTGATGTGGTCGAACCCGTGCATCAGCGGGAAGGTCATCCCCGCATCCTGGCCGCCCGGCGCGCATTCCCGCACGGGTTTCGCGATTTCGACCGCGGGCTCGCGGCAATTAACCGGAAAAAGAATTTCTGTGCAACGTCCAGCGGGTTAGCGCGGTTCCGTTGACTCGGACGATTCGGATTTTCCGGGTGGCTCGGATCCCTTGGACGGGGATTCCTCCTCCTCCGCGGCCTCGCCGTCGCCGGAGCGGTCGAACCAGGCGGGCACCTCGCTCTCCTGGTCGAAGCCGCGTGCCACGATGACGTCGGTGGACGAGTGCGCCAGGATCGAGAGGGCGATCGTCACCGCGACCAGATGGAAGATCTCGTCGGCGGCCGAGATGCCCGATTTCAGGACGATGAGGCCGTACACCACCGAGGCGAACCCCTTGGGCCCGAACCACATCACCGCGGTCTGCTCGCGGACGGTCAGCTTCGACCGCAGGAACGACACCCAGATCGCCACCGGCCGCGCGACGACGAGGGCCAGCACGGCGAACACCCAGCCCGACCAGCCGACGTCGCCGAGGAACGTCGGCGACAGCAGCGCCCCGAACACCAGCAGCGCGGCGAGCTTGAGCAACTCGGCGACCAGCTCGCCGAACTCCTCGAACGACTCCTTGTACTGGTCGCCGACCGTCGCCACGGTGACACCGGCGGCGAACGCGGCCAGGAACAGGTTGCCGTGCGTGGCCTGCGCCAGCGCGAGCACCAGCAGCCCGATCGCGACGGCGTTCAGCGGCTTGTACTTGGGCGAGACCGCGAACAGCCGGGTGCGCTCCAGCGCGAGCGCGGCCAGCGGAACCAGCACGCCGATGGCGATCCCGACCGCCAGTTCGCTGGCGAGCGCGCCGATGTGCAGATCCTCCGAGCCCTGGGCGATCGCCAGGAACACGATGACGAACGGCAGAATGAGCCCGTCGTTGATGCCGGACTCCACGTTCAGCAGGTGCCGCAGTCGCGGCGGCACCTTCTCGTTGCCGACCAGCGCCGCCGCGAACACCGGGTCGGTCGGGGTCAGCACCGCCGCGATCAGCAGCGACTCGATCCAGCCGAGCCCCACCACGTAGTGCGCGAGCGCCGCCGTGATGAGGAGGGTCAGCGGCAGGCCCCAGCCCAGCGCCCGTCCCGGCAGCCGCCAGGCGCTGCGCACTTCTTTCCAGCCCGCGTGCATGCCGTCGGTGAAGAGGACCGCGAACAGCGCCAGCTCGGCGAGCGTGTTGACGATCTCGTCGTCCGGGCTGAGCGTGATGACGTCGCCCACGCCGTCACCGAGCAGGAAGCCGCCCACCAGGAAGAGCGCCGCGGTCGACAGGACGGTGCGGTGGGCCAGGCTCGACACCAGCACCGCCAGCAGCAGCATGGCGGCGAAGACCAGGAGGAGGTTCGTCATCACCGGGATCTTTCAGTAATCGACGGACGTTCATGCCGACCGGTTCCCCGGCGCATCGGCCCACGACTTTAACGGGCGCGATTCCCGCGACATAACTCCGGGTTCGTCCGTTCACCGGCCCGCATGGGCGGTCGGCGGCACGAGCGTCAGCGAGGTCCGGACCGGGGGCCCCGCTGCCACGCGGGGCGTGTGCCGCTGAGATGCCTGGCGGTGTTGACGAGGCCGACGTGGGAGTACGCCTGCGGGGTGTTCCCGACCTGCCGCCCGGCAGCGGTGTCGTACTCCTCGCTGAGCAGGCCCACGTCGTTGCGCAGGTCCAGCAGGCGCTCGAACAGCTCGGTGGCCTGCTCGGTCCGGCCGATGCCGTGCAGGGCGTCCGCGAACCAGAACGTGCAGGCCAGGAACGCTCCCTCGGCACCGGGAAGACCGTCGACGCCTCCGTCGGCCTCCGTGTCGTAGCGCAGCACGAAGCCGTCCCGGTACAGCTCCCGCCGCACGGCGTCGACGGTGCCGACCACGCGCGGGTCGTCCCAGGGCAGGAAGCCGACCTGCGGGATGAGCAGCAGCGCCGCGTCCACCCCGCGGGATCCGTAGAACTGGGTGAACGTGCCGCGGTCCGCGTCGTAGCCGTGCTCGCACACGTCGGCGTGGATCCGTTCCGACAGCGCCCTCCACCGGTCGGCGGGCCCGTCCAGCCCGAACCGCTCCACGGCCCGGACGGCACTTTTCGCCCCGGCCCACGCGAGCACCTTGGAGTGCACGAAGTGGCGGCGGGGACCCCGCACCTCCCACAGGCTGTTGTCGGGGTCGCTCCAGTGCCCCTCCAGGAAGTCCATCAGGGCGCGCTGGACGTCCCAGGCGTCGTCGTCCGCCTCGATGCCGGCCAGCCGTGCCAGGTGCAGCCCTTCGAGCACCTCTCCCCAGGTGTCGAGCTGGAACTGCCCGGACGCGGCGTTGCCGATCCGGACCGGCGACGACCCCTCGTAGCCCGCCAGCCAGTCCACCGTGAACTCGGGGAGCCGCCGCGTCCCGTCGATGCCGTACATGATCTGCAGGGAGGAGGGATCGCCGGCGACGGCGCGCAGCAGCCACTCCCGCCACGCCTTCGCCTCGGCGGCGAACCCGGTGCCGAGCAGCGCCTGCAGCGTGAACGTCGCGTCGCGCAGCCAGCAGAACCGGTAGTCCCAGTTGCGCGAGCCGCCGAGCCGCTCCGGCAGGGACGTGGTGGCGGCGGCGACGATGCCGCCGGTCGGGGCGTAGGTGAGCGCCTTCAGCGTGATCAGCGACCGGCGGACGGCCGCGTTCCACCGCCCCTCGTAGTCGCAGCCGCGCATCCACTCCGACCAGAACAGCTCCGTGTCCCTCAGGGCCCGCTCCGCCTCGACCGCCTTGGGACGCGGTTCGTGCGACGGCTTGTACGTCAGGACGAACGGGACCCGGTCCCCGGCGGACACCGTGAAGTCGCCGTACGTGGTCAGGTCCCGCCCGTGCAGTTCGACGGGCGTGTTCAGCCATGCGGCGTCCGGCCCCGCGATCGCGTTCCGCTCACCGTCCCGGTGCCGCACCCACGGCACGATGCGCCCGTAGTCGAAACGCAGCCGCAGCGCCATGCGCATCGGCACCCGCCCGCCGAGGCCCTCCACGATCCGGACGACGTCGGCGGCCTCCCCGCGCGGCGGCATGAAGTCGATGAGCCGGACGGCGCCCTCCGGCGTCTCCCACTCCGACTCCAGGACCAGCGTGTCCTCCCGGTACCGGCGCCGCGTGCACGTCCCGCCCGACGCGGGCGCCAGCCGCCAGAACCCGGCGTGCTCGTCACCGAGCAGCGACGCGAAGCACGCCGGGGAGTCGAAGCGCGGCAGGCACAGCCAGTCGATCGATCCGTCGCGCCCCACGAGCGCCGCCGTCTGCGTGTCCCCGAGCAGCCCGTAGTCCTCGATTCGCAGCGCCAACCCGACCCCTTGCACGTCGCCGTCGTTCCGGCTGCACGTACCCGTGGGAGCGGATCTACGCCTTGCCCGTGCGGCTTGTGGAACGGAAGCCGGCACGGCGACCTGGGAGCTGCCGCCGTGCCGGCCGTCCGTGGGGGGCGGGGATCAGGGGGTGCTGCAGGCGAGCGCCGGGTCGGAGACGTCGCCGTCCGGTGCGCTCGCCGTGAATCCGAACGAGGCGGACGCGCCCGCCGCCAGGTTCGAGTTCCAGCCGACCGGCTTGACCGTGACGACGTTGCCGTCCCTGGTCGGGGTCCCGTTCCAGAGGGCCTGGACGTCCTGGCCGGAGTTCATGGTCAGCACGGCCGTCCAGGAGCTGACCGCGCTGCTGCCGGCGGTGATGGTGACCTGGCCGTTGAAGCCGTCGTTCCACTGCGAGGTGCGGGTGTAGGTGCAGGTGACGCTGCCGTCACCGGGGTCTCCCGGGTCGCCCGGGTCGCCGGGGTCGCCGCCGAGGGCTTCGAGTGTCGCGTCGTACGCGGGCTTCTTGTTGTAGTTGTCGTCGAACAGCAGGGCCGCGCCCTCGCCCTCGAACACGTCGGGGACCCAGGAGTACTTGTCGGTCACGCCCCAGACGGTGATGCCCTTGCAGGCCGAGACCGCCAGGCACGCGGAGGTCACCGCGCGGTAGTCGCTCGCCTGCTGAGCCAGCTTCTGGCTGTCCGGCGGGGTCTGCATCCGGATGTCGAGCTCGGTGATGTAGACGTTCACGCCCAGGTCGGCGAAGCGCTGGATGTTGGCCTGGATGTCACCGGGGATGCTGCCCACGATCAGGTGCGCCTGGAGGCCGACGCAGTCGATCGGGACGCCGCGGCGCTTGAAGTCCTGGACCATGGCGTAGACGGCGTCGCTCTTCGCGTTGCGTCCGTCGATGTTGTAGTCGTTGTAGCAGAGCTCGGCGCCCGGGTCGGCCGCACGCGCCGCCCGGAAGGCCTCCTCGATGTAGCCGTCGCCGATGACGCGCTGGAAGACCGTGTCCCGCCGCGCGCCCGAGCCGTCCTGGAACGCCTCGTTGACGACGTCCCAGTACTCGATGTCGCCCCGGAAGTGGCCGGCGACGTTCGAGATGTGGTTGCGCATGACGTCCAGCAGCTCGGTACGCGAGGAGATGCCCTCGACCCAGTCCGGCAGCTGGCTGTGCCACACGAGGGTGTGGCCGCGCACCGCCATGCCCTGGGACTGCGCGTGGCTGACGAGCTGGTCGGCCGCGCCGTAGTTGAACGAGTCGCGGGACGGCTCGGTCGTCTCCCACTTCATCTCGTTCTCCGGCGTGAGCTGGTTGAACTCACGGTTGAGCGTGTTGACGTAGGCGGACTCGCCCATGTGGCTCTGCGCGGCGGCGGTGCCGAAGACGCGGCCGGTGGCGGCGGCCGCCTCCTTCAGCGTGCTCGCCGCCGAGGCGGGCGGCGCGCCGGCCACCAGGACGGCCAGGAGCAGTGTCGCCGCTCCGAGCACCGCGGTGAGGGCTCTTCTCATGGTTTCGTTCCTCCTTGGGGGTGGGCGGGGGGTTCAGCGAAACCCGGCCCTCCGGCTTTCGGGGGGCCCGAGATAAGAGGTCCTGAGTCCTCCGGTGTCGACCACGATCTTCTGCAGGACGACGGTCGGGTCGACCATCCAGAACTTCAGGGTGTGCGTCCCCGGTTCGGTGACGGTGTGCGTCGTGACGGTGCGGTTGACGTTGTCGGAGGTGTTCCTCTCCCATTGCTTGTTCATGGTCGTGTCGTTCGCGCCGGTCGCCTCGGTGATGTTCACGACCTGCGGTTCCTGGCCGTCGATCGAAACGGCGTACTTCAGGCCCCCGGTCGAAAGGACGCTGTTGCGCGGCGACAGGTACGCCCAGACCTGCACGGGCCCGGTGGTGGTCAGCGTCATGTCGTATTCGAGGCGCGGCCCCTTGCCCGGCTCCTGGCCGGGCGCGGTGACCGGGAACGGCTCCATTCCGGCGTCCGTCCGGCCGAGGCCGGGGATCCGCTTCCAGTGCGCGCCGCCCGCGCGGGTCGCGCGGGTGAAGCCGTCGGCGTCCATGGAGACGTAGCCGCCCGCTTCGACGAAGCCGCGCGCCTTGAACGATTTCGGCTTGTCGACGACGGCCTGGACGGTGACGGTCCGGCCGTCCGCACCCGTGATCTCGATCGGCACGCGCGTGGTCCCCGTGGGCGCCCGCCGCCAGTCGACCGACACGGTCGCCCGTACCTGCTTGTCCACCCGGCCCTTGGCGTGGGACACCTTCACCCAGGGCTTGCCGGGCGTGATCCGGTAGTCGAACGGGTCGGTGCCGCGGTTGAACACCTCGATGTACTGCGGGGGCGCGCTCTGGTACGGGCTGAACTCGGGCAGGACGGCCTCGGTCTCCGCCTTGGGCCACCACTCGTCGGAACCGTCGATGGCCACGCCCATCTCCGAGCCGTCCGGCACCTCGATCCGCTTGAGATGCGGGTAGATCTCGTCCGGCAGGGCCACGTGGTCCTTCTCGGGTTGCTGCCAGGGCGCGTTCGGGCCGTACCGCTCCACGTTCCCGTAGCCGATCTTCGGCTGGCTCTGGAAGCCCTCCCATTTCCCGCCGGCCAGTGCGTGGTCGTAGTAGTGCGACATCGCCTGGTCCTCGTCGAACCTGGCCTCGGCCTCGTCGGCGTAGTCGTTGGTGGCCGCCCGCCCCTGTTCCGCGTAGCGGATGTTCGTGAATTCGGCCTCGCGCAGCGCGTAAAGGTTGGCCGTCGCCTTCACCTGGTAGTACACGAGCTGGTAATAGGCGTCCTGTAGCTCGTCCGGTATGCGGCGGCGTATTCGTTCGGCCTTTGCGGCGAGCCGCTGCCAGCGTGCGGTGACGCCGTCCATTTCGCGGTACCGGTCGAGGTAGAAGGGTGTTTCCTCGTCGTCGTAGACGACGGCGCTCGGGTCGGTGGAAAGGTCCTTTTCCGGGTCGAGGGTGATGCGGCGGTTGAGCAGTTCCGGCTTGCGCAGCGCCTGCAGATTCCCGTACTCGCCGAGGACTTCGGCGATCTCCTTCGCGGGCCCGTTCCCGAAGTTCTGCGCAGCGTATTGCCGCTCCCACTCGCCCAGCCTGTGCAGCGGCCAGCGGTCCGGGTCCCATGCGTAGTCGAGGAAGAACTGGGTCGGCAGCTCGTTGCTCTTCATGTCGCCGACGTTCGCGACCCACAGGTTGCGGATGCCGTGCTGGTAGGACTGGTGGAGCTGCTCCCACGTGTTGCCGAGCTGCGCGGTGTCGACCCACTTGTAGTTGCGGCCGCCGCCCACGTAGTCGAAGTGGTAGTAGAGCCCGTATCCGCCGGCCCGCTCCGGCAGCCCCTGCGCGGGCATCTTGCGCATGTTGCCCCAGTTGTCGTCGGTGAAGACGACGGTCACGTCGTCGGGGACGCGCATGCCCCGGTCCCAGTACCGCTGGACCTCCTTGTAGAGCGTCCACACCTGCGGGGTCTCGGACGCCGCCTTCCCGGTGACGTCCGCCAGGATTCCGCGCTCGGCGGCGATGATGTTCTCCATCAGCTCGATGCCGTCGCCGTCCGGCAGGCTGACGTCGCCGTTGCCGCGCATGCCGATGGTGACGACGCCCTCGAAGTCCTCGTCGACCATCCGCTCGATGCCGTCCCGCCAGTACTTCTTGACGGCGTCGGCGTTGCGGCGGAAGCTCCACTCGCCCGTCCCGCCGTACGGGTCGCTGCCCGGCTTGGTGATCTCGCCGTCCGCGTCCCGCTCCGCCGGGGTGGCGTGCCGGTTCCACTCCTCGATGCCGCGCATCATCGGGGCCTCGTGGGACGTGCCCATGACGACGCCGTACTTCTTCGCGGTCGCGTGGTTGAGCGGGTCGTCCTCGGCGAAGGCGCGTCCCCACACCGCGGGCCACAGGTAGTTGGCCTTGAGCCGCAGCATGGTCTCGAAGATCTTGGCGTAGAACTCGTGGTTGAAGCCGTTGGGGTAGCCCTCGGCCTTCCCCGGCCCGAAGAACCGCGGCGCCCACCGGTTCAGCGCCGGGTTCTCGTCGTTGATGAAGAAGCCCCGGTACTTCACCGCCGGTGTGCCCTGCGTGTGCCGGCCCGGCTTCACGTAGATGTTCTCGTGCCGGGGGGACGGGACGTCGGCCCAGAAGTACCAGGGGGAGACGCCGATGTTCCTGGAGACGTCGTAGGCCCCGAAGATGGTGCCGCGCTGGTCGCTGCCGGCGATGACGAAGGCGCGCCGCACGCCCGGCATCGGGTGGTCCACCACCTGTTCGACGGTGGTCTCCCACTTGCCCTTGACGCCCCGCACGTCCAGCTTCCCGGACGAGACGAGCCGGTCGATGAGCGGGCTCTTGCCGATCGTGCCGATGATGACGACCGCGCTCGCGGCCGGGACCCTCCCGTCGGCCGACAGCGCGGGCCGCTCGCCGCTCACCCGCTCGATGTCGGCCCGCAGGTCCCCGGCGACCCGCACGACGCCCGGGTGGTCGGCGTCGCTGACGACCAGCGGCGCGGCCCTGCCGTCCGCGACGAGGGGGAAGTGCCCCCGGCCGTCCCGGAACGCGATGTAGGACGCGGGGTCCGGTTCGCCGTGGCCCTGCCCTCCGCGGCCGGCCGGGAGCGCGGCGGCGGGCGGGGCGGTGAAGGCGATGACGGTCGGGACCAGGGCCAGGAACAGCTTCGACTTCCACATCCGACGCGGTCTGCCCATCGGCTGTCTCCTCACTGCGGGAGCGGCACGGGCATCTCGAAACATTTCGATATTTTTCGAGAGCCGACTGGAAAATAGCCTCAGCCGTCTCTCGCGTCAACCACCTCTTTCCCTCGAATCAAGCCATGCGGTGTCTGATCTGGACGCATGCCGATGCGGGGATGGGTTCGAAACATTTCGATGTGACCGGAACGATCTTTCTGGGGCCGAGCGTGGCCAAGTCGGCACTTTTCACCACGCGGGGCCGTTGGAACGCAATATGGTTATGCGGGAACGGCTGCGACCCTCGCGGTGGTGGGCCGGCGAGCGCTAGAGAGGCCCGACTTTGACCCACGAGGACCCGGCCCGCATCGACCTGCACGTGGACGTCGCCCATCCCGCCCGGATGTACGACTACTACCTGGGCGGCAAGGACAACTACGAGGCCGATCGCGCGGCCGCCGAGGCCGCGCTCGACGCCGCCCCCGAGATCCGCGCCATCGCCCAGGAGAACCGCGCCTTCCTGCACCGCGCCGTCCGCCACCTGGTGGATTCCGGGGTCCGGCAGTTCCTCGACCTCGGCGCCGGGCTGCCGACCCAGCGCAACGTCCACGAGGTCGCCCAGGAGACCGCGCCCGACACGCGCGTCGTCTATGTCGACAACGACCCGATCGTCCTCGTGCACGCGCGGGCCCTGCTGAGCGGGCTGGGGCGGACGGCCGTCGTCCAGGCCGACGTCCGCGACCCCGAGCGGATCATCGCCGACGAGCAGGTCCGGTCGCTGATCGACTTCGACCAGCCGCTGGCGGTCATGCTGGTCTCGGTGCTGCAGTTCGTCCCCGACCGGGAGCCGCACGACATCGTCGCCCCGCTGCGGGACGCGATGCCCAGCGGCGGCTACCTCGTCCTGTCGCACCCCACCCAGGACTTCCGCACCAGCCAGGTGAACGAGGTCGCCAGCACCTACAACCGCGCCAAGGCCCCGGCCGTGGCGCGCCGCAAGTCCGAGATCGAGCGCATCTTCGACGGCTTCGAGCTGCTGGAGCCCGGCATCGTCCAGACCCCGCTCTGGCGGCCCGACGGCCCGGTCACGCCCAACCTCGATCTCATCTGGATGTACGGCGCCGTCGGCCGGAAACCCTGACCCCGGCCGCCCTTCCGACCCGACCTTTACCCCGGAGAGGTGACATGGACGTCATCGAGGCCATGAAGACAACGGGCACGTGCCGCTACTTCCGCGGCGACCCCGTACCGGACGAGGTCCTGATGACGGCGTTCGACGCCGCCCGGTTCGCGCCGCAGGGCGGCAACCGGCAGCCCGTCCGCTGGGTCGTCGTCCGGGACAAGGACCGCAAGCGGCAGCTCGCCGAGTGGTACCTCGGGCCCTGGAAGGCGTACCTGGACGGCATCGACACCGGCGAGATCGGCGTGGGCGCCCTGCCGAAGGCCGTCACCGACGCCGACCACTTCGCCGAGCACCTGCACGAGGTCCCGGCCATCGTCGTCCTGTGCGCCGAGATCGACGGCCTCCACCCCACCGACCTGGAGCTCGACCGGTTCAGCGTCGTGGGCGGCGGGTCCATCTACCCGACCGCGCAGAACTTCTGCCTCGCGCTGCGCGCCCAGGGCGTCGCCAGCGCCCTGACGACCCTCCTCGTCCACGCCGAGCCCAAGGTCAAGGAGCTGCTGGGCATCCCGGACGGCGTCATCACCGCCGCCCACATCGCGGTCGGCTACCCCGAGCACGGCTTCCCCGCCAAGCTGACCCGCACCCCGGTGGAGGAGATCGTCTTCGACGAGTCCTACGGCACCCCGATGCGCTGACCCGGTGCCGCGCCGACCCGGTGCCACGCTGCCGGTACCCTCATGCGGCGGGGCCGGGCGGCGGGGCGCGTGGTGCGCCCGCCGCCGCGCCGGGCCGTGGGGGATGCCGTGCGGACGCTGATCATCGACAACTACGACTCGTTCACCCACAACCTGCTCCAGTACGTGGCGGAGGCCGGTGCCGAGCCGGTCGTCGTCCGCAACGACGAGGTGGCGCGGACGTCGCGCCGCGCCCTGCGCCGCCTGCTGCGCCCGTTCGACAACGTGATCATCTCGCCCGGCCCCGGCTCGCCGGAGCACGACGGGGACTTCGGGATCTGCGCGGCGGTCATCGAGCACGCCCGGATCCCGGTCCTCGGCGTGTGCCTCGGCCACCAGGGGATCTGTCACGTGTTCGGCGGGCGTGTCCGGCCCGCGCCGCAGGTCCGGCACGGGCGGACGTCACCGGTGGAGCACACGGGCGCCGACCTGTTCCGGGGCCTGCCCTCCCCGTTCTCCGCGGTCCGCTACCACTCGCTCGCCGCCGCGGACCTCCCGCCGGTGCTGGAGACGGTGGCGTGGACGCCCGACGGCGTCCTGATGGGGGTCCGGCACACCCGGAGACCGATCTGGGGCGTCCAGTTCCACCCGGAGTCGGTGTGCACCGAGCACGGCCGCGCCATCATCGGCAACTTCCTCGACCTCACCCGCGAGCGCCTCGGCCGGAGACGGCCCGTCCGCGCCGCCGCGCCGTCCCCCGCCGCCCGGCCACCCGCACCGGCCGCCGAGCGGGACCGGACCGCGAGGTACCGGGTCATCGCGCGCCAGGTCAGCACACCGGCGGTGGCCGAGGACGTGTTCGGCGCGCTGTTCGCCGGGTCCGACCGGGCGTTCTGGCTCGACAGCAGCCGGACCGGTGAGCACGGCGGGCGCTTCTCGTTCATGGGGGACGCGGCCGGCCCGCTGGCGCGGGTCGCCACCTTCGACGTGGCGACCGGGGGCCTGACCGTCGAGTCGGCGGGCGGGACCACGCGGCTGGAGCGGGCGTCCTTCTTCGACTGGATCGACGCCGACCTGCGCGCCCACGCGGCCGAGACCCCCGACCTGCCGTTCGGCTTCCGGCTCGGCTGGGTCGGCTACCTCGGCTACGAGCTCAAGGCCGAGTGCGGCGGGGCGCGGGCGCACCGCTCCCCGCATCCCGACGCCGCCATGATCTTCGCCGACCGGGCCGTGGCGTTCGACCACCGGGACGGGAGCGTCCACCTGCTGGCCCTGTGCCGGCAGGTGGACGGTGCCGGCGACGAGCGCGCGGCGCGGGCCTGGCTGGACGCCGTCGAAACCCGCCTGGCCGGGCTGCCCGCCCGGTCACCGGGCACGCCGGCCCCCGCCGTCGACCCGCCGGTGCCCGGCGGGCTCGCGCTGCGGCACGGCCGGCGCCGCTACCTCGACAAGATCGCCGCCTGCCGCCGGGAGATCATCGCCGGGCAGACCTACGAGGTCTGCCTGACCAACATGCTCACCGCGCGGGTGCGCGCGGACCCGTGGGACTTCTACCGGCTGCTGCGCAGGCGCGACCCGGTGCCGTTCGGGGCGCTGCTGCGGTTCGGCGGCCTGTCGGTGCTGAGCGCCTCCCCCGAGCGCTTCCTGCGCGTCTCGGCGGACGGGCGGGCCGAGTCCAAGCCGATCAAGGGCACCCGGCCGCGTTCCGCCGACCCCGCCGAGGACCGGCGGCTGCGCGCCGAACTGGCGGCGAGCGTCAAGGACCGCGCCGAGAACCTCATGATCGTCGACCTGGTCCGGCACGACCTCGGCGGCGTCGCCGAGACCGGGTCGGTCGAGGTCGACCCGATCTTCGACGTGGAGAGCTACACCACCGTCCACCAGCTGGTGAGCACGGTCCGCGCCACCCTCCGCCCGGACGTCTCGGCCGTGCGGTGCGTGCGGTCGGCGTTCCCCGGCGGCTCGATGACGGGGGCGCCGAAGATCCGCACCATGCAGCTCATCGACCGCCTGGAGGAAGGCCCGCGCGGCGTGTACTCCGGTGCCCTCGGCTACTTCTCGCTGTCGGGCGCGGCCGACTTCAGCATCGTGATCCGCACGGCCGTGGCGTCCGCCGGGCGCGTCGAGTTCGGCGTCGGCGGCGCCATCACCGCCCTGTCGGACCCGGACGCCGAGTTCGCGGAGACCGCGGTCAAGGCCGCGCCCCTGCTCCGCCTGCTCGACGCGGCGTTCCCCGCGGATCAGCCGGCGGCGAAGTGGCGGTTCGCCCAGGCGGACAGTTCGGCGCGGGCCGCGGCCAGCTGAGCGGGCGTCACCGGCGTCCCGGTCGTGGTGTTGGCGACGAGCGCGAAGTGCACCGCCGCGGGCGAGTCGCCGGCCGGGGTCAGCTGCAGCCGGTGCGCCGAGGACGAGCCGGGTTCCGGCGTGGCCTTCACCGGGCCGGAGGCGGGCACGCCGGTGAGCGCGCCGAGATCGCTGACGACGGTGGTCCCGCCGGGGGCGAAGGACCGCGGGAGGTGCAGGTCGGTGGGCGCGCCCGTCGCCGACCCCCGCCACACGAGGACGCCGTACTGGCGGCCCTCGACCAGGGCGGCGACACCGGGCATCGAGGACGGGACGGTGAGCCAGGGCTGCTGCCGCCCCGTCCCGCCGTATCCGGAGCGGGCCAGGTCCTCGAACGCGAACGCCAGGGTGTCGCCGTTCACCGCGGCCGGGTAGAGCCTGTCGAGGACACGCTGGTCCAGTCGGAGCGTGACGGTGCCCGCGTCGTCGGCGGTGACGACGGAGTGGTCCTCGTCGTTCCACGCGTCGCCCTCGGTCTGCACCTTGCGGGGGTTGCCGTTCATCAACTCGTGGTGGCGGCCGCTGTAGACGTCCCAGTGCCACTGGAGCGCCGACAGCACGGCCCCGCCGCCGGACGGCCCGTTCCACCAGCCGCGGCCGGGAACGCCGTAGTCCATCGCCTGGTACATCCCGCGGACCATCCACGGGGTGCGGCCGTCGTCGAGCTTGTTGCCGAACTCGGAGACGATCGGCGCGGTGCCCAGTTCGGCGGCGCGCCGCCGGATCTCGTTCATCGGCGCGGCATAGGTCCCGTCGGACGCGGGGGAGGGGTCGAGCGTCATCCGCGCCCCGTCGTAGTAGTGGGTGTTGAAGACCATCCGGGTGCCGAGCCGCCCGACCGACGTCATGCCGCCCTGCTCGAAGAATCCGGTGTTCCAGAAGACCAGCGGTTCCACGAAGGCGGGTTTGGCCGCCCAGCCCGCCTCGTCCATCGCGGCGCGGAACCGGTGGTAGAAGGGCATCAGGTGGTTCTTCTCCCAGTCCAGGCCGGAGCCGCCGTCCAGGCCGCCGTCGAACGGCTCGTTGAAGGGGTCGAACCCGATGATGGCGTCGAACGCCGGCCGGGGGAGTTCCCGTTCGAGGTGGGTCATGGTCGCCTTCGCCTGCGCGAGGAAGGCGTCCTGGACGCCGATGGGCCCGGCCTCCGTGGCGAGGACCCGGTTGCGCCAGAAGTCGTGGGCGGCCTGGCGCACGGCGCCGTTGTTCATCATGTTCTGCCCCCACAGCAGGCAGATCCCGCACGACTCGCGCGGGTAGTCCCCGGCCTCGATCACCCATTCCGGGGCGCCGTCCCCGGTGTACCAGCTGCCCTCGTGGAACAGGTGCGAGGAGTACAGGTCCTGGTGGTAGTCGAGCAGGACGCGGATCCCGCGGTCGGTGAACTCCCTGATCTGCGCCGCGACCCTGTCGAGGTAGGCGTGGTCGATCCGGTCGGGCGCGGGCTGGACCCCTTCCCAGCTGATCAGGAAGCGGATCGCGTTGGCGCCGGTCAGATCCCGCATCGCCTGCGCCGACCGGGCGGCGTCCGCGGTGGTGCGGAACGGCAGGAGGTCGTTCTCGTAGAGCTTGGTGCTGCCCGAGACGTTGAAGCCGCGCAGCGTCACCTCGCGTCCCTCGCCGTCGCGGAACTCCCAGGCGCCGTCGTCCGGCGCGACGACGATCGCCCCCGGCGGGTCCATCGCCGCCGCGGGGGTCGCGGTGACGGCGGGCAGGCCGGCCACCGCCAGCAGGACCGCGGACAGGAGCCGGACGGGGACGCGGGACGCGCGGAACGCGGGCATGGCGGGGGCCTTTCGTCGCCGGGGCCCTCCACTGTGCAAGAAGGTTCTTGCATGCGCAAGAGCTATCTTGCATCCGTGTCATCCACCACGCGTGAGCGCATCCTCGACGCGGCCCTGGAGCTGATCCAGCGGCGCGGCTTCGGCGGCACGACCGTCACCGACATCGAGGAGCTGGCCGGGCTCTCCCCCGGGAGCGGCAGCTTCTACCGGCATTTCGGTTCCAAGGAGGACGTGTTCGGCGAGGTCTTCGAGCGGGAACTGGGCCGCGCCCAGGAGCACCGCCGCGCCTTCGAGCGCGGACCCGTCACCGGCGACCCGCGCGAGGCGCTCACCCGCCGCCTCCTGCAGCAGCTCGACTACCTGACGCGGGTCAGGCCGCTGATCACGCTGCTGGCCCGCGAGCACGGCCGGTTCCCCGAGCTGACCCGCAAGGTCCGCGGCGCGCTGCTGGACGAGGGCATCGCCGAGGAGGCCGAGCACCTCACCCGGGACCTGCCGGCGCTGCCCGGCGAGGAGGACGCGCACGCGCTCCTCGCGGTCGTCGTCTCCGCCCTGTCCGGATACCACCTGTCCCGGGAGTTCTTCGGCCGGCCCCCGGCCGACGTCGACCCCGCCCGGTTCGCGGCGGCCCTGGCGGCGCTCCTCACCGCACCCCGCGACTGAGCGTCGAGCGTCAGCCGGGGAGCTTCGCGAGGCCGCCGTAGGCCGACACCGCGGCCGGGTCGGGGGCCGGCGGATCGTCCGGATCGCGGCGCCACCGCGACACGAGCACCACGCCGGGCGGGACGAGTTCGAGCCCGTGGCCGGCGAAGACGAGCCGCTCGAACTCCGCGGCGGTCCGCGCGAGAGTGCGCACGCCGTCGTCGCGGTACCCCGCGGACGCCCAGCGCAGTCGCGGCTCGTGCTCGTCGGTCACGTGGCTGGCGAGGACGTAGCTGCCCGGCGGGAGGGCCTCGACGAACGTCCGGATGATCTCCGCGGGCCGCTCCTCGTCCGGGATGAAATGCAGAATGGCGCTGAGTATCAGCGCGATCGGCTCGTCGAAATCCAGGACCTGGTGCACGAGATCGCTGCCGACGATGGCCTCCGGAGCGCGGATGTCGGCGTCCAGGTAACCGACGTTCCCCCGGGGGTCGGAGACCATCAGGGCGCGGGCGTGCGCCAGCACGACCGGGTCGTTGTCGACGTAGGCGATGCGCGCCTCCGGCGTGACGCCCTGCGCGACCTCGTGCACGTTCGGCGAGGTCGGGATGCCGGTCCCGATGTCGAGGAACTGCCGGACGCCGGCCTCGGCGGCGAGGTACCGGACGCCGCGGAGCAGGAATCTGCGGTTCTCCTGGGCGCCCACCCGGATGGCCGGGAAAGCCTCCTCGATGTTGTCCGCGGCCCTTCGGTCGGTGGCGAAATTGTCCTTTCCGCCCAGCAGATAGTCGTACACCCGGGCCGACGACGGATGGGTCGCGTCGACGAGGGGCCGCCGGGGATCGCGCGCCATGCTCTCGGCCGGCGCGGCTCTGTCTTCTCCTGGGGATGACACGTTCCGGTAACTCCACGCTCCTGACGGCGGCAGAGGGGAGTAGCTTAACGTGGCGGACAATGCCGGAAGGGAAACTCCGGGTACCGTCGCCTCCCGTAATCGGACGATCGGGGAACGTGATGAGGATCGCCATAGCCGGCGCGTCCGGCCGGCTCGCGCGGGCCACCGCGGAATACGTGCTGGAAAAGGTCTCCCCCGATGACGTCGTCCTGGTCACCAGGAATGTGGACGCCCTCGCCGGGTTCGCGGGCAACGGGGTGACCGTGCGGTACGGCGACTACGACCGGCCGGAGTCGCTCCCCGCCGCGTTCGAGGGGGCGGACCGGCTGTTCCTGGTCAGCCTGCACGAGCTCGGCCGCCGCGTCACCCAGCACCGCAACGCCATCGACGCGGCAGTCGCGGCCGGGGTGCGGCACATCGTGTACACCTCCTACATCATGGCCGACCCGGCCGACCCGGACTGCCCGTCCACGGTCGTGCCCGACCACCTGCGCACCCACGAGCTGCTGGACGCCTCCGGCCTGGAGGTGACCTACCTGCGCATGGGCCTGTTCGCGGAGACGCCCGTCACGCAGATCCTCCCCCCGGCGATCGCCCGCGGCATGCTGGTGGACAACACCGGCCACGCCAAGGGCGCCTTCGTGCACCGCGACGACTGCGCGGCCGCCGCCGCCGCGGTCCTGGCGTCCGCCGGCCACGAGGGCAGGACGTACGACGTCACCGGGCCCGAGCTGCTCGGCTTCGACGACCTCACCGCGCTCGCCGCCAAGATCTCCGGCCGACCCGTCGGGTACCGCAGCGTGCCCGACGACGAGTTCGACGCGCAGTTGCGCGCCGCGGGCGTGCCCGACGACGTGCGGGGCATGATCGTCTCCTTCGGGGTGTCGCTGCGCGCCGGCTACGGGGAGCCGCTCACCGACACGGTGCGGCGGCTCACCGGCCGCCCGGCCCGCCCCGTCAGCGACCTCATGGAACGGCACCGCGACCTGCTCGCGGGTTCCTGACGCGAGGTTCCCGACGCGAAGGCGCAGCTCCCGGCGCCGCCCCGCTGAAACGACGTGGGCGGGGTATTGACAGCGCCCATTGTTAGCGCAAACATCGGCGAAACGGCCAGCGAGCGCCCGCCCCGGCAAGCATCCCGCGGGCATTTCCGGCCTGCTATTGAAAGCGCTTCCAAGCCGGAGGGTGAGGAGAAATCCGTGGACGACCCGAGAGCATTCGACCGCCGTACCGTCCTGCGGACGCTGGCCGCGGTGCCGGTCGCCGCCGCCGGCGTCGCGGCCTGGCCGGGCACGGCCGCGGCGGCCCCCGCCTCGCCCGGTGTCCGCTACACGAACCCGCTGATCCGGCAGCGCGCCGACCCGCACATCGTCCGGCACTCCGACGGCCACTACTACTTCACGGCGACCGTGCCGGAGTACGACCGGATCATCCTGCGCCGCGCCACGGGCATCCAGGGCCTGGCCGGCGCGAGCGAACGGGTGATCTGGCGCAGGCACGCGTCCGGTGAGATGGCGGCGCACATCTGGGCGCCCGAGATCCACTTCATCGACGGCCGGTGGTACGTCTACTTCGCCGCCGGGCGGTCCGACGACATCTGGCGCATCCGCATGTACGTCCTGCGGAGCTCCGGCGCCGACCCGTTCACCTCCACCTGGACGGAGATGGGCCGCCTGGTCACCCCGTGGGACACCTTCTCCCTGGACGCGACCACCTTCACCCACAACGGGACGCGCTACCTGGTCTGGGCACAGAGCCCACCGGGCAGCGACGTCAACTCCAGCCTCTACATCGCCCGCATGAGCAGCCCGTGGACCATCACCGGGACGCCCACACTGCTGAGCACGCCGACGCTGCCGTGGGAGACGATCGGATACAAGGTCAACGAGGGCGCCGCCGTCCTCGTGCGCAACGGGCGCGTGTTCATGACGTACTCGGCGAGCGCCACCGACGCCAACTACTGCATGGGCCTGCTCACCGCCCCGGCCTCGGCGGACCCGCTGAACGCCTCGTCCTGGAGCAAGAGCCCCGACCCCGTCTTCACCAGCAACGACGCGACGAGCCAGTACGGCCCGGGGCACAACTCCTTCACCGTCTCAGAGGACGGCCGGAGCGACATCCTCGTCTACCACGACCGTGACTACCGCGACATCAGCGGCGATCCGCTGAACGACCCGAACCGGCGCACGCGCGTCCAGAAGCTCTACTGGAACGCCGACGGCACGCCCAACTTCGGCATCCCGGTGAGCGACGGCGTGACCCCCTACCGGCTGTCGTCCTACAGCAGCCCCGGACGCTACGTCCGCCACTACGACTTCCGCGCCAGGCTCGACGCGGACGTCGCCATGCTCGCCGACTCGCAGTTCAGGATCGTCCCCGGGCTCCACGGCGACGGGACGGTGTCGCTCGAATCCGCCAACTACCCCGGCCACTACCTGAGGCACCGCAACTACGAACTGTGGGTCGACCGCGCCGACGCGACCGCGCTGTTCGGGGCCGACTCCTCCTTCCGGCAGCGGACCGGGCTCGCCGACGCGGCCGGGATCTCGCTGGAGGCGGTCAACTTCGCCGGCCGGTACGTCCGGCAGCGCTCGTCCCTCCTCTACCTGGAGACCGCCGACACCGCCGCGGCCCGCGGCGACGCGACCTTCTACCTCGAATAGGACCCCGCCCCCCAAAGGCCCGCCCCTCCGGGCGGGACGTGGTGGGCCGGGACGCCCCGATCGCCGTGAACAGGTGACAACCGGGCGGATCGGCTGCCAGGCTTTCCTCGGTGCGGTGAAGGGGACTTCGAGGAGGCGACGGCTGTGACCGTCTCGATGGTGAAGGGCCAGCGGATCTCGCTGGAGAAGCCCGGCGGTGTGCTGAGCATGGTCCGGATGGGGCTGGGCTGGGACGCGGTGAAGAAGAAGGGCTTCTTCGGCTCGCGGGAACGGGAGATCGACCTCGACGCGTCCTGCGTGCTCTTCGCCGACGGGAGCATCGCCGACGTGGTCTACTTCGGCAAGCTCGTCAGCGACGACGGCTCGGTCCGGCACACCGGCGACAACCTGACCGGGGCGGGCGACGGTGACGACGAGTCGGTGATCGTCGATCTGAGCAGGCTTCCGGTGCACGTCACGTCGCTGGTGTTCACGGTCAGCTCCTTCAACGGGCAGACGTTCGACGAGGTCGAGAACGCCTTCTGCCGGCTCGTGAACGAGCAGGACGGCGCCGAGATGGCCCGGTACACGCTGACCGGCGGCGGCGCCCACACCGCGATGGTGATGGCCCGCGTCTACCGGCACGGCGACGGCTGGAAGATGAACGCGATCGGCGAGCCGTGCCACGGGCGCACGTTCGAGGACATGCTGCCGACGATCGCCGGTCTCGCCTGACCGCCGATGACCGAACTCGCCCCGGGCGCCAACGTCGCCCTGCCCGCCCGGCGGGTGACCGCCACGGTGTCCTGCGCCGTCCCCGTGGACGTCAGCGCCCTGCTCGTCGGCCCTGACCTGCGCGTCCGCTCCGATTCCGACCTGGTGTTCTTCAACGCCCCGGAGGCGCCGGGCGTGCGGTGGGCCGACGGCGGGGGCCGCCAGCGCGTGCGGCTCGACCTGGACGCGGTGCCCTCCGACGTCCACGCGGTGCTGGTCGCGGTGAGCCTGTCCGGGGCCGGGTCGTTCGGGTCGATGCCGCCGCCGCAGGTCAGATTGGCGGGGGACGGCGACGCACCGGCGGCCCTGTTCACCGTCCCGGGGCTGGGCCCGGAGAAGGCGATCATCGGACTGGAGATCTACCGCAGGTCCGGGCAGTGGAAGGTGCGCGCCGTCGGGCAGGGCTACGCGGGCGGGCTCGCCGAGCTGGTCGAGGCGCACGGCGTCGAGGTGGACGACCCGGGGGAGGAGACGGGCATGGGCACCGCCCCGGCGGGCCCCGCCGTCGGCGCACCGCCGCCCGCGCAGCCGCCGCCCGCGCAGCCGCCGCCCGCGCAGCCGCCACCCGCGCAGCCACTGCCCGTACCGCCGCCGCGCACGCAGCCGCCCCCGGCCCAGCCGCCGCCGCAGCGGGCCCCCGCGCCGCAGCCGCCGTCCTCCTCGGAGGTCGGCTACCTCGAACGGTGCTGGCTGATCTGGGAGGACGCCAGCCGCTCGCTGGCCTCGTTCCGCGCCGCCACCGAGCACGCGCTGCGGCTTCGCAACGAGGAGATCGCCGGCCGGGCGCCGCGCGGCCGGTTCGAGGAGCTGATGAGGGCGGCGGACGAGCGGCTGCGCACCGACGCCGCCCAGCTGCGCGACGAGCTGGCCCGGGTGGAGCCGCACGTCACCGCGGAGGTCGCGCCGTTCGACGCGCCGTCGTGGCTGACCTGGCGGCCGGGCACCGACCTGGCCGAGGGGATGCTGGTGGGGCGGCTGACCACCGAGGAACTGCCCGGCCTGCGGATACCGCTCGTCCTGCGGATGCCCTGGCGGCGCGGCGTGTGGATCGCGCGCGGCACGATGCCCGGCGACTCGGCCGGCTACGCCTGGTCGCTGGTGACCCGGTTCCTGGCCGCCGTCCCGCCCGGCCTGGCCGGCCTGGAGGTCATCGACGCGGCGGGACTGTCGGGCGCGGGCTGGCTGCACGGGTTCGACCCGGTCACCAGCGCCCGCCTGCTGGGCGGCGGGGTGGCCACCGGCCCGGCGGCGTCCGAGCGGCTCCGCCGCCTGCTCGACCTGGTGGACCTGCGGCGGATCGGCGGCGACCTGCCCGCCGCGGCCGCGGACGGCCCCCCGGTGCGGCTCGTGGTGATCCTCGACGCGGGCGCCGCGGTCGCTGGGGAGGAGGCGCACCAGGTGCTGCGCCTCGTGGAGGACGGCCCGCTCGCCGGCGTCCCGGTGCTGCTCGTGGAGACCGACACCCCCGCCGCGGAGACGGTGCGCGCCATCCGCGTCCGGCAGTCCTGCAACGACCTCCCGTCCAGCGAAGGCATGATCGGCGACTCATGGGTCGGCGCGGGCTGGACCCTCACCCCGGAGGTCCTCCCGGACACCGCCGCTGGCACCCGCGCCCCGGCCCTCCTGACCCACGTCCTCACCGCCCACGCCCGCACCATCGCCGCCCACGACTAGCTGTACTGACCACAGAGGTCCAACGGCTTGGCGGCCCGGTGGACGTCCGTGGAAACCGCACGCGTGGCTGGACCGGCCGGCGGGCCGGGGCGGACATCACATCCGGTCAGCCGATGGAGCAGGTGTTGGCCACGTCACCGGAGGTCTGGCGCGGGATGGTGGCGCTCGGCGGGGGTGCCTGGCCGCCGTGCGGGGCCGTCCAGCGTTCGAGGGCGTCGAACGCCGTCCGCATGCACGGCAGCAGCGGCCGCATCCGGTCGGAGAACATGTCGTACTCCAGGTCCAGGTGCGAGGCGCCCTCGATCCGGTAGTAGCGGTGCAGCTCGCCCCGCCCCTGCTCGCGGATCCTCGCCGCGTACGCGTCGCCGTGGACCTTGATCGGCAGCAGCGAGTCCAGCGTCCCGTGCACCGTGATCATCGGCTTGCCGATGCGGCCGGTGTGGCCCTGCTTCCGCACGGTCCGGTGCACGCTTCTGGGGCGCTCGTGGTAGCGGTAGTCGGTGTCGCAGTTCGGCGTTCCGCTCTCGCAGTACGGGATGCCCGCCTGCAGGTCGCCGTCGTAGGTGGGGTCGATCTCCTCGCGGTAGATGCGCTGCGTGTTGTCCCAGATGACCGTGTAGTTGAAGTCCCAGAGGAACTCCGAGCCGGGCGCGAAACCGGCCTCGATCATTCGGGCGTGCGCCCGGGGGTCGCCCGTTTCCTTGTACTCGGGGTAGTTGCGCAGCGCCGTCGGCAGGTAGGTGAGCGCGTTCGGCCCGTTGTCGCGCGGCCAGTACGTGCCTTCGTTGTCGATTCCGCCGTCGTAGAGCTCGGGGTGGTTCTCCAGTGCCCAGCGGACCAGCTGGCCGCCGTTGGAGATGCCGGCCGCGTAGGTCCGGCGCGGGGCCTTGCCGTAGTGGCGGGCCACGGTCACTTTGGCGGCGACGGTGAGCTGGGTCATCCGGCGGTACCACTCCCGGATGGCGTCCCCGGGGCGCCTGCCGTCCTTGAAGAACTCGTTGCCGTTGTTGCCCTTGTCGGTCGAGGCGAACGCGTACCCCTTGGCGAGCACCCAGTCGGAGATGGTGAAGTCGTTGGCGTACTGGCGGCGGGTGCCCGGTGCCCCCGAGACTACGAGCCCGCCGTTCCAGTTCTCCGGAAGGCGGATCACGAACTGGGAGTCGTGGTTCCAGCCGTGGGTGGTGTTGAACGTGGAGCTGTCCGGAAAGTAGCCGTCGACCTGGATGCCCGGGATGCCGCTCGGATTCCGGGTGGCGGCGGCGTGCAGTCCCGTCCACTGGGCGGGGTCGGTGTGGCCGGACGTGACCGTGCCGGTGGTGGTGAGGTCGTCCAGGCAGGCGGCGACCTGCTTCTGTGCGCCGGAGACCTCGATCCTGTCCATGCGGTGGCAGCGGGTGTCCGCTTGGGCGGCCGGGACGGCGGCCGCCGGCGGGGCCGCCAAGAGCGTCACCACCGCGGCCGAGAAGACGGATGATCTGCGGAGAATGGACATGTGCGGCTCCCTGGGGTGGGGAACGGATTGATCGGTCGGTCCGTGATGGACGCCATGCTGTGTGACTGCTGACGGGCCCGGCCACGTCGCCGGGCACCACTCTTGACCGGCGCCCTGTGGTGAGCGCCTCCATGCCCGCGGGCGGTGGATGCGGCCCGCTCGCGCCCACGACGGGCCGGCCCCCGTTTTTCTGCCGCGGGCCTTCCGCGCGGTGTGGAAGTCATTCATATGAGCCCGGCCGAATGTGTGTTTCGGTCGCCTGGTCGCTCACCTGGCCGCCACCTAGCGTTCACGTCCACGGCGTTCCGAACGTGTCTCGGATCACCGCATGGCGCACGAGGAGGTCGCATGACAGGAGGGCCCACGGAGACCGGGCACGGCGCCGGCGCCGGTTCCGTCCCCGTCCTGAAGGCGCGGGGCCTGGTCAGGGAGTTTCGCGGCTTCCGGGCCGTGGACGGCGTGGATCTGGACGTGGCCGAGGGCGGCGTGCACGCGCTGGTCGGCCCCAACGGCGCCGGCAAGACCACCCTGTTCAACCTGCTCACCGGCTTCCTGAAGCCGACCGCCGGCAGCGTGCTGCTGGCGGACCGCGAGGAACTGGCCGGGCGCAGTCCCGAGGCGATCAGCCGGCTCGGCGTGGCGCGCTCGTTCCAGATCACCAGCCTGTTCGCCGAGCTGACCCCGCACCAGCACGTGGGTCTGGCGCTGGCGAGCCGCACCGGGCTGGGCTGGCGGTTCTGGCTCTCGGACCGCAAGCTCGACCGCTTCGCCGACCGCGCGGAGGAACTTCTCGACCAGGTCGGGCTCGCCGACCAGGGGACCGTCCCGGCGGGCTCGCTGTCGTACGGCCGCAAACGCGCGCTGGAGCTGGCCCTGGCCCTCGCCCTCGACCCGACGGTACTGCTGCTCGACGAGCCGACCGCCGGGATGGGCGTGGAGGACGTGGACCGCACCATCGAGCTCGTCCGCAAGATCCGCGCGGGCCGCACCGTCGTGCTCGTCGAGCACAACATGAACGTCGTCGCCAGCCTCGCCGACCGGGTGACCGTTCTGCAGCACGGCAAGGTGCTCGCCGAGGGCCCGTACGCCGAGATCCGCCACGACCCCCGGGTCGTCACCGCCTACCTCGGAGACGCCCATGCTGCGCGTTGATCGCCTGTCGGCCTGGTACGGGGAGGCGCAAGCCCTGCGCGAGGTGTCGATGCGGGTCGACGAGGGCGAGATCGTCACGCTCGTCGGCCGCAACGGCGCCGGCAAGACCACGCTGCTGCGCTGCCTGATGGGACTGCACGGCTCCTATGGCCGGACCACGGGCACCGTCTCGCTGTCCGGCGAGGACGTCACCGGCCTCGCCCCCCACCGCAGGGCCCGCCGCGGCCTGGGCTTCGTCCCGGACGATCGGGGTGTCTACGCCACCCTCTCGGTCGAGGAGAACCTGCTGCTCCCGCCGAGGAGGAAGGTCGGCGGGCCGGGCGGTCCGGAGGCATGGCCGCTGGAGCGGGTGTACGAGACGTTCCCGATGCTGCGGGAGCGGCGCCGGTTCCCCGGGACGAAGCTGTCGGGCGGCGAGCAGCAGATGCTCGCGCTGGCGCGGGTGCTGCGGACGGGCGCCCGGCTGCTGCTGTGCGACGAGCCCACCGAGGGCCTGTCGCCCCTGATCGTCGCCCAGATCGGCGACATCCTCCGCGAGGTCAAGGCCGCGGGAGTGACCGTCCTGCTGATCGAGCAGAACGTGCACTTCGCCGTGACCGTCGCCGACCGCCACTACCTGCTCGCCGAGGGCCGCATCGTCGAGTCCCTCGGCAACGACCAGGTCCGCGAACGCGAGCACGAACTACTCGACTACCTCGGACTGTGACCGTCCTCCGGGCGAAGCACCGGGGTCTGGGGTGCGCCCCCCGAAACGACTCTGACGACGATCGGCAGCATGGAACAGAGGAGACCTGATGAGACTCGTGGGCTGGACCGGCGGCCTCGCCGCCGCAGGGCTGTTGCTGGCCGGGTGCGGGGGCGGACCGGCCGGCGGCGGGGGCGCGATCAGCGACGACAAGGTGGTGCTGGCCGTCCTGAACGACCAGTCGGGCATCTACGCCGACACCTCGGGCACCAAGACGGTCGAGGCCGTGCAGATGGCGGTGGCCGACTTCAAGGCCAAGTACGGGGACAAGGCGGTGACCGACGAGATCGAGGTCCTCTCCGCCGACCACCAGAACAAGCCGGAGATCGCCAACTCCAAGGCGCAGGAGCTCTACGACCGGCAGCGGGCCGACGTGATCCTGGACGTGCCGACCTCCTCGGCGGCGTTCGCCGTCGCCAACATCGCCAAGAACAAGAAGAAGGTGTTCATCGACGTCGGTGCCGCGAGCACCGAGCTGGAAGGCGAGCAGTGCAACAAGTACACCTTCCACTACGGCTACAACAGCTACATGCTGGCCCACGGGACCGGTACCGAGGTGACCAAGGACGGCGCCGACAACTGGTACATCATCTACCCGGACTACGCGTTCGGGGAGGACATGCAGAAGACCTTCACGAAGGCGATCGAGGCCGCCGGCGGCGGCGTGGTCGACACCGACCCGACGAAGTTCCCCAACGACAACTTCGCCACGTTCCTGCTCAAGGCGCCGGACCTCGACCCGAAGCCGAAGGTGCTCGGCACCATGCACGCCGGCGGTGACCTGATCAACCTGGTGAAGCAGTACAACGAGTACAAGCTCAAGGACAAGGGCATCGATCTGGCGGTCGGGCTCCTGGTCATCACCGACATCGAGTCGCTCGGACCCGACGCGCTGGCCGGGACCCGCTACACCGACATGTGGTACTGGAACCTCGACGACAAGGCCCGTGCCTGGGCCGACGAGTTCCAGGCGAAGGCCGGCCAGCGTCCCACCGCCAACATGGCGGGCAACTACTCGGCGGCCATGCAGTACCTGGAGGCCGTGCAGCGGGGCGGCACCGACGACTCCGACAAGGTGGTCGCGCAGCTGGAGGGCCACGAGTTCGAGGACATGTTCGCCCGCAACGCCTCCATCCGCGCCGAGGACCACCTGCTGCTGCACGACGCGTACCTGGGGGAGGTCAAGCCGTCCGGCGAGGTCAAGGAGGAATGGGACTTCGTCGAGATCCTCAAGACCATCCCGGCGGCGGAGGCGTTCCAGCCGCGGCCCGACGCGGCCTGCAAGCTGTAGGGGCCCGGCGTGCTCCAGCAGGCGTTCAACGGGTTGGTGGGCGGGGCGTTCTACGCCCTGCTCGCCCTCGGCCTCGCCGTCATCTTCGGGATGCTCGGCGTGGTCAACCTCGCGCACGGCGCGTTCTACATGCTAGGCGCCTTCGGCGCGTTCATCGCGCTCGACACGTTCGGGTTGAGCTTCTGGGTGTCCCTGGTGCTCGTCCCGCCGCTGCTGGGGGTCGCGGGGATCGTCCTGGAACGGTTGTTCATCCGGCGGCTGACGCCGCTGGATCCGCTGTACAACCTCCTTTTCACCTTCGGGCTGGGCCTGATCCTGCAGGACCTGGTGAAGCGGGAGTACGGGGTGAACTCCCAGCCGTACCGCAGGCCGTCCGGACTGGACGGCACGATCGACCTCGGGCTGTTCACCTATCCCGCCTACCAGGTGTTCGTGCTCGGGACGGCGGTGGTGGTGTGCCTCGGGGTGTGGCTGGTGCTCACCCGTACCCGTGTCGGGATGATCGTCCGGGCCGCCACCGAGCGGCCCGAGCTGGCCCGGGCGCTGGGCATCGACGTCGGCCGGTGGGTGACGCCGGTGTTCGGGTTCGGTGTCGCGCTGGCCGCGTTCGCCGGGGTACTGGCCGCGCCGATGCGGGCGATCAACCCGCTGATGGGCGCCGACCTGATCATCACCGTGTTCGCGGTGGTGGTGATCGGCGGGCTGGGCTCGGTGTTCGGCTCGGTCGTCGCGGGCTTCGCCATCGGGGTGGTGTCGGCGCTCGGCAACCTGTACGTGCCGGCGCTCTCGCAGACCCTGGTGTTCATCCTCATGGCCGCCGTGCTGCTGTGGCGTCCGGCGGGGCTGTTCGGACGTGAGGAGGCGTTCAGATGATCCTGTCCAGGCTGGCCCGCTCGGGCCGCGGCGGGACGGTGCTGCTGGTGATCGGGCTCTTCGCCGCCCTGGCCCTGCCCTGGCTGATCTACCCGCCGGTGGCGCTGGACATCGCCTGCTGGGCGCTGTTCGCCGCGTCGGTGGACCTGCTGCTCGGCTTCACCGGGCTGCTGTCGTTCGGGCACGCCGCGTTCTGGGGCGGGTCGGCCTACTGCACCGGCCTGATCGCGCTGCACACCGGCATGCCGTTCCCCGTCGCCATCGCGGGCGGCGCGGCGTTCGCGGCGCTGTTGGCACTGCCCATCGGCTTCCTGTCGGTGCGGCTGACCGGCATCTACTTCGCCATGGTCACCCTGGCCTTCGCCCAGATGATCTACTTCATCGCCAACCAGTGGCGGGACGTCACAGGCGGCGAGAACGGGTTGCAGGGCATTCCTCGGGAGCTGTTCGGCCTCGACCTGTCCGACCCGTTCTACTTCTACTACGCGGGCCTGCCGTTCGCGCTGGCCGGGCTGTTCGCCGCCTGGCGCATCGTCCGCTCCCCGTTCGGCCGGGTGCTGGTGTCGATCCGCGACAACCCCGCTCGCGCACGCGCCCTGGGCTACCCCGTCGACCGCTACAGGCTCGTGGCGTTCGTCCTGTCCGCCGCGCTCGCCGGGACGGCCGGGGGCGTGTTCGCCATCGGCCACGGCTTCGCCTCGCTGGAAGGGGTCTACTGGACCACCTCCGGGCAGGTCGTGATGATGGTCATCCTCGGCGGCATCGGCACGCTGTGGGGCGGAGCCGTCGGGGCGGCCCTGATCGTCCAGCTCCAGGACTACCTGGCCGGCGCCGGGTTCCAGGAGACCGGGATCGTCACGGGCACGATCTTCATCGTGATCGTGCTGCTGTTCCGCCGGGGCATCTGGGGGACGGCCGCCGACCTGCCGGTCTTCCGGCGCGCGGCCGCCCCGTCCGGCGGCGCGGCGGAGGAGCCGAGGAAGCCCGTCGACACGCCGGCCTGACCCGGCCCGTCGCGATCCCGGCCACCCCCCGCTCTCTTGACCGGCCCTCGCTTGTTGACCGGGTCAGCCCCGGGGGCCCGGGCTCTGGAGATGGTGCAGGCGCAGCGCCAGCTGGATCTCCAGGGCCCGGTCGGGCTCCTGCCAGCCGTCGCCGAGCAGGCGGCCGACGCGGTTGAGTCGCTGGGTGACGGTGTTGACGTGGATGTGCAGGCGCTCGGCGGTCCTGGACAGGCTGCCCCCGGCGCCGAAGTAGCCCTCCATGGTCCGGACGAGGGACGTCCCGCGGCGGGCGTCGTAGTCGAGCACCGGGCCGAGCGTCGCCCGCAGGAAGCCGCCGACGTCGCGGTCCGCGCCGATCAGCAGGCCGACGAACCCCAGCTCGCGGGCGGCCGCGCCGCCGTCGCCGCGGCCGAGGGCCAGCAGCGCGTCGGCGCAGCGCTGCGCCTCCCGGTGGGCGGCGGGAAACCCGGCGGGGTCGCGCACCGGCCCTGCCGCGCCGACCGTGACGGGCACCGCGAGCGTGGCACCCAGCTCCCTGGAGATCCGCTGTGCCGTCTCGCCTGGCTCGTCCCCCGGCAGCAGGAGCACGACCTCCTCGCTGTGGGCCGCCGCCAGCCCGTGCGACACGGCGGCGTGCGACGCCGCCCAGAACGCGGCGCGCCTGCGCTGCTCGGGCGAGGCGCAGCGGACCGCGAGCACGACATGGGAGGCGTCGAGGTCCACGTTCACCCGGCGGGCCCGCGCTTCGAACGCCTCGGTCCCGTCCGCCCGGCCGCTCAGCAGGTCGTCCAGCAGCTCGCCCCGCACCCGCCCCTCCGCCTCGGTCGCGCTGCGCCGCAGCAGCAACAGCAGCGCGGTGACCAGGGCGGCGCGTTCCAGGATGCGCCGATCCGCGTCGGAGACCTCCTCCGCCGTGCGCAGCGCCAGTGTGCCGAGCACCTCGTCTCCGGTGGATATCGGGGCGATCCACAGGTCGCCCCGCCGCACCGTGCGGCCCCTGGCCCGCGCGGAGTGCGCGGCGGCCATGACACCGGAGAACTCGTCCTCGGTGAGCGGGGCCGGGTCGCCGGAGGCGGCCAGCGGACGGCCGTCGGCGTCCAGGACGTGCAGCGACCCGCCCAGAACCTCGGTGACCACCGCGGCCACCTCCCCGGCGCCGCCGCCGCGCACCACCAGGGCGGTGATGCGGTCGTGCGCCTGGGCCGCCCGCTCCACGGCCGCGCTGCGCGCCCTGACCTTCGCGCCGGCCGTGTTCAGCTCCTCCAGCGCCCTGCGGTTCTCCGCCAGCAGCCGGGCGTTGTCGATGGCCACGGCGGCGTGCGCGGCCAGCGAGCCCAGCAGCACCGCCTTCTCCTGGTCGAACGGACGCTCGCTGCGGTTGGCCGCGTACAGCACGCCGATCACCCGGCTGCCGAGCCGCATCGGCACGCCCAGGATCGCGACAAGACCCTCCTCGGCCACCGCCTCGTCGATGAAGGTGCGGTGCCGGAACTGCGGGTCCTTCAGGTAGTGGTCGCTGCTGTAGGGCATCGCCGTCTGTGCCACCAGCCCGCCGAGCCCGTCGCCCAGCGGGACCCGCAGTCGCCGGAACGCCGCCGAGACCGCGCCGTCGGTCACCCTCATGCGGGTGTCGCCGGGCTCGTCGTCGTTCAGCGTCATGTAGGCGACGTCGGCGTTCAGCAGCCGCCGGGCGCGGTGCACGATCGCCTCCAGGATCGCGTCGTGGTCGCGCAGCGCGGCCAGCTCGCCGGCGGTGTCGAAAAGCGCGGCCAGCTCGGCCTCGCGGCAGGCGTACCGCTGCATGATGGCGCGGACGCGCAGCGCCGCGAGCTGGGCGGCCTCCAGTTCCGCCAGCGCCTCGGGGCCGGCGCCCGCCGCGCGGGCCGCCACCAGCGGCCCCTCGAACTCGGCGGGGGAGGCCTCGCGGGCCAGCAGGTCGAGGAAGACGGTGGGCGGCGTCGGGGTCATGGTCGGGTGCAGCGTCACTGCCCAGTTCATCGGTGCTCCGTCCGTCCGTGTCCGTACGTCAGCGGCTGGTGGGCGTCACAACGAGATGCCTCCGTCGACGGGCAGCACGACGCCGGTGATGTAGGAGGCCTCCTCCGAGGCCAGGAACGCCACGGCGCCGGCTATCTCCGACGGGTCGGCGAAGCGGCCCAGCGGGGTCTCGGCGGTCAGCTGCGCGAGCTTCTCCGGGGGGATGGAGGCGATCATGCGGGTCTGCGCGTTGGGCGAGATCGCGTTCACCGTGACGCCGAACCGTGCGAGCTCCTTGGCCGCCGTCTTGGTGAACCCGATGATCCCGGCCTTGGCCATGGCGTAGTTCGACTGGCCCGGGTTGCCGCGCAGGCCGGTGTAGGAGGTGACGTTGATGATCCGTCCCCCGCCCTGCCGCCGGAAATGGGGTACCGCGGCGCGGGTGAACCGGAAGGTCCCGCCGGCGTGGACCGCCATGACGGCCTCGTAGTCCTCGTCCGACAGCTTCCACAGCACGCCGTCGCGCAGGATGCCCGCGTTGTTGACCAGCACGTCGATGCGGCCCGCGCTCGCCACGACCCGCTCCACCACGTCGGTGACCTGGGCGGTGTCGGAGACGTCGGCGACCAGGCCGACCGCGCCGGTCTCGCTCTCGGCGACCCTGACCTCCGCCGCGTCGGAGTCGACCAGGTACACCTTCGCGCCGGCGTTGTGGAAGTGCTCCCCGATGGCCCGGCCGACGCCGCGGGCCGCGCCGGTGACGACGACGATCCGCCCGGCGAAGTCGAACGTCAGATTCGCCATCTCTCTCCTTCGGCCGCTGGACCGCAACTAACTAAGCGCATAGTCAGGTCTGCGGGGTGTTCTTGTCAACAAGCCGGCCCGGCGGCCGGGTCTCTCACGGCCGGGCGCGGTCCTGCTCCTGGTAGCCGGACGCCTGGAGCCGGAACAGCCGCGCGTACCGCCCGCCCGCGGCCAGCAGCGCGTCGTGCGGGCCGTGCTCGGCCACCCGCCCGTCGGCCAGCACGACGATCGTGTCCGCGTCCCGCACGGTGCTGAGCCGGTGCGAGATGAGCAGGCCCGCCCGCCCGGCGCGGTGCTCGCGCATCCGCCCGTGCAGCTCGGCCTCGGCCGCGGCGTCCAGGCCCGCGCTCGGCTCGTCCAGGATCAGCAGGTCGGTCCGGTCGCGGAGGAGGGCGCGGGCGAGCGCGACCCGCTGCCACTGCCCGCCGGAGAGCAGCACCCCCGTGCCGGGATCGTCGTAGGCGGGCACGTCGAAGGCGCGCGAGAGCATGGTGTCGTAGCCGCGCGGCAGCGCGGCGAGGGCCTCGTGGATCCCGGCGCGGCGCGCGGCGGCCACGATGCGGTCCCGGTCGCCGAGCGCCGCGGGGTCGCCGAGGCCGATGTTGTCGGCGGCGGTGAGGTCGTAGCACACGTAGTCCTGGAAGATCCCGCCGATGCGGCGCCGCAGTTCCTCGACCGGCAGCTCGCGCAGGTCGACGCCGTCCCACAGCACCGCGCCGCGGGTCGGGTCGTAGAACCGGCACAGCAGCTTGACCAGCGTGCTCTTCCCCGCGCCGTTCGCCCCGACCAGCGCGGCCGTCCCGCCCGCCGGGATCGTCAGCGACACGCCCCGCAGCACCCACGGCAGGTCGTCGCCGTAGCGGAACCAGACGTCCCGCAGCTCGACGCCCTCGCGGAGCGGCCGGACGGTGCGGGCCCGTCCCCGCGGTGCCGCCAGGTCGGGTTCGGCCTCGACGACGTGGCGGTAGTGGCCGAACAGCAGCATCGCCTCGTGCGTGCGGCCCGCGCTGCTGATCATGATGGCCAGGCCGTCCTGGACGCCCGCGACGGCCGCGACGAACATCGCCACGTCCCCCACGGTCAGCCGGCCGTTCCGCGCGGCGTCCACCGCCCACACCAGCCCCGCCCCGGCGACCACGGCGCCCAGCGCGCCGTGCAGGCCCTGGACGAGCAGCTCCCGGCGGTCCATCCGGCGGCGCTGCGCGTTGATCCAGCGCAGCTCCGCCAGCATCCGCGCGCCGAACAGCCCGCCCAGCCCGTACAGGCGGACCTCCTTGGCGGCGCTCGTGCTGTTCAGCAACTGGGCGTAGAAGAACTCGCGCCGGGTGGCGTGCCCGAGCCGTCCGTGGACGCGGGCCCGGTAGCGGCTCAGCCGGACCTGCCCGTGCAGCGCGACCAGCCCCGCGAGGCCGACGGGCAGCAGCATCCACGCGTTCAGCACGGCGAGGGTGCCGAGGAAGCCGCCGAGCATGAGCGTCCCCTGCAGGCCCGCGAGCGTCCCGCCGACCACCTCCGCCGGCCCGGACGACCCGGTCTCCCCGGCGAGCGCGAGCCGGTCCTGGAACCGCGGGTTCTCCAGGTGCCGCAGCCCGGGCAGCCGCGCCACCGCCGCGTAGAGGCGCCGTCGGCACAGCAGGTCGATGGCCCGCTGCAGCTCCGCCTCGACGTAGGGGACCGCGTGCGGCAGGACGGCCGCCGCCACACCCGCCAGGGCCAGCAGCAGGACGGGTACCAGCAGCGGGCGCCCCGGCTCGGCCAGCCCGTCCAGGATCGTCTTGGTCAGCCAGGCCAGCGTCACCGGGACCGCGCTCGCCACGACGGCCAGGACGACCCGGAGCAGCAGCCGTCCGCGCCCGGCCGACCAGGCGAGCTCCGCCACCGCCCGCAGCGAGCCCGCCGCGTACCGGGGCCGTTCCTCGTTCATGCGGGTGCCCGGCTCACGCGGGCGTGTCGTCCGCGACCGGGAGCTGCTCGGGGAGCGCGTAGCTGGCCACCACCACGTCCCCGGCCAGGACGGCGAACGCGGGAAGCGCGCCGACGCCGAACGCCTGGACGAGCGGCCCGCCCTCCTCGTCCTCGGTCAGCACCCGCGCCACCGGCGCCAGCTTCGCGCACAGCTCGTCCCGTCCCGGGCCCTTGCCGAGCACCACCGCGAGGACGCCGTCCCGGCCGCCGGGGGCCGCGCCGGCGCGGGCGAGGAACTCCGGCAGGCTGTGCTCGCACGACTGGCATCCGGGCGCCATGAACGCCAGCAGGGTGGTGTCCCGCAGGCCGGCCCTGGAGACCGGTTCGCCGTCCACGGTGGCGACGGCGAAGTCCCCGACCCGCTCGCCGGGCGCGATCTCCAGCGGCGGGGGATAGCCCCGCCCGGCCGGCGCCCGGCCCGGTTCGGCCAGCAGCCGGCCCTGCTCGTTGAGCCGCCGGATCACCGCGAGCGTGAGCGCGATGTCGACCAGGCACAGCACACCGACGACCATGATCGCGGCCGTGGACACCGTCATGGGGCCTCCTCGCTGGTAACGGCCAGGGGCCGGACGAGATCGGCGATCTCCTCCAGCTCGGTCAGCAGCAGCGCGGTCGCCGCGCCGGCGACCGCGGCGAGCACCGCCGCCGCGTCGAACGGCGGCGGCCCGTCCCCGGCCACCGCCGTCACCGCGCCGCAGGCCGCGGCCGCCAGCAGCACCAGGTTCCGCGCGACGTGCGGGACGCCCGGCGGCCGGCGGCCGGCGCCGAAGCACCGGCACGGCACCCGCACCCGGCGGCGGATCATCGACACCACCGCCGCGGTGAAGCCGGCCAGCAGCAGGGCGGCGGCCAGGAAGCCGGCCGGGACGAGCGGCGGGACCAGCAGCGCCGCCGCGGTGGCCGCCTCGGCGGCGACCGCTCCGGCGGCGGCCGGGGCGGCGAGCGGCGCCGGAACCCGCACGGCGCCGGACAGCCAGCGCCGGAAGTCGGCGAAGGCGGCCCGGCCGGCGGCCTTCGCGGCGCAGGAGCGGGCGAACGCGACCGCGACGACCGCCTGGCACCCGATCGTCAGATACGGCATCGCCCCGGCCACGCCGCCCGCTCCCTTCTCCGGTGCACTCAGTACCCGACCTGCACCGCGTCCCCGCGCCGGAACGGCCCGCCCCGCTCCAGCAGGTCGGCCATCCGCGCGGCGAGCGGCAGGCCCAGGTCATGCTCCATCCACATGAACTGGCCGGCCGGGTTGACCTCCAGGAACACGTGCTCGCCGTCGGGCGTGACGATGAAGTCGACCGCGGCGTACACCGCGTTCAGCTCCGCGAGCAGCGCCTGGGTCCGCTTGACGACCTCCTCCGGCAGCGGGTGGTACTCGCCGTAGGGCAGGACGGCGACCTCGCCCGCCTCGCCCCGCCAGTCCACCCTGGTGGAATCCATTTCCTGCGAATTGATCGTCACCGGGAAATAGGTGTTCCCGATGACGGTGAGCCGGACCTCGTACGCCTTTTCGATGTACTCCTGGAACATGCACATCGTGTGGCCCACCCGGTCCAGATTCTCCTTGATCTCGTCGCCGACGACCGCGGTGAGGAGCCCGCCCGGGAATGCGCCCGGGTAATGGATCACCCCGCCTATCTGCGATTTGTAGACGATCGGGGCGCCGGCCCGCTCCAGCAGGTCCGCCACCTCCCGCGGATCATTGGTGAGCAGCGTCCGCGGCACGCGGAACCCGAGCCGCTTGGCGAGCTCCAGCTGGTACGGCTTGAGCTCCCCGATCGCGTCGATGTCCGGCCGGTTGACCCAGAGGCAGTCGGTCGCGCGCAGGATGCCGCCGATGGCCTGCATGGCCTCCTTGCGCGCGAACAACCGCTCCGGTTCCGGCATGTCCGGCCCGAAGTCGAAGCCGGTGGGCCGGCGGTACCACACCCCCGAGAGCCGGTCGAGGTCCAGCTCCCGGTCCCGGTGGCGCAGTATCCGCCGGCCGCCGTCGCCGAAGTCCGAGGTGGTGAACGTCAGCCGGCGCGGGAAGTAGCTCAGGTCCACGCGCACGACCTCGGTGCCCCGTTCGGACAGGGTCGTGATGACCGGATCGACCGTCGGGTCGAACTCCTGGGTCAGGATGAGGACCCGGGGATCGGATGCCGTCATCGGGTCACTGGCACGTGTCGTCCCGGCAGCGGTCCGATCCCGCATAGCAGCTGGTGTTGGTGTAGGTGGCGATGCCCGCCGTCGGCATGCCGGGAGGCGCGACCCAGGTCTGGGTCTTCTCGTCGTAGTGGCCGGGCATCCGGTCGGCGGCCTGGCCCTCCCAGTCGGCGGAGTAGAGGTAGGCGAGCGGCTGGAGGCGCGGGTCGGCCGGCTCCTGCGGCTCGACGTGCACCCCTTCGAGGAAGGAGAGCGCGGTGTGCAGCGGCTCTCGGGTCAGGGTGTCGGACATGGACCAACCTCCTTCGTCACCGCGTGCGCGGCGACCTTCGGCCTCCCGTCATGGCGCGGGTGCCACGACGGAGCTCAAGGGGCGGGGCGTGCCGCCGGAACCGTGCGCTCAGGGCGGAACCGCGTCGGACGGTTCGGTGATGCCGGGAATCCCCGTCACCTCCCCGGAGAACCGCCACACGAGGCCGGCCTCGTCGAAATGGCCGGCCGTGAAGACGAGGTCGTGCTCGGGCTCCCCCTCGGAGACCACCTCGTACAGGTAGGCGAGCGGCGTGCCGCGCGCCTGCCTGCGGTGCGCGCGGACGTCCGCCGGAACGGCCCGCACCACCAGCGAGCCCTCCTGGATCTCCGGGCGATCGAAGCGGAGGAACGCCGGGCCGCCCGGCAGCGGGTGCTCGTCGTGGGCGCCCGCGCGGGGGTCCCCGGGACCTGGGCCTTCGATCACGGACGCATGGTGACCGATGACCGCTCTCAGTCCGCTCTCAGTCCGCTCTCACCCGCTGCGCGACGCCGATTCGGCGGCGGCCGTGCATTACGTCCGCCAGCCGCTCGCCGAGGTCGTGGAGACCGTGCGCCGCGGCCTGCTCGACGACCGTCGCGAGCGCCTCGTCCTCCGCCTCGAACCAGGCGGCCGCCCAGGGCGCGGGGCCGGGTGCGCGGGCGGCCAGCTCGGCGCGGTGCAGCCAGCCGCCGTACGCGCTGCGCAGCGCCGCCTCCCGCGTCCGGGGCCGCTCCGCCGCCAGCGCCAGCTCCCGCGCGTGGAGCGCGAGCAGGCCGGGCATGCCGTACCGGACCTGGCCCGCCGCGTCCTCGCCCAGCGGGTCCAGCAGCGCGGCGTCCGCCAGGGCCTCCAGGTGGGCGCGCGCCGCGTCGGGGCCGGTGCCGAGGGCCGCGGAGGCCGCCCACTCCGGGAAGGTCGCCGTGCGCAGCAGCCCGAGCAGCCGGAACGCGCGCCGGTGGGCCGGGTCGAGGTCCCGGTAGTTCTCGTGCAGCCGGGGCCGCACCGCGATGCCGCGGACGGCCAGCTCGTCCATCCTGCGGTGCTCCGGCCGCAGCCGCTCGGCGAGCCGGGCCGGGCTCGCCCCCGGCCGGCGCGCGAGCCGCGTCCCGGCGATCCGCACCGCCAGCGGCAGCCGGCCGCACATCCGGACGATGTCCGCCGCGGCGGGATCGGCGGTCACCCCCTCCCGTCCCGCGGCGCGGCCGAGCAGCGTCAGGGCGTCGGCGCGGGGCGGCGCGTCCAGCCGGAGCGTGCGCGCGCCGGTCAGCCCGGCGAGCGGGGCGCGGCCGGTGACCAGCACCGCGCAGCCGGGCGTTCCGGGGATGAGGGGGTGCAGTTGCGCGTCGTCCATGGCGTCGTCGAGGAGCAGCAGGATGCGGCGGCCGGCGGCGCGGGAGCGGAACAGCGACGATCTCTCGTGCAGGGAGCGCGGGATGCGGGCGTCGGCGACGCCCAGGGTCCGCAGGAAGGCCGCCAGCACCTCCGCGGGGTCCACGGGCCGGGAGCCGGGGCCGCGCAGCACCGCGTACAGCTGCCCGTCCTCGAACCGCGCCGCGGCGCGGTGGGCCACGTGGACGGCCAGTGCCGTCTTGCCGACGCCGGCCGTTCCGTGGATCACCAGCAGCAGCGGACCGCAGCGGTCGCGGCCGGACCCGAGCGAGGCGCACAGCACGGCGAGCTCGTCCCGGCGGCCGGTGAAGTCGCAGAGCGTCGCGGGCAGCTGCCGCGGCACCGGGGCGAGCTCGCCGTGGCCGTCCAGCGCCGCCGCGTGCGCGTCCAGCACCTCGCGGGACGGCGGCACGCCCAGTTCGTCGGCCAGCCGCCGCCGCACCCGCTCGACCTGGCGGAGCGCCGCCGCGTTCCGGCCGCAGGCCGCCAGCAGCCGGATGAGCCGCGCCTGTAACGGCTCGTCGTAGGGGGCCCCGGCCGCGGCGTCCGCCACCGGCGCGAGCGCGGCGCCCGGCCGGCCGAGCCGGAGCGCCAGGTCGGCCAGCGCGCCCGCGCAGTCGATCCGCGCCTGCTCCAGTTCCCGCACGGCCGGGTCGGCGGCGACGGGCTCCGGGCGGCCGCCCAGCACCGGCCCGCGCCATTCCCGCAGCGCGCCGGCCAGCAGGGCGAGCCCGCGCTCCGGATCGTCGGTGCGGGCGTGCGCGGCGACCAGGGCGCGGAACCGGCCGACGTCGACGGACCCGGCGGGGACCGCGAGCCGGTAGCCCGATCCCGCGTGCTCGAGCCGTGCGTCCGGTCCCACGGCGGTGCGCAGCCACGTCCGGAGCCGGGTGGCGGCGCACTGGAGGGCGCGGCGGCTGCCCCGGTCCGCGCCCCAGGCCAGTGTGAGCAGCCGGTCCTCGCCCACGATGTCGCCGGGGGTGAGCAGGAGCGCGCTCAGCAGGGCCCGGACGCTCGGCCCGGGCAGCGGCACGAGGCGCCCGCGGGAGCGCACGGCGAGTTCCCCGAGAACGAGGAATTCCACGTCCTCCGGATCAATGCCGCCTGGATCCGGGTCGCCAGGGTTTCCGGTCAGAAGGTCGTCGGCGGGGTCGGCCATCGACAGCGCCCTTCGTCGTCCCAATCGAGATCGACGCTAGTACGGTGCCCGATGGCGATCCAGGCTTTTGAGTCGCCATTTCTTTTTATGTCTCCGGCGCATGGGAATGAGTGATCCGCCGTGCGCAAGGAGTGGCCTTCCGGAAAATGCCGGACGCGCCGCACTGATTTCGCGGTGAAGACGGTTTCAGCGGGCCGTGTCGGGGGCCACCAGCTTCAGTGCGAGGTCGGCGTAGAACTCGCCGAGCTGCTCGGGCGAGTCGGCGCCGTCGAGCCGGTACCAGCGGACGAGGTCGATGCTCAGCGACAGCATCGCCCGCGTGACCCGCTTGACGTCGACCTGCGCGAACGAGCCGTCGGCGACCCCGCGGACGACGGCGTCGCGGAAGAACTCGTTCGTCCGGTGGCGCAGTTCCAGCACCTCGTCGTAGTGCTCGGCCGTCAGGCCGGCGAGCTCCATCTGGCAGACGCGCGCGACCACGTGGTGGCGGGCGTGCCACGCGGTGTACGCGGCGATGATGGCGCGGAGCCGGTCCGCCGAGTCCGCCACGGCCAGGATGGACGGGTTCTGGACGCTCGCGAGGGCACTCTCGTGGCCGACGCGGATGATCTCGTAGAGCACCAGCTCTTTCGACGGGAAATGCACGTACAGCGCGGCCGGGCTGAGGCCCACGCCCTCGGCGATGTCGCGCGTGGTCGTGGCGTGGAAGCCATTGGCGGCGAAGCAGCGCACAGCCGAGGTCAGAAGGCCGCGTTGAACCTCCCCCAGCTCCCCCCTCCAGAGGTCGGGGGAGTGGTCCCGCAGCCTGGGGTCTTCTGCCAGGTCCTGTGCGGTGAATCGGGCCTGCCGTCTGGCCATCCGCCCCCTCGCCTTCTTCGAAGTGCCGACGATGTGCATGGTCCCAGAAGCGGTTCACGGTGGCGTCGTCGCACGTCGCCGCCACGGTGAGTATTCGTCGTGACCCTTGACACCGAGCATCCTACTTGGTGACTATGCGCTTATTCACTGTATCGGCGACCCCGATGAGCGTTCAGGAGACCCCCAGGAGCAGCGCGAGACCCGGCGACTTCGAGACCGATTCTCAAGGGAGGACGACAATGACGGAGATCACCACCGTTGCCGAGGGGTTCCGGTTCCTGGAGTCGCCGCGCTGGCGCGACGGGCGGCTCTGGTTCTCCGACTTCTACACCCACGAGGTCACGTCCATGCGCGAGGACGGATCCGACCCGCGCGTGGAGGCCCGCGTCCCTGAGCAGCCCTCCGGGCTCGGCTGGCTCCCCGACGGGCGGCTGCTGATCGTCTCCATGCGCGACCGCAAGGTCCTGCGCAGGGAGCCCGACGGGACGCTCGCCGTCCACGCCGACCTCGCCGAGCACGCGACCGGGCACGTCAACGACATGGTCGTGGACGCCCGGGGCCGCGCCTACGTGGGCAACTTCGGCTTCGACCTGATGGGCGGCGATCCGCTGGAGACGGCCGCCCTGCACCGGGTCGACCCCGACGGCGGCGTCACGCAGGTGGCCGACGACCTCTGGTTCCCCAACGGCGCCGTCATCACCCCGGACAACGTGCTGGTGGTGGCGGAGACCTTCGGCAACCGCATCACCGCGTTCGACGTCACCGGCGACGGCGAGCTCGCCAACCGGCGGACGTGGGCGGAGTTCGGGCCGCTCCCGTCCGACCGGGGGGTCGCCGAGATGCTCGCCCGGTTGCAGGCCGCGGGCGACGGCGTCTGCCTCGACGCCGAAGGCGGGCTCTGGGTGGCCGACGCCATCGGCGACCGGCTCGTGCGGGTGCTCGACGGCGGGGAGATCACCGACGAGATCAAGCCGGGTACCCCGGTCTACGCGTGCGGCCTCGGCGGCGCCGACGGCAGGACCCTGTACGCCTGCGCCGCGCCCGACTTCCACGAGCACGCCCGCATGGCGGCGACCGAGGCCCGCATGCTCGCCATCCGCGTAGCGGTCCCCGCCGCGTCCTAGCCGTCGACCTGCGGCGTGTTTCGGCGACCGGCGTGTTTCGGCGACCCCGCCCGGGTGTTCCGCCGGCTGTGCCGCGGTGCTCGTCCAGCCGGAAGGCGGGGGCGGCCGGAACCGCCCCCGCCTCTCGTGCCGCGGCTACCGGGCGAACGCCTGGAGCTCGGCGGCGCGGACGAGACCGGCCCACCGGGCGGCGGCGCCGCAGTCGGTGTCGGAACGCGGGTCGTTGTCCTGCTCACCCGCGTACGCCGGGGCGCCGGTGCACTGGCTGGAGACCACCTGCAGCCGCAGGTGCGTCGCCTTGACGTCCCTCAGGTCGAACGACCGGAGGTTGATGTCGGGTGCCGTCGGCCGCGGCCGGTCGGCGGGGAACGCGTCGGACGGGCTCGTGTAGACGGTGCGGTACGCCCCGTCCTCCGCGCAGTCGGCCCGGGTGGAGTCGCAGGCCAGCAGCCGGAACGCGCGCAGCGCCGTGAACCGGTTCTGGGCGGTGTTCGCGCCCTCCGGGTCATCGGCCACCGTCGGCCGCAGCATCGCGCTGACCTGGACCCGGCCGACCTTCACCGGGCGGTCGCCCGCCAGGTCGACGGTCACCTGGCGGTCGGCGACCGGGGCCTCGACCGACTGCCAGTTGGTCGCCTCGGTCTCGTCCAGCAGGGCCCCGTGGGACTGGCCGTCGCCGGCGGCGGTCGCGCCGTTGGCGCTCGCGGCGAGGTTGCGGTCCATCGTCACCGGCAGGGACTTCCGCCCCGTGCCGATCGTCGCGGTGAACTTCCGGTGCCCGAAGCCGGCGCCCACCGCGACGAAGGAGTAGCGGCCGGGCGCGATGGCGAACGTGGCTCCGAGCGGCGTCGCCGGGTCGGTGTCGGCCACCGGGACGGCGCGGGCCTCGTAGTCGCCCACGTAGAGCCGGACCGCCCCGTCCTTGGCGGCACCGCGCGGCTTGAGGGTGACGTCGGCGTTGCGCGACATCGGGGACGCGAAGCTCGGCACCGGGTCGGCGTCGGCCGGTCCCGCGCTGGACGCCGCCGCCCCCAGGCCGTGCCGGGCGAAGACCTTCCACATCAGCTCGTGGTTCTTCCCGCCGAAGCGGATGGTGTCCGCGGCGAGCAGGGCGTCGCGGTGGTCGACGAAGCTGACCGCCCCGCCGGCCATCAGCAGCAGCGCGTCGAACGACAGCTGCGCCCACCGCCGGTTGCCCGGGCACTTGGCGACCGCGACCTCGCCGTCGGCGCACTTGCGCTGCAGCGCGGGGCTGCCGTCGCCGTACCGCCGGACGAACGCCTCGCGCAGGTCGAACTGGGTGGCGCTCCAGATCTCGCCGTCCGCGTGGACCTGCGTCCCGACGAGGTCGTAGCCGATGTCGCCGTAGTTGAGCGGGCTGCGGCTCATGTCGTAGTTGCGGATCCCGGCGCGCGGCTCACCGGTGACGTAGGCGCCGATGACGTTCGGGGTCCGGCCGGGCGGGCGGAACCCGTACTCGCTGAGGTACTCCATGGCGAGCAGGTCGGAGGTGCTCTCGTTCATCGCCCCGGCCTGCGGGCCGCTCCACCCGGCGTCCGGGCCGGCGACCATGCGGCCGGAGATGGCGTGGGAGTACTCGTGCCCGATGACGGTCATGTCGAAGTCGCCGTCCACGCACGGCGGGTAGAACGCGCCCGCGATCGGCTGCCACAGGTACATGTTGGTGATCGGGGCGATGCCGTCGGGGAACGTGATCTGGTTCGCGTTGTCCCGGATGCTGGGGAACCTCGCCCCGGCCTGCGCGTTGCCCTGCTCGGGGTCGCCGCCGAGGCCGCCGCGGTCGCCGTTGTCGGCCTGCATGTTCCACGCCGACTCGGTGAAGCCGAGGCGGTAGGACCAGTCGTGCATGCGGTTGTGCTGGCCGAAGAGGTTGGAGATCGCCGCTTCGAGGTCGGCCTCCTGCGGGCTGTCCAGCGTCGCCGGGTCGCACTTGCTCCGGTACCACTGGTTGCCCCAGCGGTAGGTGTACGCGCGGTCCGGGCGGGGGGCGTTGGTGCGGGTCCCGACGGTGAAGGGGTCGTCGCTCGCGCGGTTGTCGTACGTGCGGGCCGCGTTCCCCAGGCTGGTGTGGGTCGGCTCCCCGGTCGCCGGGTCGACGTCCCAGGCGTTCCCGTTCGACGGGTCGCCGCCGACGACGAAGGCGCATCCGGGTGCGGGCTTGTAGCACCACGTCCGCCGGGTGTCGCGGGACGAGTAGTCGCCGGGCGGCGTGGCCGGGAACACCGACCAGCGCGGGTCGTCGCTGTCGTGGTCGACGAGGTTCTCCCGGACCAGCACCGCACCGGACCGGGCGTCGACGTGGGACGTGACGGCCTTCGGCTCCGCGTCCGCGTCCGAGGTGTCCATGAGCGTGACCTGGTAGGCGCTGCGGACGCCGTCGGCGGTGGGCACCGCGACGAGCCGGACCCGGCGGGTGGCGTCCGCGGAGACCGTGATGCCCGCGTCCCGGCCCGCCGCGGCGACCGCGTCGGCCTCGGTGAGCGTGGCGGGCGGCGGGGCGCCGCCGTCCCGGGACAGCGTCGACGTGACCGAGACGACCTCGTCGCCGCGCACGCCGACGGCCACCAGCCCGTCGTGGCCGGCGGGCAGGTCGCCGAAGCGCTGGCGCAGCAGCACGGCGGCGCCGTCGCCGATCGGGTTGACCGCGACCTTCTCCAGCGCGGTGACGGCGGCCGTGTCCAGGCCGAACAGGTCCCGGTTGCCGGCCAGGTAGGCGCGTGCCACCTTCTCCGGCCCGCCGGACAGGCCGCCGGCCAGGGCGCCCGTGCCGGTCACCGAGGCGGGGGTGCCGAGCCTGTTCCACCGGACGGTCACGTCGCGGGCTGCGCTCTTCTGCCGGGTGGTGGGGGCGAGGGCGCCGCCGCGCGCGTCCTTGTCGGGCAGCTCCGTGTGCTCGCCCGGCGGCTCCGGCCGGGGGGACGATCGTTCGGCCTGGGCGGGGGTCGCGAGCCCGATGGTCAGGAGAGTTCCAGTGACCGCCACGGCTGTCGCGGCGGTCCAGCGGGTCCTGGGCACCATTGCCTCCTGGGGGACGGGCGGATGGCCCGTGGAGGGGCGGCCGGTCGATCGCCCGGCCGCTCAAGAGACAAGCAGCGCCCCGGAAACGCAACTATGGCGAATCAGCACATTAACCCCTGGTAACCGGAAGTCGGTGTTCGCCCTTGACAGCGGCCATTTCCCGTGGTTGCCGAGCGCAGGGGACCGGGAACACGTGATCGGCGCACCGGCGCTGGAGATTCGGTGGAAGGAACCGGCCAGGCCCTCGGTGCGGAGCGTGCGGCCGGCCTGCCCACGGGAGGTCAATGGCGACCGGAGTGTGATCACATGGCTACGCCGCGCACGTAACCCTTACGGTTCGGTTAGGGCGTGCAGGTCACCAGACATAGAACGTGTTCTTGTGCCCGTCGCGGTAAGCAAGTTGTTCCTTGCACGGGGTGATCATCGGAATAACCATGGCGCTGGGTGCTGAGAATCTCATGATTCGGAAGGTGGTGAACGGGCCGCTGTTGCGGAGTGACTCGGACCTCGGAATGCTCGTGATCCACCGCACTTGATCGACTTCCCCCTGCACTGCACGGCCGACCCGTGAAAGCGGACACCATGACGGATGATTTGCTGTCCCTGTCGACGGACGAGTTCATCGCCGGCATCGACGCGGTCGCGTCAAAATTCGATTCGGCGGCCTATCCGCAGCAGTACCTTCCCGCCGAGGACTGGGCGCTCCTGGTCAGGGCGGGAATACTGCTGCCGACCCTGCCCGCGCGGTACGGAGGCCGCGACAGCCACGTCGAGATGTGCCGCGCCGTCGAGACCGCGGCCGAGTGGAACCTGGCGCTCGGCGTGTACGTGATAGTCAACACCGCGCTCGCGCTCCTGCCGGTCGTGAAATGGGCCGGCGAAGAGGCCAAGGCGGAGATGCTGCCGCCGTTCACCAGCGGCGATCCGCTGATGGCGGGGCTCGCCGCCACCGAACCGGGGGCCGGGTCGGCGCTGTCCGCCATGACGACCGTCTTCGAGGAGGTCGACGGAGGCTACCGGATCCGCGGCCGCAAGCACTGGCAGGCGCTCAGCTCCTCCGCGCACTGGTGGCTGGTCGTCGCGAAGCACGCGCACCGCCGCGAGTACGGCTACTTCATCGTCAGGCGCGACGAAGGATTCCGCACCGTCCAGCTCTACGAGGCACTCGGCCTGAAACTGCTCGACTACGGGGTCAACGACATCGACGTGACCGTTCCGCGGCACCGGCGGATCGACGCCGAGGAGATGGGCGTGACCTCGGTCGACCTGTTCCTGGCCTCGCGGTCGCTGCTGGCGGCGGCGGGAGCCGGATTCCTGCGGCGCATCAGCCGCGAGGCGCACGCCTACGCGGACGGCCGCCGGATCGGGCGGAAACAGCAGTCCAGGATCGGCTTCGTCCGCTACCGGCTCGCCGCCATCGACGCCTCCGCCACCATCTGCGAGGCGTTGAGCCATTACCTGCGGACGGAGCTGGACATCAAGGGCGACATGGCGCCCGCGTTCCCGGCCGTCCAGGCCCTCAAGACCGTGGCCACCGAGCGGATCGTCCGGGCGGCACAGAACTACCAGCAGCTGAGCGGCGGCGAAGGGTACCGCTGCGGGTCGCCCACCAACATCGCCGGCCAGGCGTTCCTGGATTCGCGGGTCTTCACCGTTTTCGACGGCAACAACGACATGCTCAGCCAGCAGCTCGCCGCACACTGCCTGACCCGGCGGGGCGGCCGGCCCCTCAGCGAGTTCCTGGCCGGCTGGCCGCTCACGGCGCCCGCCGTCGACACGCTCAAGACGGACCTGGGTTTCCTCGACGGGCCGCTGGACCAGTCGCACCAGGTCCTCGCGGGCCGCGCCATCGGCTACCTCTTCGCGGTGACGAGGGTCCTGAAGTGGGCCGAGGAGACCGGTGCCGCCCCCGGAAGGCTCTGGCCCGCCGTCGAGTTCCTCAGGCACGACATCGCCGGAGTCGCCGCGGAATTCCGGCTGATGGCCACCGGGATCATCGGAGACGAGGGCCTGGCGGAGCCGGTCGGCGCCGGGTCCGGCCGCCCGTCCCCGTTCCCCGGTCCGGCCTGACGGGGAACGGGGCGCGGTCCCGGCCGCCCGCCGGCCGCCCGCCCGGTCAGCCCGGCAGGCCCTCGCGGAGGTTGATCCGGGCGCCCAGTTCGGCCGCCCTCCGCTTCATGAGGTCCAGTCCGGCCTTGCCCCACGGGCGCGGTTCGCTGTCCACGACGCAGACCGTGCCGAGGACCGTGCCCGTGCGGTCCGTCAGCGGAGCGCCGGCGTAGCTGCGGACCATGAGCCTGTCGACGATGGGATTCCCGGCGAAACGCGGATAGTCGAGAACGTCGTCGAGGATCAGCGCCTTGCGCCGGACGACGACGTGCGGGCAGTAGCCGGCGTTGAGCGGGATTCTCGTATCCAGAATCCCCTCCACGAGGTCGGCGGCGGCCGGGGGCGTGAAGACGCCGGCCACGAACTGGTCCTCGCCGATGAGGTTCACGAAGGCCACCGGCGTGGCCGCGAGGCCGGTGAGCTGCTGCGCCTCCACCGCGAGCTCGTGGGCGAACCTGTCGAACTCGCTCTCCCGGGCCTGTCCCAGCCCGAGTTCGCGCAGCCGCGCCGCCCGCCTGGGCGCCTCATGGTCGGGCGGCAGCAGGGGCCGGTCGTAGATCTCGGGCGCCTGGTCACTGAACTGATGTGTCACGGGGGACCTCCGGGTGGGGGCGAGTGTGCGATGGCGGACGGATGAGGGTTGCCGGGTCCGGGCCCCGGCGTGCCCGCGTCAGACGGGCGCGGGCGGTGCGGTGGCGAGAAGGTGCAGGATCAAAGAGCGCAGCGCCGCGGTCGCCGAGGAGGGGTCGCGTGCGTCGCAGAGCACGATCGGCACGTGCGGGTGGAGTTCGAGGGCGGCGCGCACCTCGTCCGGGGCGTAGCGGAACGAGCCGTCGAACTCGTTCACGGCGACGAGGAACCGGACGCCCCGGTTCTCGAAGAAGTCGACGGCCTCGAAGCAGTCCTCCAGGCGGCGGGTGTCGGCGAGCACGACGGCGCCGAGGGCCCCGGCGGCGAGCTCGTCCCACAGGAACCAGAAGCGCCGCTGCCCGGGAGTGCCGAACAGGTAGAGCACGATCCCGTGCTGCTCGATCGTGATCCTGCCGAAGTCGAGCGCGACGGTGGTGGTGGTCTTCCCCTCCACCCCGCCGAGATCGTCGATGCCGACGCTCTCCGAGGTGATGAGCTCCTCGGTGCTCAGCGGCTCGATCTCGCTGGCCGCGCCGACGAACGTCGTCTTCCCGACGCCGAAACCGCCCGCCACCAGGATCTTCACCTGGGTCGGGAGCGGCTCAGACTCGTTGTAGGCCATCGAGCAGCGCCTCCAGTAGGGCTCGGTCGGTGGGGTCGGCCGCGATCCGCGCCTCCTGGACGGCCATCACGCCGCGTTCCACCAGATCGGAGAGAAGTACTTTGGTGACGACCGCGGGGAGCCGCAGGTGGGCCGCGACCTCGGCGACCGAGGTCGGCGTCCGGCACAGTTCGAGCGCCCTGGTGTACTCCACGTCCAGGGCGGGGGAGAGCCGGACGGACACCATCAGGGTCAGCAGGTCCAGGTCGACGGTCGGGCGGGTGCGCCCGGCGGTCACCGTGTAGGGGCGTACGAGCCGCCCGGCGTCGTCGTCGAGCCAGACCTCGTCGTCCTCGGGGCGGACCTCGTCTCCGGACGTCATATCGGCCGGTCTCGTTCGACCGTCGTGGCCGCCGGCCGGGCCGCGGTGTGCAGGAACGGCCGGACGGACCTGATGAGCCGGGCCATCTCGAAACCGACGACGGCGGGGTCGGCCTCCGCGCCCGCCAGCACCGCGAGCACCGAATTGTAGCCCGCCCAGGAGATGAACAGCTGGCTGGAATTGAGCTCCGCCACCACCTGCCGCACCTCGTTGCTGTTGTCGAATTTCGCTCCGGTGCTGCGCGCTATGGAGAACAGCCCGGAAGCGAGCGCGGAAAGCTGCTCCGCGCTCGTGCGGTCGAAACCGTGGGCGGCTTTCAGCATGCCGTCCGCGGAGAGCAGCACGCTGCCGCGGATGACCGGAACCTCTTCGCCCAGCCCCCGCAGCAGCCAAGCAAGATCTTGAGCCTGGTTCGGGGCGACGCCACTCAATGAACGCTCCTTATCATGAGTCCTGCCTCGCTAGTTGACGCTGTCCGGCTCCTCCGCGGAAATGCCCTCTTCCCGGGCGCTGCGCATTCCCCGCTGGAAAGCCGCCATCAGTCCGGAGTTGTGCACGACCTCGCGGTCCTCTTCTTCTTCCTCCAGCGCGGGTGCGGGCACATCGGCCAATTCGGGCGCGAGGTGCGTCTGCGCCTGGCGGCGCGGCAGCGGCGGCCGCTCCCCGGCCGGCAGGACCGGCGGTTCGGCCGGGCGCGGGAGTTGCTCGGCCTCCGGCCGGGCGGGCGGCGGCTCCTCGGGGGCGCCGCGCTCCTCCGGGGCGGGTTCCGGACGGGGGGCGGACGCCGGGGACGGCCGAGGCTGCTCCCCGGCGTCCTCCGGCTGCCCGCCGTCCAGTTCCGCCGGCACGACGACGATGGCCTGCGTGCCGCCGAAGACGTTGCCCTGCAGCTGGACGCGGATCTTGTGCCGCCGGGCGAGCGCGGAGACGACGAGAAGCCCGATCCGCCCGTCCTTCAGCAGATCATGGGTGTCGCCCCGGTCCTCGTCGGCGAGCAGGGCGTTCAGCCGGCGCTGCTCGCCCCGGGGGATGCCGAGGCCGCGGTCCTCGACCTCGATCGCCAGGCCCGCGCTGACCCGCTCGACGCGGATGAGGACCTGCGTCTGCGGCGGGGAGAACCTGGTCGCGTTCTCGATGAGCTCGGCCAGCAGGTGGACGACGTCCGCCACCGCGCCGCCGTGCAGGTGCCCGTCGGCCGGCGGCACCACCTTCACCCGGTTGTACTGCTCCACCTCGGCGATCGCCGAGCGCAGCACCTCGTAGACCGTCACCGGCCTGGTCCAGCGGCGGCGCGACGAGGCACCGCCGATGACGGCGAGGCTCTCGGCCTGGCGGCGGGTGCGGGTCGTGAGGTGGTCGACCTTGAACAGTCCCTTGAGCAGGTCCGGGTCCTCGACCTGGTTCTCCAGCTCGTCGAGGCCCTGGATGGCACGGTGGGACAGCGTCTGCATCCGCCGCGCGAGGTTGACGAAGACGTCCACCCGCCGGCCGGACTCGGCCGCGGGCTCGCGGCGCGCGGCGCTCACCACGGCGTTCCAGGCCGCGGCCTGCGCCCGCTGCAGCTCGTACGCGAGCTGCGCGACGGAGTCGTCGCCCTCCGGGGCCGGGAAGTCCTCGCGGCACGGCTTGGCCGTCTCGCCCGCGCGCAGCCCCGCGGTCAGCCGCCGCAGATCGCGCCTGCCGCGGGCGACCAAGAACCCGAGCTCGCCGAGCCGCCGCCGTAGCTGCTCGTGCTCGCGGGCGTGCCGCCGGGCCAGCCGCCGGGACGCCGACTCCGCCCCCGCCACCGCGGCCAGCAGCGTGACGGCGGCTCCGACGGCCACCATGGCGAGGATCAGCCGCGTCTCCCGGTCCACGGCGTCGTCGCTGTACAGCGTGGTCACGGCGACAAGCCCGAGAAGACCCATAATCGCCGCGGGGAGCACGGAAATGGTTCGGTGGCAGGCGCGCATTCCGTCCCGTCCGCGCCGCCCGCGGGCGGGCGCTCCGCCGGTTTGCCGGACGTCCGGGGGTGCGGCTGCTGCGGCGGGTTCGAAATAGTCAGGCATCGGGGTCCTCGGCGTCGACAGCGAGATCACGATACTGGGTGATACATGCTCCTATGAGCACAGCTCGTGTCCAGGCTGTCACAACGTCTTATCGGGGTAACCAGGATTGCCGAGATTCGTCGCCCCGGGACCGGCAACGCGACTATCGGCCCGAAATGTCCATTTCCCCCGATTTTGGCATCGACCTCCGTTGGCGGAGGTGCACGTTAGACCGTGCCATTCGCTAACGAGGACGACCAGAAATGCCCTCAACGGACATCTGCTAATACCGGAAGGCCCGGTGGCCACGACCACGGGCCGACCAGCACCCGTCCATCGGCGGCCCCGCCCGGAACCCCCGGACCCGGCCTGGCGGTCGAACTCGCGGCCGGCCCCGTGCTGTGCGCGCGCGAGCCACCTGACCTGTATCGATATAACTCTGATATTGATTCTCAATCAGTATCAATATTGGACAGAGTGCGCCCGGGTGTGGTCACTTGGGGCGCGTGATCAAACTCTCTTCCCGAGTTCTCCGTGCACGGCTGGGTGCGGCGGCGCTCGCCGCGGCCACCCTCTTCGGCGCCGCCGCCTGCGGTGCGTCCGGCCATGACGCCGCCCCGCGCGGGGCCACCGCGGTCGCGGCGGACGAGCGGCTCCGGCCCGGCACGATCGTGCGCGACGACCTGCGCGCGGTGTTCGACGCGGCGGGCGTGCGCGGCACGTTCGCGCTGCTGGACGTGCGGACCCGGAGCACGACCGTCGTGGACCGGCGCCGCGCCGAGACCCGGCTGGTGCCCGCCTCGACCTTCAAGGTCCCGCATGCCCTGGTCGCCCTGGAAACCGGGGCGGTCAAGAGCCCCGACGAGGTGATCCCGTGGGACGGGACGCCTCAGCCGTTCCCCGACTGGGAGCGGGACATGACCATGCGGGAGGCCGTCCGGGTCTCCAACGCCGCCGCCTTCCAGGTGATCGCCCGCCGCATCGGTCCCAGGTCCGAACGGCAGTGGCTGCACCGGTTCCGCTACGGCAACCGCCGGATCGGCACCGCGGCCGACCGCTTCTGGCTGGACGGCCCGCTGCGGATCTCCGCGGTGGAGCAGACCCGGTTCCTGGAGCGGCTCGCGGCCCGGCGGCTGCCCGCCTCGCGCGAGCACCAGCGCACGGTCCGCGAACTGATCAAGCAGGAGGAGGGGGACGGGTACGCGCTGTTCGCCAAGTCCGGCTGGGAGAACGCCCCCGGGCCCGGCACCGGCTGGTGGGTCGGGTGGGTCGAGCGCGGCGGACACGTCCACACCTTCGCGCTCAACATCGACGTCACCCAGGCGAACGACGCCGGAGAACGCGCCACCGTGGCGCGTGAGCTGCTGCGACGCCTGCACGTGCTGCCCGCGTGACCGTTCCCGCATCCGACCACGGCGACCGCCGCACGGTCGCCGTGGTCGTCGCCGTCCAGGCGGCCATCTCCCTCGGCTACTTCTCCGCGATGGCGCACCTCGTCGTCCACCTCAGGGACGACCTGGGGCTGGCGGCCGGGCTGATCGGCCTCGTCCTGGCGCTGCGCAACCTGGTCCAGCACACGCTCTCCCTGCCGGTCGGGGCGCTGGTGGACGTGCTCGACCCCGTCCGGGCGGGCATGCTCGCCTGCGTCCTGCGCGCGACCGGGTTCGTCCTCCTGGGCACCGTGTCCGCCACCCCGGGGCTGGTCGTCGCGGCGCTGCTGCTGGGCATGGGCGGCGCCCTCTTCCACCCGGCGGCGCAGTCGCTGCTGGCGGGCCTCGCCGACCGGCGCCGCGCCCGCGGCTACGCGGCGTACACGATGACGCTGCAGGCGGCGGCGGTCCTGGGCCCGGCGCTGGGCCTGGCCCTGCTGAACGTCGGCTACTGGCTGGTGGCCCTGGTGTCGGGAGGGCTCTGGCTGCTGGCGGCGTTCCTGTTCTCGCTGCTGAAGCAGGCCCCGCGCCTCCCGCCCGGAAGCGGGGCCGTCGCCGGGGTGCGGACGGCGCTGCGGGACCGGATCTTCATGTGGTTCGTCGTGGTGTCGATGCCCGCGATGCTGCTGGCGAACCAGGCGGCGGTGGTGGTCCCGCTCGGCGGCGCGTCCGCCGGCGCGGTGACCGTGTTCTCCTGCGTCCTGGCGATGGTGTCGGCGGCGGTCCAGCCGTGGTGCGCGCCGCGCGCCGAACGTCCCGGCGTCCTGCGCGCCGGCCTCCTGTGCGCCGGCGCCGGCTACCTGCTGCTGGCGACCGGCGCGGGGGGCGGGGGACCGGGCCTGATCGCGGTGGCCGTCCTCCACGGCCTCGCGGGCGGCCTGCTGCAACCGGCGGTGTTCCAGACCGTCGCCAGGCTCGCGCGGCCGTCGCGCTACGGGACGTACCTCGGGGTACGCGCGTTCTTCGCGGGCCTGCTCGCGTTCGCCGGCGGCATCGCCGTGAGCCGCGCATTCGAAAGCGGCCCCCGCGGAGCGACGACCGCCCTGGCCGCCCTGGCCGCCCTGGCGCTGCTCGCCTGCGCCGCGGCGGCCGCCACGACGAGGCGCCCGTCAGCGACGGCGATGATCCGGCGCCGCCGGGCCCGGCCCGCCGGGGACCCGCTCGGCGCCGACCGCCGGGAGCGTGAGCTCGAATCGGCACCCCACGCCGGTGTTGCGGACTGAGACCCGGCCGGCGTGGGCTTCCACGATGCCGCGGACGATCGCCAGTCCCAGTCCCGCGCCGGTGTCGCCGAGGCGCCGCTGCCGCGCGCCGAGGTCGCCTTCCGCGGCCGGGCCGGACGCCGGGGTGCGGGCCTGGCCGTCGCGCCAGCCGGTGTCGAACAGCCGGGGCAGGTCCTGTTCGGGGATGCCGCCGCACGTGTCGTCGACCGCGAGGACGACCCGGTCGCCGTCCCGGTGCGCGCTCACCGCGACGGTGCCGTCGGCCGGTGTCGCGCGGATGGCGTTGACCAGCAGATTCCCCAGCACCCGCGTGATGCCCTGGCCGTCGACCCGCACGGGGAGGCGCGCGATGCCGCCGTCGCGCAGCCGCACCCCGCGCTGTTCCGCCAGTGGCCGGGCGGTGGCGATGGCGTCGTCCACCAGGTCGTAGACCGAGATCCGGGCCAGGGTCAGCTCCAGGGAGCCGGCCTGGATGCGGGACAGCTCGAACAGGTCGTCGACCATGTCGGACAGCCGCTCGACCTCGGCCCGGATGCGGGTGTGGTACCGGCCGGGCTCGGTGACGACGCCGTCCTCCAGCGCCTCGGCCATGGCGCGGAGCCCCGCCAGCGGGGTGCGCAGATCGTGGGAGATCCACGCGACCAGGTCCCGCCGGGAGGCGTCCAGCGCCCGTTCCCGCTCCTGCGCCGCCCGGAGCCGGGCGCCGGTCTCCTCCAGCGCGGTGGCGAGCGCGGCGAGTTCGGCGATCGGCGGGTCCGCGGGGGCGACGAACCCCGCCTCGCTGCCGACGGCCCGTGCCGCCACCGCCAGTTCCCGGCTGCCCGCGGCGATCCGGCGTCCGAACAGCAGCGCGGCGCCGAGCGAGGCCCCGCCCGACACGGCGACCACGATCAGCACCACCTGGAAGTCGTGCGGGGACAGGAACATCTCCACCGCCACCGCGATCGTGCCCGCGGCCATCGCGGCCACGGCGAGCGCGGCGACCGCGAACATCGACAGCACCACCGGGCGGCGGCGCAGCAGGGTGACGGCGGGGGCGGCGAGCAGCCCGGCGAACAGGGCGCCCAGCGCCGCCAGCCCCACGATGACCAGTATCTCGTTCATGCGGGCGGCACCTCCCCGGGCGGGTCGAACCGGTAGCCCGCACTCCACACGGTGCTGATGAGCCTGGGGGCGGCCGGGTCGTCCTCGATCTTCTCCCGCAGGCGCCGCACATGGACGGTGACCGTCGAGGTGTCGCCGAAGTCCCATCCCCAGACGTGCCGCAGCAGTTCCTCGCGTGCGAACACCCGGCCGGGATGGCGCAGCAGGAAGACCAGCAGGTCGAACTCGCGGGCCGTGAGGGCCAGCGGCCGGTCGCCGCGCTCGGCGCGCCGGGCCGCCGGATCGACGACCAGGTCACCGGCCCGCAGCGTCGCCGAGGCCGGCGCGGGCGGTGGCGCTTCGGCGCGGCGCAGCACGGAGGCCACCCGCAGCACCAGTTCGCGGGGGCTGAACGGCTTGGTGATGTAGTCGTCCGCGCCCAGTTCCAGGCCCAGGATCCGATCGGCCTCGTCGTTGCGTGCGGTGAGCATCACCAGCGGCACGGGCGGCCCGTCCCCCGTCCGCAGCCGGCGGCACACCTGCAGGCCGTCCAGGCCGGGCAGCATCAGGTCCAGCACGATCAGCCTGGGCCGCAGCGCCGCGGCCAGCTCCAGGGCGGCCAGGCCGTCGGCGGCGTGCGCGACCCGGTGTCCGGCGCGGGTGAGGTAGCCGGTGACGACCTCGGCGACGGTCGGATCGTCCTCCACGACCAGTATGTGGCCGCCGGCGGCAGCGGGACTCAACGATCAACCCTTCCCTGGGGTGAGGTCGGCGGCTCCGAAGGAGACGGAGAACCGCTTGCACCAGATCACGGCGCTGCGGAACCCGGACACATCGGTATCGGCGGGGACGGTGTAGTTCTGGTCGCCGAGGTTGCCCTTGAGCTTGCCCAGGTCGACCGCGCCCTTCCCCAGTCCCTCCCGCACCGCGTCGGCGGACCGGCGGGACAGGTAGACCCGCAGGTCCGGCCCATCGGAGGTGCTGAGGTCCTCAAGGCGCAGGAGCCGGTCACCGTTCGCGAGCCGTACCGCGAGGGCCATGCCGCTGGTGCCGTGCTCGTGGGTGACGAACTTCCCTTCCGCGAGCCGCCGGGGCCCCGTGTCCTGCCCCGGCGCGGCCGCGGGCGCGCTCGGCAGCGCCTCGGTCACCGTGGTGTCGGTGAACGCCTTCCACGGCTGGAAGAGGTAGAGCCCGGCACCGGCGGCGACCACCAGGACCGCCAGGACGGCAACGACTGGACGACGGGACATCAGATCTCCAGGCGAGGATGAACGGACGACCGCGACCGGCCGCCCCGGACATCCCCACCCAACACCCGCTCCCCACTCCTGGCCAGCACGAACAGCGTCCCGTAAGACACCGGTAAGGCACCTCCGGCCGGCGCCCCACGACATGAGATCCTCGGCCACGGCCCCAAAACGAACAAGGCGCACGCCGACGACCGGCATACGCCTTGATGATTGCGGGTGCGCCGTCAGGGACTTGAACCCCGAACCCGCGGATTAAGAGTCCGCTGCTCTGCCAATTGAGCTAACGGCGCCTGTCGATGGGGGGACCGGCCCTCGGCCGGGGCCCTTGCGACAGGAAGAACAGTATCAGGAGCGATGGACCTGTGCGAATCGGTTTAGTCGCGGGCGGGAAGGACGCTCACCATGCCGCGCCAGAGGGCGATGGCGGTGGCGCGGGAGCTGACGCCGAGCTTGGCGTAGATGCGGTTGACGTGGTTCTTGACCGTCTTCTCGCTGAGGAAGAGCTGGCGGGCGATCTCGCCGTTGGAGCGGCCGGTGGCGATGAGGTCCATGACCTCGGATTCGCGGGCGGACAGGCCGAGGGTGGTGCGGGATGCCTGGCGGACGCCGCGGATGAGGTCGGGGGCGGTGAAGGAGCCGGGGACGAGGTGGCCGCAGGCGCCGGCGTGGAGGGCGTCCTGGACGGCGGGGTCTCCGGGTTCGGCGAGGACGAAGACGCGGGAGGTGCGGCTGAGGGGCTTGGTGTGCTCGGCCGAGGCGGCGTCGAGGAGGACGATGTCGGGGCGCAGGCGTTCGGCGAGGGGAAGGGCCGCCGCGGAGTCGGGGGCGTCGGCGACGACGCGGAGTTCGTCGCTGGCGTCGAGGAGGGTGATCGTGTCCGCTCGGATCCGGGGGTCGCCGTCCACCACGAGGACGCGCAGGGGGGCCGTCTCGTCGACGCTCATCCGTTGCCCTTGACCTGTCGTTGACATTTATAGGGTCGGAGCATAACGGGCCGATCTTCCAGAGTCGATGGAGACGGCGAAAGGCCCCGGCCGCCGGGCCGGGGCCCTGCTCAGCGGGTGAGCGAGGGGACTTGAACCCCGGCATCTTGCACCACGACAGGACTGACACCTATACGGGCGCTATGGCGTGGGTCGACCACAACGGATTCTCCTGAGGACTGCGGTCGCCGACGGGCAGCGTGAGATGCCCGTCACGTGAAGCGCCAGCGGGTGGGCATGAATTCCGCCGCCGACGGCAGGGCGAACACCTTGCTCGGCCTGATCTGGTAGACGCGGTATGGGGGGCCGCCAGAGGTCGGCGCGCCGTAGTCGGCGTCGAGTTCGGCGTCGGCGATCGTGGTCGGCCACCCGTAGACCCGCTCGAACGCGGCGGAGGCGCGCGTGAGCGTCTCCTCATCCAGGACCTGGCTCGCCTCGCCCTCGACGATCAGATGCGCGCCTTCGACGTCGGTGGACAGGACGCAGCGCCCGTCCGCGTCGAGGTTGCGGCTCTTGCGCGCGGTGGCCTTGGACGCGATGAACAAGACCGACTCCGACCACACACCGAAAACCGGCATGACGTGCGGTGCCCCGTCTGGGCGCACCGTCGCCAGCCAGCGCCAGCCGTCCCGGGTGAAGCGGCGCTCCACCTCGGACCAGTCCAGGACATCGGCCCCCGGAGTCACGCCGGTGCCCTTGCCGGTAGGTGTGAGCGCCTCTGCCACCGGTGCTCGCCGTGCCATGCTGCCTCCCCCGTCCAGTGACTGCTTACCTTTCAACAGCAGTCGAGCCTACGGTAGAGTGCTTTATAAAAGCAACCAGTGTGATAAAGGAAGCATAGATGGCAGCCACCAACCGCTCCGAGTGTCCGGTCAACCTGGCGGTCGAGGTGCTCGGGGACCGCTGGTCACTGCTGGTGCTCCGCGACATCATGTTCGCCGGCAAGCGGCACTACCGAGAGCTGCTCGCCTCGGACGAGGGCATCTCGACGAAGGTCCTCGCCGAACGCCTTCGCAGCCTCACCGACACCGGGTTGCTCACCAGAAGCGAGGACCCCACCCACAAGCAGAAGGCGATCTACAGCCTCACCGAGCGCTCCATCGCCCTGGTTCCCGTGCTCGTCCAGCTCGGCGTCTGGGGGCATCGCGAACTGGGTGCCGACGATCGGCTCAGTCGCTACGCCGAGACGCTTGACCAGGGCGGGCGGCCGCTACGGGAGGCTTTCATGGACGACCTCAGGGAGGCCCACCTGGGTCCGCGGGCGCGCCACCGCCCTCGCGGCGAGCGGCCGACACTCCAACTCACCGACTGAAGGCACCGCGCGTGGGACGCCCCTCTCCGAGGCGTGTGAGGCAGAGAGCGCGCCGGCGGATGGCTGCGAACGTCGGCCAGCAGGTCGCACATCGATGCCGGCGGGACGGGCGCGTAGGGAGCTACGTCGTACCTGGGGAACGTGTTGCTCCCAGAATCGGACGTCTGAGAGTGGGAGCCTGGGGCAGGATGCGGAGAAGCCCCGGTCATCCTTGCGGTGACCAGGGCTTCTGCTGTTTCTAGCCTGGGGTGAGTGAGGGGACTTGAACCCCCGACATCTTGGACCACAACCAAGTGCTCTGCCAACTGAGCTACACCCACCGTGGCCGGGGTCGCGGCCCCGGCTCCCAGTAGTGTAGCGGCTCCGGAGGCGTGGGTCAGCCTGAGGCGACCTTGGCGGCGACGGCGCGGGCCGTCTCGGAGTCCGGGCCGGGCTGGGGGACGAAGACCGCGGCGCGGTAGTAGCGCAGTTCCTGGATGCTCTCGGTGATGTCGGCGAGGGCCCGGTGCCCGCCCTTTTTCTCGGGGCTGGCGAAGTAGACGCGCGGGTACCAGCGGCGGGCCAGTTCCTTGATGGACGAGACGTCCACCATGCGGTAGTGGAGGTGGCCGTCGAGGGCGGGCATGTCGCGGGCGAGGAACGAGCGGTCCGTGGCGATGGAGTTGCCGCAGAGGGGGGCCTTCTTGGTTTCCTTGACGTGGCCCTTGATGTACTTGAGGACGATGTCCTCGGCCTCGGCGAGGGTGACGCCGCCGGGGAGCGCTTCGAGGAGGCCCGACGCCGTGTGCATGTCGCGGACGACCTGCGACATCTGCGTGATGGACTCCTGCGGGGGCTTGATGACGACGTCGACGCCCTCGTCGAGGATGTTGAGTTCGCTGTCGGTGACCAGTGCGGCTATCTCGATGAGCGCGTCGTTGCGCAGGTCGAGTCCAGTCATCTCGCAGTCAATCCAGACCAGCCGCTCGTTCATGTGCTTCACCCTACGGCCACGGACGACTGCGCGGGGCCCCGAGTCATATCGGATCAGGAGGTCACACGGCGGGCGATGTGGCCGGGAACGGCGACGCCGGGGCGCAGGACGGGGTCGGGGGACGGTGCGCCGAAAGCCTGGTGGACGGGGATGACGCCCGCCCAGATGTCGAGCGCGTAGTCCTCGTCGTCGTCGCTCGGGGGACCCTGGCGGATCTTGACGGACGCCTCCGCCAGCGGAATCGCCAGGACGGAGGTGGCGGCGAGTTCCTTGCGGGTGGGCTGGCGGGCCACGTCCCACTGGCCCGGGGCCAGATGCTCGGTGATGGTGCGGATGCCCGTCAGCTTCTCGTCAGGGTCGGTGAGGGGACGGGGCCTCCCGAAGACGACGGCGCTGCGGTAGTTGACGGAGTGGTGGAACAGGGACCGGGCGATGACGATCCCGTCGAGGTGGGTGACGGTCACGCAGACGTCCTGGGACGGCCCGGCCATGAGGCTGCTCGCGCCCGTGGAGCCGTGGACGTAGAGGGTGTCGTCCAGGCGTCCGTAGCCGGTGGGGAGGACGCGGGGCGAGCCGTCGACGATCAGGCCGAGGTGGCAGATCAGGCCGGCGTCGAGGATCTCGTAGAGGACGGCGCGGTCACCGCGGGCGCGGTCCGGGTTTCTGCCGAGCCGGGTCCGGCCGGTCGAGGAGAGTGCGGTCATGGACGTTTACGCTAGAAAGAGAGTGGCCTGGCCGGTAGGGCCACTTGATGCGGATATCGGGAGACCACTTTGTCGGTAGACCTGCCCCTCACCGTCGACCGGGACACCGGTCGGCCGCTGAGCGCCCAGCTCGTCGCCCAGTTGCGCGCCGCGATGGGGGAGGGGCGGCTGGCGGCCGGTGAGCGGCTTCCCGCGAGCCGGGCGCTGGCGGGGCTCCTCGGGGTGAGCCGCACCGTGGTGACCGAGGCGTACGAGCAGCTGTACGCGGAGGGCTGGCTGGAAGGCCGACATGGGTCGGGGACGTACGTGACCGAAGGCGTCGCCGCTCCGCCTGCGCCCGAATCACGCCCGGTCACGGTCGAGACGGCGTTCCGGACGGCGGGCCAAGGCGAGATCGACCTGACGCCGGGCGCCCCCTGGGTCGGGGCACTGGACACTCCGGCGTGGCGGCGCGCGTGGCGGATCGCGGCCGGGATGCCGCCCCAGCAGCGCCAGGACCCGCACGGTCTGCCCGGGCTCCGTGTCGCGCTGGCCGACTACGTCAGGCGCAGCCGCGGGGTGACGTGCCACGCGGACGGGCTTCTCGTCACGCGGGGGGCGACGAACGGGCTCGACCTGCTGGCGGCGACGGTGCTGCGTCCGGGCGACCGGGTCGGGGTGGAGGAGCCCGGGTACCGGCGGGCGCGGGCGGTGCTGGCCGGGCGCGGCGCCGAGCTGGTGCCGTGCCCGGTCGACGAGCACGGCCTCGTCGTCGACGGCCTGCCCGACGGGCTGCGCCTCATCTGCACCACGCCCTCGCACCAGTTCCCGATGGGCGGCGTCCTGCCGGTTCCGCGCCGCCAGGCCCTGCTGGCGTGGGCGCGGCGCAACGGGGCGCTCGTCGCCGAGGACGACTACGACGGCGAGTTCCGCTACGACGTCGCGCCCCTGCCCGCCCTCTACGGCCTGGACCCGGACGTCGTGGTCTACCTCGGCACGACCGCCAAGATCCTCACCGCGGATCTGGCGGTCGGCTGGCTCGTGGCCCGTCCCGACCTGGTGGGGCGGATCGCGCGGTGCCGCAGGGAGCTGAACGACCGGACGGCGGTCGTGCCGCAGGACGCGCTGCGGCTCCTGCTGGAACGCGGTGATCTGGAGCGTCATGTCCGCCGGATGCGCGGGGAGTACGCGCGGCGGCGCGACGTGGCCGTCCGGGCGCTGGAGGGGCTGCCGCTGCGCGGCGACACGGCCGGCCTGCACCTGGTGGTGGACGTCCCGGCGGAGGTGGCGGGCCGCGTCGTCCGCGGGGCGCGGCGGCGGGGCGTGCTCGTGGAGACGCTCGACCGCCATCACGCGGGTGCACCGCGGGCGTCCGGCCTGGTGATCGGGTACGGCTCGGCCGCGAGCCGCGAGGAGCTCCGGAAGGGGTGCGAGATCGTCCGGCGGCTCGCGCGGACGGGCTGAGCCGGCCTGCCGGACCGGGGGAGGAGGCGGTCAGTTGGACATCGCGGACGGCCCGACCGGTACGGGTGCCGGGGCGGAGGGCAGGGGAGCGGGCAGCCCCGGCACCCGTACCGGTCGGGCCG
>NZ_SMLC01000099.1 GCF_004349245.1 Actinomadura sp. 6K520 | reverse complement strand
GCGGGAGGGGGCCGCCGAGGAGCCCGGCGGCCCCCTCCCGCAGCAGCAGTCCCGCGGTCCCATCGAGCGGTAACCGCCCGCTCGGAAACGTCAGGCGGTCCCGCGGTGCGCCCGGCCCTCGGCGGCCGGGCGCACCGCTGCGCTTCCGGCCCCGCCGCACCGCTTCGTCTTCGCGGGGTTTCCTCCCTAGGATCGCGGGGTGACCAAGAGGACCCATGCGCGCGGTGGAACCGCCCGTCCGATCCGGCTCCTCGGAGACCCGGTCCTGCGCACCGAGTGCGACCCCGTCCGCACGTTCGACACCGCGCTGGAGCGCCTCGTCGACGACATGTTCGTCACCATGTACGAGGAGGACGGCGCCGGGGTGGCGGCCAACCAGGTGGGGGTCGGCCTGCGGGTGTTCGTGTACGACTGCGAGGACGACAAGGGCCGGCGGCACGTCGGGCATGTCGTCAACCCGAGGCTCGTGGCCACCGGCGGCGAGTCCCTGGTCGAGCCGGAGGGCTGCCTCTCCCTCCCGGGCATGCGCTTCGACACGCCGCGCCACGCGTACGCCGCCGTCGAGGGCGTGGACGTGAAGGGCAGGCCCGTCCGCGTCGAGGGCACCGGCTACTTCGCCCGCTGCCTCCAGCACGAGTGCGGGCATCTCGACGGCGGCGTCTACATCGACGTCCTGTCCGGGGACGTGCGCCGCGAAGCGATGCGGGCCATCCGCGACCTGCGCGGATAGGCGGAACGGCACAGGCTTCACCCCGGGCAGGATGGGGACGAACCACTCACCCGATCCTCTGCGGGCATTCAGGGGACGTTCAGGTTCGGGTGGGAACCTCTGCGGTGATTGTGGAGGGGGACTGTGCCATTGGTTGATCGAACGGCGAACGGCGGCGGCAAGGCCGAGGCGACACTGCTCGTCGTCGAGGACGAGCCGAACATCCTGGAACTGCTCGCCGGCAGCCTGCGCTTCACCGGGTTCGACGTGGTCACCGCCACCAACGGGGCCGACGCCGTGCAGTCGGCGCGGCGGCACCGGCCGGACCTGATCGTCCTGGACGTGATGCTGCCCGACATCGACGGGTTCGACGTCGCGCGGCGGCTGCGGTCCGGCGGCGACCACACCCCGGTCCTCTTCCTGACCGCCCGGGACGCCGTCCAGGACCGCGTCAAGGGCCTGACGATCGGCGGGGACGACTACGTCACCAAACCGTTCAGCCTGGAGGAGGTCATCGCCCGGATCCGCGCCGTCCTGCGGCGGTTCCGCGGCGGGGTGGCCGAGCCGACGCCGCGCATGGTGTTCGCCGACGTCGAACTCGACGAGGACAGCCACGAGGTGTGGCGGGGCGGGCGCGCGATCCAGCTGTCGCCGACGGAGTTCAAGCTGCTGCGGTACTTCATGGCCAACGCGGGACGCGTCGTGTCGAAGGCGCAGATCCTCGACCACGTCTGGAACTACGACTTCCGCGGTGACGCCGGGATCGTCGAATCGTACGTGTCGGCGCTGCGGCGCAAGGTCGACAACGCCGAGCCCCGGCTCATCCACACGCTGCGCGGTGTGGGCTACGTCCTGCGCGAGCCGACGAGACCGGGCTGATGCCCGCGCGGGTTCCGGCGTCCGACGCCGGTGCTCCTCCGTCGTCCCCGGAACGCCCGGGTGGCGACAACCGGTCCCAGTGGCCGCGGAACGGGCTGGACCGCCTGTGGGGACGGACGTCGCTGCGCGTCAAGCTGGTCGCGGGGATGCTCGTCATCGCCACCGTCGGCATGACGGTGATGGCCGCGGCGAGCGCGTCGGTGCTGCGGCAGTACCTGGTCGGGCGGGCCGACGACCAGCTGCGCGGTTCCGTCGGCAGGATCATGACCCAGGTCGCCGAGCACCTGCCGGAGCTGGAGGAGGGGCAGGCCCGGTTCACCTACCGGATCCCGAGCGAGGTCTACGGGCAGATCCGCGTCAACGACGGACGCACGGTCGGGCAGAACCCGGCGTGGAGCGAGTCCGGCCGCCCGCACCTGCCGGAGGACCTGTCCGGGCGGCTCGACGAGCCGTTCACCGTCTCCGGCACCGGCGGTTCCGGCTCGTCGTGGCGGATTCTGGCCGAGCCGATCCCGGAGAGCGACGGGGCGGTCCTCGTCCTCGCGTTCAGCCTGGAGGAGGTCGACCGGACCGTCCGCCGGCTCGTGGTGATCGACGCGATCGTGGGGCTGCTGGTGCTGGTCGGCCTGGTCGGCCTCGGGGTCTGGGTGGTCCGGGCGAGCCTGCGCCCGCTCGCCGAGATCGAGGGGACCGCGGGCGCGATCGCCGCCGGGGACCTGGCCCGCCGCGTCCCGCAGACCGATCCCCGCACCGAGATGGGGCGGCTCGGCCAGTCGCTGAACGCGATGCTCACGCAGATCGAGACGGCCTTCCGCGCCCGCGCCGAGTCGGAGGCGGCGGCGCGGCGGTCGGAGCGGACGGCGCTGCGGTCGGAGGAGCGGATGCGGCGGTTCGTCGCGGACGCCAGCCACGAGCTGCGCACCCCGCTGACGGCGATCCGCGGGTTCGCCGAGTTCTACCGGCAGGGCGCCGCCCGCAGTCCGGCGGAGCTCGACCGGCTGATCGGCCGGATCGAGCAGACCGCGTCCCGGATGGGGCTCCTCGTGGAGGACCTGCTGCTGCTCGCCCGGCTGGACCGGCAGCGCCCGATCGAGCGGCGTCCGGTGGACCTGCTCGCCGTCGCCGCCGACTCTGTCCAGGAGGCGAGAGTTCTCGCACCCGACCGCACGATCGATCTCACGGTCGAGGGAGGTCTCGCGTACCAGGTGCTGGGGGACGAGCCGCGGCTGCGCCAGGTGCTCGGGAACCTGCTGACCAACGCCATCGTGCACACCCCGGAGGGCACGGCGGTCGAGGTCCGCCTCAAACCGGGGACGCTGCGCGACGCCCCGGCGGCGGTCGTCGAGGTCGCCGACGAGGGCCCCGGCCTGTCCCCTGAGCATTCGGAACGCGTCTTCGAGCGGTTCTACCGCGCGGACGAGGCCCGCTCGCGGGAGGGCGGCGGGGCGGGCCTCGGCCTCGCCATCGTCGCCGCGCTCGTCGCGGCCCACGAAGGACTGGTGGAGGCCGACTCCACCCCGGGCGAGGGCGCCACCTTCAGGGTCGTCCTGCCGCTCGACGAGGACTGACGCCGCGTACCGAACGCGGTGTCGGCCTTCAGGCAACTTTCAGGTAAGTGCGCTTAGGTGACCGTACAGGGCGCGCCCCGGTCTCGACGGGGAACGGGAGTCCGCGCCCTGGCCAGCTTCGACACGGCCTCCGCGGCCGGTGGAACCGCGACCGGGGTGACGGCGCGCCGCACGTCCTCCGGTCGCGGGGCCCTGCGATACCGGCTTTCAGGACACTTTCAGGTTCGTTCCAGGCGGGCTACAGCCTGGCGCAGCATTCTGCAGGGTGATCCGGCCCCCGGTCTGACCCGGGACGCGGTCCGGCCAGGCTCTGGGGGGAGCGGGCGGACGGACGGCGACACCGGGCCAGGAGGTCCCTTCCAACCGGGCCGGGTGGGGAGGGACCGAGTAAGGGAGAGCGGCCGCGTGGCTACCCTGTGGGTCACGCGGCCGCTTCCTTGCCGTTGACGGGCGATCCGCCTTTCGTGCTTACCGAGATCGCGGGCCGCCGCCTCGTCTTGGCCAGCATCCGCCGCGTCGCGGTCAGGTAGGCGTCCCGCGGCATCGTCCGGACGCGCAGCGGCAGCCGCGGGTACACCACCTGCAGCGCCTTGATCAGGAGCCGGAACCGCAGTTCCCGTCCGGCGTTCCACTTCCACCCGTACTGCTCGCGGATCGGCGCCGGCATCAGCCCCGCGGTGAGCAGCCGGATCGCCGCCAGCCCGGGCGCGCCCAGCGGGCCGCCCGGCAGCTTCGGATACAGCACCTGCTCCGCGACGGAACGGGACGTGTCGTTGACCTCCAGGGTCTGGAGCATGTGCGCGTAGTACTCGCGGAACTGCGCGTACGTCCCCGGCATCCGCTCCTCGGGGCAGCCCAGGATCGTCGCGTAGACCTTGCTCTGCCCGTAGAACTCCTCCAGCTCCGCCCGGCTCAGCGTCCGCCGGAAGAGCAGCTGGTAGAACTGGGCGGCCACGGCGAACAGCGTGGCCGCGACCCACACCTGCAGCTCCGGGTCGTTCGCCTCGTAGTCGGGCCCGGTGACGGCCTCGTGCCCCTTCGTCACCAGGGCGCTGAGCGCTTCGGCCTCCTCCCGCGTCCCGAACTGCACGGTGTAGAGCCAGCCCATGGTGTTCCGCAGCCTCCGCGACGGGTCGTCCGCCGTGTAGCTGTGGTCGTAGACGCCCTGCGCGACCTTGGGATGGGCGGTCTGCAGCAGTGACGCGGCGCCGCCCGCCGCGATGAGCACCCCCTCCCGGCCGATGACGCGGATGAGATCGTCGTCTCGAAACAGTCCTTCGGTCATACCGATCATTGTAAGTAAGTACTTGCAGTTGCGGTCGGCCGGGGGGAAACTCGGACGACAAGATCACCCCCGGGCTGCGACAATGGGTACATGCCCGGCGAAATCCAGCTCAGCGGCTCGGTCTCCATCCCGGAGTCCGAGCTGAACTGGCGCTTCTCCCGCTCCTCGGGGCCGGGCGGGCAGCACGTCAACACCAGCGCCACCGCCGCCGAACTGTCGTTCGACGTCGCGAACTCCCCGTCCCTCCCGAAGCACCTCCGGGCCCGCGCCCTCGACCGCCTCGCCGGCCGGCTGGTCCGCGGCGTGCTGACCGTCCGCGCCGAGGAGTACCGCTCCCAGCTCCGCAACCGCGACGCCGCGCGCGGCCGCCTGGCCGCCCTGCTGGCCGAAGCGACGGCCCCGCCGCCGAAGAAGCGCATTCCCAAGAAGGTGCCGCGCGGCATCAACGAACGCCGCCTGGAGAACAAGAAGCGCCGCTCCGCCGTCAAGCGCCAGCGCTCCAGCCGCTGGGACTGACCGCCGGCCGCGCGGCCCGGCCGTCCTAGCGGCGGACGCCGACGTGCTCCTTCCGGGTCGTGGCGGACCCGTCCAGGGCGTGCCGGAGGCTCTCCCCTTCGATGTCGAGGTTGGGGAGCGCACGGTCCAGCCATCGGGGCAGCCACCAGGCGGCGCGACCGAACAGGGACATCACGGCCGGCACGAGCGTCATGCGGACGATGAAGGCGTCGATGAACACCCCGACGGCGAGGGCGAACCCGATGGACTTGATGATCGGGTCGGGAGTGAGGACGAACCCCGCGAACACCGAGCACATGATGAAGGCGGCGGCGGTGACCACGCGGGCGTTCTGGCCGAGCCCGTTGACGGTGGCCTGGCGCGGAGGGTCGCCGTGCACGAAGTCCTCGCGCATCTTGGAGACCAGGAAGACCTCGTAGTCCATGGCCAGGCCGAACAGGATGCCGATCAAAATGATCGGCAGGAAGCTGATCAGCGGGCCCGGGGTGTCCACGCCGACCAGGGACGCCAGGTGCCCCTGCTGGAAGACGGCGGTCGTGAGGCCGAACGTCGCGCCGACCGTCAGCAGGAACCCCGCCGCCGCCTTGACCGGGACGAGGATGGAGCGGAAGACCAGCGTGAGCAGCAGGATCGACAGGCCCACCACGAGAAGCAGGTAGACCGGCAGGGCGTCGGCGAGCTTCTCGGAGATGTCGATTCCGAGCGCGGTCGTGCCGGTGAGCGCGATGTGCGCGCCCTCGACGCCGGCGACCCTGTCGCGGATCGCGTGGACGGTCTCCTCGGTGGCGGCGTCGCTGGGTCCGCTCCCGGGGATCACGGCGACGAGCGCCGTGGTGCCGGCCTCGTTGAACCGCGGCGGCGCGACGGCCCGCACGCCGTCCACCCCGTCGACGAGCTGGACGGTCCGCTGCGTCGCGGCCTGGGCGGCGCCGGGGGTGTCGCCGGTGACCACGGTGATGAGGCGTCCGTTGAAACCGGGGCCGAACCCTTCGCTGGTCAGGTCGTACGCCTGCCGCTGCGGGGAGTCCTCGGCGGCCGTGCCGGCGTCGGGCAGCGCGAGCCGCATGTCCTGGACGGGCAGGGCCAGCGCGCCCAGGGCGAGCACCCCGGCCAGCAGGACGGGGAGGCGCAGGCGGGTGAGGACGCGTCCCCAGCGGAAGCCGAAGCCCTCCTTGGTGGAGCGTCCCGCCGCCCGCTGCTTCCGGGAGAGGATCCTGGTACCGGTGAAGGCCAGCACGGCGGGCAGCAGGGTCAGGGCGACGAGCACGGCGACGGCCACCGTGCCGGCGGCGGCGAGCCCCATGGCGGTCAGGAACGGGATGCCGACGACCGACAGCCCGGCGAGGGCGATGACCACGGTGGCCCCGGCGAACACCACGGCGGACCCGGCGGTGCCGATGGCGCGCCCGGCCGCCTCCCGCGCGTCCAGCCCGTCCAGCAGGTTCTGCCGGTAGCGGGACGTGATGAACAGCGAGTAGTCGATGCCGACGGCCAGGCCCAGCATCAGCGCCAGCATGGGCGTGGCGTTGTTCAGGCTGACGACGCCGGTCAGCGCGTACACCGCGGCCATCCCGACGCCGACGCCGACCAGGGCGTTGACGAGCGTCATGCCGGCGGCCACCAGCGAGCCGAAGGTGACGAGCAGCACGACCGCGGCGACGGCGACGCCGATGGCCTCGGTGGCGCCGGCGCCGTGCTGCTCCTGGACGACCTCGCCGCCGGCCTCGACGCGCAGCGCGCCGTGGTCGTCCTCGGCGATCTCCTCGAAGGCGGCGCGCTGGCCCTCGGTGATGTCGGGGAGTTCCCCGGCGAACAGGACCTCGACGAGGGCGTACCGGCCGTCGGGCGAGACCGACTCGGCCTGGAAGGGATCGACGGCCGCGGTCACGCCGGGTACGGCGCCGGCCTGCCGCACGATGGGCGCCACCTGGTCCGGTGTCAGCTTCTCGTTCTGCGGGGCCGCGATGACGACGGTGCCGGTGGCCCGGGTCGCCTCGGGGAACCGCGTCTCCAGGGCGTCCATCGCCCGCTGCGACTCGGTGCCGGGCATGCGGAACTCGTTGGAGGTCGGGCCGCTGAACGCGGCCGCGGCTCCGCCCAGGACGCCGAGCAGGACGAGCCAGACGAGGACGACCAGGCCGCGGCGCCCGTAGCACCATCGGCCCAGTCTGTAGAGCAGGGTCGCCATCGGGGAGCTTTCCTTCCGGGATCGGGGGCGGCCGGGGTCGGGGGCGGCCGGGAGCTGTCCGGGAGCGGCGTGGACCGGCCGCGAGTGCGGCGGCGCGCCGGCACGGGTCAGGCGGAAGCGCGCCCCAGGGCGCGCAGCGCGGTGCTGATCAGTGATTCGCGCAGGATCGCGTCGTCGAACGGCAGGCGCTCGACCGCCGCGCCGGCGGCGAAGACGCCGCCCAGCGCCACGTGCGCGGCGACGCGGTCCCGGGGCTCGGCCGAGCGGCCTGCGATCGCCGCGACGAGCCGGTCGTCGATGCCGTCGAAGTTCTCGATGCCGAGGTCGGGCAGCGAGGTGGCGTCGGCCAGGTTGTCGAACAGGAGCTTCATCTCGCGCCGGAACCGCAGGGTGAGGTCGACGAACCCGGCGACGGCGGCCTCGGCGACGTCCCGGTCGTCCAGGGGGGCCAGGCGGGCGTCCAGCGCCGCCGCCTCCCTGCCGATCGGCAGCAGCAGCTCGGCGAGGATCGCCTCCTTGGTGCTGAAGTGGTACAGCAGCGACGCCTTCGAGCAGCCGACGTCGGCGGCGATGTCGGCGAGCGACGTGCCGCGGTAGCCGCGCTGGGAGAACAGCCGGAGGGCCGAGGTCAGGAGCCGTTCCCGGAGGGCGGTGGGCGGTCGGGCCATACGACCACGTTAACTGTCCGAATGGTCAGGTCTGACCGTTCGGACAGCCGATCGGGTGTGCGACTCGTCACGTGGGCCAGGCGAACGCCTTGGCCGAGCCCGAGGAGATGCGGGCGGTCTCGGTGCCGTAGTGGATGACCTGGAAGCGGACCCGGTACCCGGTACCGACGGAGTCCGCGGCGAGGTTGTAGTGGACGAAGGTCGAGCCGTTGCTCGCGACGTACTCGGCGATCGGGCCGGGCTCGACGTGGCCCCCGGCTTCCGCGTGCTCGATCGCGCGGGCCTGGAGCTCGGTGCCGGGGGCGAGCCCGTCGATCCGGACGTTGGCGGTGAGGCCGTAGCGGGCGGGGCCGACGATGAAGGACGGACCACCGCGGTTCCAGTGGTGGTTCTCCCGGTCGGAGTACTCCCGTCCCCAGCTGACCGTCACCCACGTGTTCGGGGGGAAATCCTGCGCGGTGTCCATACCAACGGAGATGTACTCCGGCATGTCGTCGTCCTCTTCCTCGATGTCCGCGGGCATCCCGGCCCGCACCCAGGCGTACAGCTCGTCGCCGGGGCAGCTCGTCGCGAAGACGTCGCGGTGCCCGAGCCTGGCCAGGCTGCGGCCCGTCCGGCGGACCGCCTCGTCGTAGAGCCACCGGATGGCGCGCTTCGCCGCGGGGGTGGAGTCGCCGTCGCGGCCGATCATGCACACGCCGATGCCGGACGTGTTGTGGTCCGGGGCGTGCGCGCCGACGACCAGCCAGCCGCGGCCCTCGTAGACGCGGCCGGTGACGTCGACCAGGAAGTTGTAGCCGACGTCCGCCCAGCCGCGGCCGTCCATGTGGAAGTCCTGGATGCTGCGGACGGACTGGTTCACGGGGCCTTCGGAGTAGTGCACGATGAACTCGGTCCGCCGGGACCAGCCGACCGTGCTGCGTGATCGGGGTGCCCGGGCGCCCCATTCCGCCCGGCTGATGATGTCCATGGGCCTCCCCCGGGTTCGATTCGGTGGACGAGCCTACGGGTGTCCCGCGTTCCGCGCCGTCCGGTGGCGCAAGTCGCTCGTTTTGTGCGCTATGTCACTCTGTGTGCTGCGTCACCGCGGCGGGCGTGCGCGCGGGCGGCATCGCGGTCTCCCAGCCGGTGGGCCAGTTCAGCCAGGACGTACTCGGTGGAGCCCCAGCAGGCGGTGCCCATGCCGGCGACGACGAACGTGTCCGCGTACGGGATGAGGCGGCGATAGAGATCACGAGGGTCCGGAGTGCCCAGGCGGGCGGCGACCAAACCCCAAACGGGGATAAGGAAGTCACCAACCCAGTCATCTGGCATTTCGCTCCCCCAGCGGCCGATCAGCTCGCGGGCCAGCCCGGGACGATCCGCCTCGACGGCCGCGAGGACGGCGACCGGCCGCAGCGGGACGAGATCCGGTTCCCCCGCCGCGGCCACCAGCTCGTCCAGCAGCTCCGGGACGCGGCCCTGCGCGCGGCGGCACGTGAACGTGGTGACCAGGCGCCGGAAGCGGCCGCCCCAGAGCGCCGAGCCGAACCGCATGTCGTGGGCGAGGAGTTCCTCCGCCTCGTCCCACCGGCCGTCCAGGGTGCTGCGCGCGGTCTGCGCGACCCGGACCATCGACTCCAGCTCCGGGCGGGGCGTCGTGCCCAGCAGGCTTTCGCAGCGCGCCAGCTCGCGGTCCCACCCGGGCAGGTCCCCGTCGCGCAGCAGGCACGACATCAGGAAGACCCGCGCCATCACCTGACCGCTGACCGGGAGGCCGGGCAGGTTCGCCAGTTCCTCCGCCGCCGCTCGCCGCACGGCATTGCGGCCGGGGCGGAAGGCCGCGAGCAGGTAGTTGTTCAGGGTGCGGGCAAGGAGCGAAATGTCGCCGGTCTTCCTCGCCAGTTCCACGGCATCGGCGGCGTGGCGTTCGCCCTCCGCACTGCGCGGGCCGTAGTGGAGTTCGAGGGCGAGGGCGCCGAGCAGCGCCGCCCTGTCGGCGTCGGGGAGCGGGCCGTCCAGGAGCTCCTCGATGATCGCGACCAGCTCGCCGTCGACGACGCCGTACGGGCGCCAGTTCCACAGTGCCGGGCCGCCGATGGCGGCGACCGCGGGGACCAGCGCCGCCCGGTCGCCGATCCGCCGCGCGATCCGGACCGCCTCCGCCCAGTCGCGACGGGCCTCCTCCGGGCGTCCGACGGTGCGGCGCGCCTGCCCCAGCTCGGTGAGGATGCGGGCCCGTTCGGCGTCCCTGCCGGGCGGGAGGACGGACAGCGCCAGCGTCCAGAGGTCGACGGCCTCGGTATGCGCGAGCTGGCCCATCGCGTGCCCGGCCGCGCGGGAGGCGTGCTTGACCGCCTTGTCCGCGCCGCCCAGCTTGGCCGCGTGCGCGAAGTGGTGCGCGAGCGTCGCCGACTCCGCCTCGGGGAGCACCGGTTCGAGCGCCTCCCCGACCCGCAGGTGCAGCCGGGACCGTTCCAGCCGGCCCAGCACCGCGTAGAGCGCCTCCCGGACGAGGGCGTGCGCGAACCGGTACTCGGCGCCGGCGGGCGGCTCGACGATGAGGCCGGTCGCGACGGCGGGCTCCATCGCGGCCATGACCTGCACGGGCGTGGTGTCCGTGACCGCCTCCAGCAGGTCGATGCCGACGTCGCGTCCGGCGACCGCCGCGGCGCGCAGCAGCGCACGCGTCTCGTCGGGCAGCCGGGCGACGCGGCGTTCGATGACGTCCTGCGCGCCGCTCGGAACGGTCCCCTCGCTGCCGCGCAGCCGGAGGACCTCCCCGAGGTAGAAGGGGTTGCCGCCGGTCCTGGCGAGCAGCGCGCCGGCGAGGCCGGGCTCTTCGCCGACGCCCTTCGCCCGCAGGTAGGACGCCACCTCGTCGGCGGTGAACGGTGCCAGCTCGACGCGTTCGGCCAGCCGGGAGAGCGCGGCCAGGGTGTCGCGGAGGGCGCCGGGGTCGTCGCCGGGTTCGGGACGGCAGGTGGCGAGGACGAGCAGCCGGTGCCGGACGGCCGCGTCCGCCACGAAGGTGAGCAGACGCAGTGACGACACGTCCGCCCAGTGCAGATCCTCCAGCACGATCGCCAGCGGGGTCTCGTCGCTCGTCAGGACGTCCAGGACCTGCTCGTACAGGGTGAACAGGACGTCGCCGGGGTCGTGCCGGGGAGAGCGGGGTTCCGCCGAGAGCAGGCCGGACTCGTCCCCGGCCTCCCGGACGATCTGCCGCCACGGCCAGAAGGCGGGGGCGGTGCCGTCCACGCAGCGTCCCCACGCGGTCCGGAAACCGCGGGCCGCGGCCAGTTCGGCGGCGGCCCGGACGAGCCGGGTCTTGCCGATCCCGGCCTCCCCGGTCACCAGGACCGCACCGCCCCGGCCGCGCCGCACCGCGCCGAGGAGCCCCTCGACCAGCGCCAGCTGCGCCGACCGCGCGACCAGGCCGTCGCCGCGGTCTGCAGCGCCGTGCGGTTCCGCCGGGACGGTCACCGCGCCACGCGACGCCTCCCGCGGCGGAGGGCGGAGGCCGGGCGACTGGCCGAACACCGACCGTTCCAGTTCCCGCAGCTCCGGGCCGGGGCGCAGGCCGAGGTCGTCCGACAGGCGCGCCCTGACGCGGCGCAGCGCCGCCACGGCGTCGGCCTGGCGCCCGGCGCGGTAGAGGGCGAGGACGAGCAGCGACCACGCGCGTTCCCGGTAGGGCCCGGCCTCGACGAGCGCCTCCATGCCCGGTATCAGGGACGCGGCCTCGCCGAGGGCCAGCCTCGCGTCGAACCGGTCCTCCAGTGCGGTCATGCGCACCTCGTGGAGCCGGGTGAGAACGGGCTGGGCGAACTCCTGGTCGGCGAACTCCCCCAGCGGGTCACCGCGCCACAGCCCGAGGGCCTCGTCCAGATGCGCGACGGCCTCCGCGTGCGCCCCGCGGGCGAGGGCGGCGCGGCCCTCGTCCGTCCCGGCCGTGAACCGCCACAGGTCGATCCGCCCGGGCGGGACGGCGAGCAGGTAGCCGGGTTCGCGGGTGAGCAGGACCGCCGGGGGCGTGCGCGGTGCGCGACCGGGTTCCAGGGCCTTGCGGAGGTGCGCGATGTACGCCTGCAGGGTCCGGGTGGCGCGGGCGGGCGGCGCACCGGCCCACAGCTCGTCGATCAGCCGGTCCAGCGACACGGCGCGGCCGGGTTCCAGCGCCAGCATCGCGGTCAGCGCGCGCTGCTTGCGCGTGCCCAGGTCGAGCGCGCGGCCGGACCCGTCCGTGACCTCCAGGGGGCCGAACAGCCGGAACGACGGTTCCGCCGCCATCCACCCTCCCGAATCGCCTGTGTCCCCAGCTTACGGGCACCCCAGCTCGACCCCAGCCCGATCCCAGCCGACGGGGAGGACCGTGGACGCATCGGCAGCGAAGAGGAGAGACCATGAACATCGGGGACGAACTGCGCGGCGTGGTCAGGGGCCGGGTGCTCGCGGCGGACGACGACGGGTTCGAGGTGGCGCGGCGGCCCTGGAACCTGGCGGTGGACCAGCCCGTCCGCGCCGTGGTCGAGGCGGCCGACGCCGACGATGTGGCGGCCCTCGTCCGGCATGCCCGGCTCGCTGGGCTGACCGTCGCGACCCAGCCGAGCGGCCACGGCGCGAGCGGCAACGCCGGCGAGGTGATCCTGCTCCGCACCGCCCGGCTGGACGAGCTGGAGGTCCGCCCGGACGAGCGGATCGCCCGCGCCGGGGCCGGCGTCGCCTGGGGGCGCGTCCTCGCGGCGGCCGGCCCGCACGGGCTGACCGGACTCGCGGGCAGCAGCCCGGTGGTCACGGTCACCGGCTACACGCTGGGCGGCGGGCTGAGCTGGTTCGGCCGCAGGCACGGCTGGGCGTCCGGAAGCGTCCGCGCGTTCGACATCGTGGACGCGGACGGCGCGCGCTCGCGGGTGACGTCCGGATCCGACCCGGACCTGTTCTGGGCGCTGCGCGGCGGTGGCGGCGACTTCGCGATCGTCACCGCCGTCGAATTCGCCCTGCACCCGGCGCCGAGCCTGTACGGCGGCCGGATGCTGTGGCCGGCCGAGCGGGCGGCGGCCGTGCTGGACGCCTACCGCGAGGTCACCGAAGGAGCACCGGACGAGCTGACCGCCTGGTACGAACTCCTGCGGTATCCGGGCGCGGCTCCGCTGGTGGCGGTCGACTGCGCCTTCCTCGGCGACGGCGGCGGCGCCGCGGCGCTCCTCCGCCCCCTCGACAGGATCAGCGGCAGGATCTCGGACTCGCGCGCCGTGCTGCCGGTCGCCGAACTGGGCACGATCACCGCCGAGCCGACCGAGCCCGGACCGGGGCTGTCCCGCGCGGAACTGCTCACGGAACTGACCGACGAGGTCGCCGCCGCGCTGCTGGAACGCCCCGTCGACCCGCTGCTCACCGTCCAGCTCCGGCATCTCGGCGGGGCCCTGGCCCGGCCGTCCGGCACTCCCGCGGGGCACCTGGACGAGCCTTTCGCGCTCTACATGTTCGGCGTCCCCGGCGAGGACGGCGGGACGTCCGTCCGGGCCCGCGAGCGGGAGCTGGCGGACGCACTCGTCCCGTACACGACCGGCCGCAAGCCGTTCACGCTCCTCGCCCCGGGCGAGCGCGCGGCGAACGCGTTCGCACCCGGTGTGCTCGCCCGGCTGCGCGAGCTGAAGCGCGCCCGCGACCCGCGGGGAGTCTTCCGCAGCAACTTCCCCGTCCTCGGCTGAGGGGCCGCAGGCTGAGGGGCTACAGCACGACGCCCGCCTCCCGGGGGGATGGAGGGGCGGGCGTGTGCGGGTGCTGGTGCTGGTCGGCCGGTCAGCTGAAGTACTCGATGAAGGGGCTCTTCTTGTCGGGCTCGGAGGCGGTGCCGGCGCTCACGACGGCCGTGGTGCCGGGCCGGTGGTCGGCGTCGGCCGCCTGGACGGTGCCGGAGCGGGCCGGGCCGTTGAGCGTCGTCCACGACGTGCCGTTGTAGTGCATGTACTGCGACTTGGTCCCGGTGGTGATGGGGAGCATGACGACGCCGCCGTTGCCGTCGGACGACAGCCCGATGCCCGCGGCGTTCAGCGGGGTGTTGATCGTCTTCCAGGACGTGCCGTCGTAGCGCAGGATCGCATTGGTGATCTGGGCGTTCTGCCGGACGCGCAGCACGTACACGTTCGTCGGCGAGTTCACGACGATCCGGTGCAGCGTGCCCTGGTAGGCGGGGACGCCCATGTTGCCCGGGACGTCGATCCGCTTCCAGGACGTCCCGTTGAAGTGCATGACCAGCCCGGTCACGGAGGTGCCGGCGGACGACGTGGTGCCGGCCAGCCACACGTCGTTCTTGCCGCGGACGTCCACGGCGGTGATCGAGGAGGACGGGGGCAGCGGGACCTGGGGATCGACCCAGCCGCTGCCGGTCCAGCGGAGGATGGCGCTGGGGCCGCCGGCGGCGGCGTCGATGCCGGCGATGGAGTAGGCGGTGCCGTCGGGAGCGGCGGAGACGGCGGTCGGGAAGCCCACCATCGGGTAGGCCACCTGGTTCCACTTGGTGCCGTTCCAGTGGAGGCTCGTGGTGCCGAAGAGGCTGTAGCCGATGATCCACGCCTTGTCCGCCCCGGCGACGGCGACGTCGGTCGGCGTGAAGGCGGCCGGGCTCGTGTCCGCGACCCAGGACGAGCCGTTCCAGCGCGCGATCTTGGCCTGCGGGCCGAAGAAGTTGCCGGCGGCGCCGACGGCCCAGCCGGCGTTCTTGGCGCCGAAGTCGACCCGGTCGAGGGAGCCGTTGTACTTCAGCGCCGCGCCGGGAATGTCCTTCCAGGCGGCGGCGTGCGCAGGGGCGGCCACGGCGACCGTCCCGGCGGCGCACGCCAGGGCGGTGGCGACCACCAGCACCGCGTTCCTCTTCATATGTCCACTCCCAAGATCACTGCACGTGGGGCAAAAGAGTACGGCAATACTTACTGTGAAGTAAGTGGAACCGTCCATCCGGCCGGAACAGGACGCATCCGACACTTGCGTCACATACGTCAGGACGCCCGGAACCATCTAGTTCCGGGCGTCCAGGGCGTGCCGGGCTACTCGCCCTTCCAGTTCGGCTTGCGCTTCTCGGCGAACGCCGCCGGGCCCTCCTGGGCGTCCTTGGACGTGAACACGGGCAGCGTGATGTCCTGCTGCTTCTGCCACGCCTCCGCCGACGTCCAGTCCGCGGACTCGACGATGACCCGCTTGGTCGCCGCGAGCGCCAGCGGGGCGTTCTCGGCGACCTTCAGCGCCAGCTCCTTGGCCCCCGCGAGCGCGCCGCCCGGCTCGGTGAGCCGGTTGACGAACCCGAGCTCGGCCATCCGCTCCGCCGGGTACTTGTCACCGGTGAGGGCGATCTCCATGGCGATGTGGTACGGGATGCGCTGCGGCAGCCGCAGCAGCCCGCCGCCCGCCGCGACCAGGCCGCGCTTCGGCTCGGGCAGCCCGAACTGGGCGTTTCGCGCCGCGACGATCATGTCGCAGGACAGCGCCACCTCGCAGCCGCCGGCGAGCGCGTAGCCCTCGATGGCCGCGATCATCGGCTTGGCCGGGGGACGCTGGGTGAGCCCGGCGAACCCGCGGCCCTCGACGACGGGGTTGTCGCCGGTCAGGAAGCCCTTGAGGTCCATGCCGGCGCAGAACGTCCCGCCGGCGCCGGTGAGGATGCCGATGGACAGGTCCTTGCGGGACTCCAGTTCCTCGGCGGCCGCCGCGATCGCCCGCGCCACCTCACCGTTGACCGCGTTGCGGGCCTCGGGGCGGTTGATGGTGATGACGAGGACGGCGCCGTCTTCTTCCGTCAGAACAGCGTCGGACATTCAGTGCCTCACTTCGGCTGGAAGCGGATACCGCCGTCGAAGCGGATGGTCTCGCCGTTCATGTAGTCGTTCTCGATCAGGGACTTGACGAGGTGCGCGAACTCCGACGCCTTGCCCATCCGCTTCGGGAACGGGACCGGCGCGGCGAGCTTGGCCTTGAACGCGTCCGCGGCCTCGCCCTCGCCGTAGATCGGGGTGTCGATGATCCCCGGGCAGATGGTGTTGACCCGGACGCCGATGGCGGCGAGGTCGCGGGCGGCCGGAAGCGTCATGCCGATGATGCCGCCCTTGGACGCGGAGTAGGCGAGCTGCCCGGTCTGCCCCTCGATGCCGGCGATGGACGCGGTGTTGATCACCACGCCGCGGGCGCCGTCCGCGTCGGCGGGCTCGGTCTTGGAGATGGCGGCGGCGCCGATCCGCATCAGGTTGAAGGTGCCGATGAGGTTGATCCGGATGACGGTCTCGTAGGAGCCGAGGTCGTGCGGGGTGCCGTCGCGGTTCACGGTCCGCGACGCCCAGCCGATGCCGGCGCTGTTGACGATCACGCGCAGCGGGTTGCCGGTGTCGACGGCGGCCTGGACGGCGGCCTGCACCTGCGCCTCGTCCGACACGTCCGTCTTGACGAAGACGCCGCCGACCTCGTCGGCGAGGGCCTTGCCCTTGTCCTCGTTGAGGTCGGCGATGACCACCTTGGCGCCTTCGGCGGCCAGCGTGCGGACGGTGGCCTCACCGAGGCCGCTCGCGCCACCGGATACGACGGCGGAAACTCCGTTCAGGTCCATAAGCAGCACCTTACGTCAGGGACCGAATGTGGTTCGGGATGATGTTACCCAGAAGTCACCACGCGCTCCGCTCACACCCCTGCGGATTGCGGAGGCACGACTCATCCACCGGTCACAATAGGGGGGCGTTTGCCCCCTCCCGCTCCGGGCACTCGCGTTCCATGAGCCAAGCGAACCGGGACGTGACGCCCCCACGGGAGGCGAGGTCATGAGCGAGCGACCGGCACAGAGTCAGCCGTACCCCGGGCGGACCGGGGACATGACACCCGAACCCCGCGACGAGATGCGCGGCTACACCGGGAGCGGGCTGCTGGAGGGGCGCCGCGCCCTGATCACCGGTGGCGACTCCGGCATCGGGCGCGCCACCGCGGTCGCGTTCGCCAAGGAGGGCGCCGACGTCGCCATCACGTACCTGGAGGAGGACGAGGACGCCCGGCACACCGCCGGCCTGGTCGAGGCCGCCGGGCGGCGCTGCTTCACCTTCGGCGGCGACCTGGGCGAGGAACGGCACAGCCGCGAGGTCGTCGAGCACGCCGTGCGCGACCTCGGCGGGCTCGACGTGCTCGTCCTGCACCACGGCACGCAGACGCCGGTCAAGGACCTCCGCGAGATCGACGACGCGCAGTTGCGCCGGACGTTCGACGTGAACGTCTTCTCGCTGTTCTGGACCGTCCAGCAGGCCCTCGACCACCTGGGCGCGGGATCGTCCATCATCATCACCGGCTCCATCAACGGCCTGCGCGGCAACAAGACGCTCATCGACTACTCCGCCAGCAAGGCCGCCGCGATGACCCTCGCGGAGTGCCTCGCCCAGAACCTCATGGAGCGCGAGATCCGCGTCAACTGCGTCGCCCCCGGTCCGGTCTGGACGCCGCTCATCCCGGCCACGTTCGACGCTGAACGCGTAGAGGGCTTCGGGCAGCAGGCGCCGATGGGGCGCGCGGCCGACCCCGACGAGATCGCCCCGTCCTACGTGTTCTTCGCCTCCAACCGCCAGTCGTCCTACTACACCGGCCAGACGCTCGTGCCCGCCGGCGGGGAGATCCACCCGGGATGACGGAACTGCGTCGCAGCGACCCCGGCGAGCCCGGCTTCGGGCGGCGGAAGTGCGGCAAGGGCTTCATGTACCTCGGGCTGGACGGCCGCCCCCTGGACGACCCCGCCGAGAAGGAACGCATCCGGTCACTGGTCATCCCGCCCGCTTGGACGGACGTATGGATCTCCCCAGACCCGGACGGCCACATCCAGGCGATCGGCACCGACGCGGCTGGACGGCGCCAGTACCTCTACCACGAGGCATGGCGGGAACAGCGGGACCAAGAGAAACACGAACACGTCCTAGATCTGGCCGACCGGCTGCCCAAGGTCCGTGACACGCTCGCCGAGTATCTCGCCGGACGGGGCTACGGCCGCGAGCGGGTCCTCGCCGCCGCCGTCCGCCTCATCGACCTCGGGTTCTTCCGCATCGGCGGGGAGGCGTACGCCGCCGAGAACGGCACGTTCGGGATGGCCACCGTCCTGCGGGAGCATGTCGCCTGCGGTCGCGGCGAGGTCACCTTCGAGTATCCCGCCAAGAACTCGAAGGACCTGTACCGGTCGGTCGCGGAAGAGGACGTCTGCAAGGTCGTCAGCGGGCTCAAACGCCGCCGCGACGGCTCCCCCGAACTCCTCGCGCACCGCGTCCCCGGCGGCTGGCACGACGTCACGACCACCGACATCAACGCCTTCATCCGGGAGGTCACCGGCGGCGACTTCACCGCCAAGGACTTCCGCACCTGGCACGCCACCGTCCTCGCGGCGGTCGGCCTCGCCGTGTCGGTCCGCGCGGGCGGCAGCGACACCGCCCGCAGACGCGCCGTCGTCCGCGTGGTCAAGGAGGTCGCCGCCTACCTCGGCAACACCCCGGCCGTGGCGCGGGCCTCCTACATCGACCCCCGCATCATCGGCCTGTACGAGGACGGCCGGACGATCGCGCCCGCCCTCGGCAAGCTGGGCGTGGACGCCGCGGAAGGCGAACTCGCCACGCAGGGCCCGGTCGAACAGGCCGTCCTGGACCTGCTCCGCGCCGCGGACTGACCTGCCCGCGACGGCGTCCCCGCTGGGCGCGGCGGGCTTTGTGCGGGCGCGGTGTGGGGCGCGGTGTGGGGCGCGGTGTCAGCGTGGGACGGCGTATTCGGCGGGCGGGGTCGGGGTCGTGCCGAAGCAGGTGGCGATGGGGTCCTCGATGGAGCACCAGCCGGGCTTGCGTACCGGGACGTAGCCGGTGGGGACGCCCCGGTTCGCGATGATCGAGCGGTAGGTGGGGACGGCGTCGGTGGGGCGGCGGGTCAGGGACGGGTCGGTCCGCACGTCCACCGTGTAGAGGCCGAAGCGTGCGCGGTAACTGCCCCACTCGTAGTTGTCCGTGAGGCTCCAGTGGTTGTAGCCGATCATCTTCACGCCTTCGGCCATCGCGCGCTGGATCCAGTACATGTGGTCACGGAGGTGGTCCGTGCGCGTGTAGCCGTCAGGCCGCGGCTTGCCGTCGTCGGTCGGCATGCCGTGCTCGACGATGTAGACCGGCAGGTGGGGCAGCCTTCGCTGGTAGTTCTTGAGGACGTAGTACAGCCCCTCTGGCTCTGGGTCGATTTTGTAGAACTCCCCGGTGAGGGAGTGGACGGCGGTGAGGTTCTCCAGGTTCGCGCCGTAGTAGTAGTCGATCCCGATGAAGTCGAGCTTGTCGGTGACGTCGTTGAACAGGGCCGCGTCGAAGATGCCGTTGAGGGCCGAGCCGTACGCGACGTTGCTCGACACCATCGCGCCCGGATCGACCCTGTGAATCATGTCGTAGGCGGCGCGGTGCGTCTTGATGAGGGCGTCGCGCATCGTCAGCATCTGCCCGAGGTTCATCGGACGGAATCTCAGTTCCCGGTAGATGTAGGAGCTGGCCTCGTTGAACGTGATCCAGATGACGTCCTGGTCCTTGTAGCGGTTGACGACGAACTCGGCGTTGCGCAGCCAGTCCCGCTGCGTGCGCGGGTTGTCCCAGGCGCCCTGGTCGGCCACCCAGCCGGGGTGCACCCAGTGGTCGAGCGTGAGCATCGGCCGCATCCCCTTGGCCCTGATCTGGCGGATGAGGTCGTCGTAGTAGGCGATCGCGGCCGGGTCGCGGTACCCCCGGCGAGGCTCGATCCGCGACCACTCGATGGACGTGCGGAAGACGTCCACACCGAGGCCCTTGGCCAGGTCCAGGTCACCGGGGTAGCGGTTCCGGAAGTCGACGGAATCGCCGTATGGGTGCTCCACCGCGTTCGCGTCCTCCGCGTACCTCGTCCAGTTGCTGTCCGGGAAGGACCCCTCGCTCTGGAACCCGGACATGGAGACACCCCAGAGGAAGCCGGGCGGGAACTTGGCCGTCGTGGCGTCGCGTTCCGCGGCGGCTGCCGGGGACGCGGCGGTCAGCACGAGCGCGACCGAGAGTGCGAGCGTCGAGACGACGTGGACGGGACGTACTCTGCCGAGCCTGCCGAACACGGGGCTCCCTCCGGAGACCGGACATGAATGTCCTTCGGACTACAGGCGGCGCGGGGGTCCCCGTCAACCCCCGAACGTTGGCCGAATCCGGCAATTCCCCGCCGCCAAACCGGCCCGCCGGACGCCCGGCCGACGCCCCGGCCGGCACCCGGCCGTCCGCCCGCGCATCGCATGGGACCGACCAGGTGACCTTTGCGGCTTTTATTTGTTTTTTGTGATTTATGCCATACCGCTGGCGCTGGTTATCCACAGATGCGGGTTCTTCTTCCGTCGCGTTGACGGCGGCGTGAGCATGGCTGCGTGACTCGGTTCACAGATCACGAATCGGACTCGGAATCGGCGCAGGCCAAGGCGGGGCAGCCGTCCCCGCCGCAATGCCGGGCGCCCAGGAAATGGTGCGGGGGATTTGCCTTGTTCGCCGGTATCTGCCTAGGTTCTCGCTTGGTTCATGCGGCACGGTATGCCGCCCGGATAACAGAACACGCACTCCGACGAGCGGCCGCGGCGCGCCCGGCCACCTGTACGCGGCCGGCGCCGACCCCCGAGGTCGTCCCCCTGGACACCGCTCCGAAAGCCGCCGTCGGACGCCGAATCCGCGCCGCCGAGAGGCGTGGAACCGGAAGCGGCCGTGTTTCCCCGGCGTCCCTGATCACGCCGTTGTGGAGCCGCGCGGCCGCGGCATCCCGAATCCCCGAGCGACACCCGGTGGACGACGGCTGCCCGGTAGGCATCAACCGCGAACTCTGGAGTCATTCTGCATACCCCTCGAATCCCCTCGAAGACCGGAATCACCACGGCCGGCCTGGCCGTCAGCACCGCGCTGGGAGCGTCCCTGCTCACCGCCGGTCCCGCGGAGGCGACGGTGGTCCCCCAAGAGGCCACGCTCGTCAAGGCCCCGGCCGCCAAGGCCGCCGCGTCCCGCTCCGCCAAGCAGAAGAAGCGTGCGGCCTACGCCGTGAAGTACGCCTCCAAGCAGATCGGCGACCCCTACCGCTACGGCGGAACGGGCCCGGGCTCATGGGACTGCTCCGGCCTGGCCGGAGGCGCCTGGCGCAAGGCCGGGGTGAAGCTTCCCCGCACCAGCCAGCAGATCTACCGTGCGGTCAAGAAGAAGGTCTCCTGGAAGGGTGCCGTCAAGGGCGACCTGCTGTTCTTCTACGGCGGCCGGACCCACGTGGGCGTCTACGCCGGCCACGGCTACATGATCCACGCACCCAACTCGCGGTCCAAGGTCAAGAAGATCAAGCTGAACTCCTACTACAAGCGCAACTTCAACGGCGGCGTGCGCCCGGGTCTCTGACCTGGGCGGACATCCCGGCCAGGGGCCCCGCGCCACCCCCACGCGGGGCCCCGGCCCGTCCCCGGCCCGGTGGTTCAGCCGAGGGTGGGGTAGTCGGTGTAGCCGCGGTGGTCGCCGCCGTAGAACGTCGCGCGGTCGGCCTGGTTGTACGGGCCGCCGGCCTTGATGCGGGCGGGCAGGTCCGGGTTGGCCAGCCACAGCTCGCCGAACGCGACCGCGTCCGCCACTCCGTCCCGCAGCGCCTCGGCGCCCTCCTCCGGCGTCGCGGGGAACGAGTCCGGCGTCGGATGCGGGTTCAGGATCAGCGTCCCGGGCCACGCGGCGCGGATGCGGCGGGTCATCTCGCGATTCAGCTCCTCCATGACGTGCAGGTAGGCGAGGCCCAGTGGGGCGAGTGCCGCGACCAGGGCGGAGTACAGCTCCGGTGTGTCGCTCTCGCTGACGCCGCTCGACGTGCCGCCGGGCGACACGCGGAGGCCGACGCGCTCCGGACCTATCGCGTCCGACGCCGCCCGGACGGCCTCGACGGCGAACCTGATGCGGTTCTCGACGGTCCCGCCGTAGGCGTCCGTCCGGACGTTGCTCCCGTCGGCGAGGAACTGCTGGATCAGGTAGCCATTCGCGCCGTGCAGTTCCACCCCGTCGAACCCGGCCTCGATCGCGTTGCGCGCGGCGGCGGCGAACTCCCCGACCGCCCGCGCGATGTCGTCCGGCGTCATCTCCTGCGGGACGGGGTGGTCGAGCATCCCGTCCGGGGTGTAGAGCTGGTCGCCGGACGCGATCGGCGACGGGCCCAGCGGCAGGCCGCCGTCCGGGTACAGGACGGGGTGGCCGACACGCCCGGAGTGCATCAGCTGGGCGAAGATCCGCCCGCCCTCGGCGTGCACGGCGTCGGTCACCGTGCGCCACGCCGCCACCTGCTCGCCGGAGTGCAGGCCCGGCGTCTGGACGTACCCCTGGCCGCGGACGCTCGGCTGCGTGCCCTCGGTGACGATCAGCCCGGCCCCGGCGCGCTGCCGGTAGTACTCGGCGGTCAGCTCCGTCACGGTGCCCTTCCCGGTGGCCCGGCTCCGGGTCATCGGCGCCATCACGAGTCGGTTGGACAGCTCCAGCTTGCCCGCCGACAGCGGCTCGAACAGTTCCTGCATGACGCCCTCCTGGTGCGTTCTGACTGGTCAAGAACGTACGAGCCGCCGACTACGGGGCGAATCCGTATGACTTCGGTAGTTCTCCCCGTACCTTGGATGCGTGCTCTACGGGCGGAACGACGAACAGGCGCGCATCTCCTCTCTGCTCGCGGCGGCACGCGACCGCGGACGCAGCGGCGCGCTCCTGCTGCGCGGGGAGGCCGGGATCGGCAAGTCGGCGCTGCTGGCCGAGGCGGCGGCGCTCCTCCCGGCGGACGGCCCGCCGCACGTCCTGCGGGTGACCGGCGTCGAGGCGGAGTCCGGCATCGCCTACGCGGGCCTCAACCAGCTGCTGTGGCCCGTCCGGGGCCGGCTGGACGCACTCCCGGCACCGCAGGCCGCCGCGCTGCGCTCCGCACTCGGCGGCGCCGGCACTGCGTCCGCCGATCCCGGGTCCGCCGATCCCGGGTCCGCCGGACCCGGGCGGGACCGCTTCACCACCGGCCTCGCCGTCCTGACGCTGCTCGCCGACCTGCCCGGCGGGAACGGCCCGGCGCTGGTCCTGGTCGACGACGCGCAGTGGCTCGACACCGCGACCGCCGACGCGCTGCTGTTCGCGGCGCGGCGGCTGGCCGTCGAAGGGGTGGTGATGCTGTTCGCCGCCCGGGACGACGCGTTCACCGGCACGGGCCTGCCCGAGCTGCGCCTCGACAGGCTGGGGCGCGGCGACGCGGAGCGGCTCCTCGCGGCGCGCGAGCTGCCGCCCACCGTCCGCGGCCGGGTGATCCGGGAGGCGGCCGGCAACCCGCTCGCCCTCCAGGAACTCGGCGCCGCCGGGACGGGCACCGCGCACGGCTCCGACCCGCTGCCCGTCGCCGACCGCGTCCTCGCCTCGTTCCGCGCGCAGATCGGGCACCTACCGGAGCGCACCCGGCTGATGCTGCTGATCGCGGCGGCGGAGGGCCGCGGGCACATGCCCACGATGCTGAACGCGGCACAGAGCATGGGTGTCGGCCTCGACGACCTGGAGGAGGCCGAACGCGTCCGGCTGGTCAACGTCACCGGGCGCAGCATCGCGTTCCGCCACCCGCTGATCAGGGCGGCGTCCTACCACGGCGCCGTCACCGCGCGGCGCGTCGCCGTCCACCGGGCCCTCGCGGACACCGCCACCGACCCGGACTGCCGTGCCCGGCACCGCGCGTCCGCGGCCATGGCGCCGGACGAGGACGTCGCCGCCGATGTCGAGGGCGCGGCGGAACGGGCCCGCGCCCACAAGGGCTACGCGACCGCGGCGGCGCTCTACCGCCAGGCCGCCGACCTGACGCCCGCCCCGGCCGCACGCGCGGCCCGCCTCGGCACCGCCGCCTCCATGGTCCTGCAGGCCGGGCGGCTCGACGAGGCCGAAGACCTCGCCGTCCAGGCGGAGAAGCTCACCACCGCCCCCGCCGGGCTGGCGCGGCTCGCCCGCGTCCACGCCACCGTGGAGTACGAGCGCGGCGACCCGCGCGCCGCGTCCCGCATGATGGTCGACCACGCCACCGAGGCGGCACCCGGCGAGCGCGCCGCGATGCTGCGCACCGGCGCGATGTACGGGTGGACGTCCGGCGAGCTGCCCGCCGTGCTGCGCGCCGCCGAGCTGCTGCCCGAGGACCGCACGATCCGCGGCCTCGCCCTGCTCGCCGACGGCGACCACGCACACGGCGTCCCACTCCTCAACGAACTCGTCACCGAAACCCGCACCACCCCCACCAGGCACACCGGGACCCGCGTCGCCTCCGCCGACCGCGCCGAAGACCGCAGCGACACCGCCATGGGCGCTGACAACGGCGACGCCTCCACCACGCGCACCGGCACCACCGGACACACAGCGGCCGGCGACGCCTCCGTCGGGCGCGCCGGAGACCGCGGGGGCGCCACGGGGCACGCCGGGGGCGGTGATGCGTCCGCTCGGGGGGACGGCGGGCGCGGTCTCGGCGCGGGGGATCGCGTGCGGGCAGCCCAGCTGGCACTGATCATCGGGGCCGACGAGGCGGCGCTGGAGCTGGCGGCCGCCGAGGTGGCGCATTCCCGGCGGCACGGGTTGATCGGCACGTTGCCGAACGTTCTGCAGACGCTGGCCCAGGCGCTGGTCGCGGTCGGCCGGCACGCCGACGCGGAGGCCGCCGTCGCCGAGGCGATCGCGCTGGCCCGCGACACCGGCCGCCCCCACCGCGAGGGACGGCTCGGCGCCGTACTGACCCGATCGGCGGCGATCGAGGGCGACGAGACACGACTCCGGGAGCTGATCACCAAGGCACCCACGCCGAACGACGGTCTCACCGAAAGCGCGCTCGCACTGCTCGACCTCGGCCTCGGCCGCCACGACGACGCGCTACGCCGCCTCGAAGAGCTGGCCCGCGGCCACCAGAGGCACAGCACAGCCAGCATTACCTCCGACCCTGACCGGGTCGAGGCGGCAGTGCGTTCCGGTCAGCCCGAACTCGCCCGCGCGGCCTTCGGACGTTTCCGCACGTGGGCCGAGGCAGGAGGACAGTCCTGGGCGCTCGCCGTGTCCCTGCGTTGCGAGGCCCTATTGACGGACGACGAGGAACCGTACGCACGCGCCGTCCAGCTACACGAGCGGTCAACGCGACCGTTCGAACGGGCCCGTACAGAACTCCTCTACGGCGAATGGCTACGGCGGGCACGCCGCCGCTCCGACGCCCGCGCACCGCTCCGTTCGGCAGCGGAGCTCTTCGAACGCCTCCGCGCCGCCCCCTGGCTGGACCGCACACGCGCCGAACTACGAGCCACCGGTGAATCCGGACCGTCCGTCCCCACGGCCCCCGACTTCCTGGACCGTCTCACCCCGCAGGAACTCCAGGTCGTCCGCCTCGCGGCGTCCGGGACGAGCAGCCGCGAGATAGCCGCACAGCTCTTCCTGAGCCCACGGACGGTCGAATACCACCTCTACAAGGCGTATCCGAAGCTCGGCATCTCGTCCCGTAAGGAACTGGCCCGCCTCGCCCTGGAACCGGCCTGAACTACGACAGGGTGCGCCCCAGGAAGTCCACGGTGAGCCGCCACGCACGCTCCGCGGGTTCCGGCTGGTAGAACATCGGCGCCTTCCGGTTGTGGAACGCGTGCCCGCCGTCCTCCTGGACGTGGATCTCCATGCCGTCCCGTCCGTCCACCGCCCGCTCGACCTTGGCGACGTCCTCCCTCGGGATGTAGGGGTCATCGCCCCCGAAATGGAACTGCACCGGCCCTCGAATCGCGTCGATCTTGTCCAGTGCACCCGGCACACCCGAACCATAGAACGACACCAGCGCATCGACCTCGGTCCTGGCGGCCAGCAGATACGCCAGCGTCCCGCCGAAGCAGAAGCCCAGCACACCGGTCTTCCCGACGCCCGGCAGCCCCTTCAGGACCGCCAGCGCCGCCGCCGCGTCGTCGACCCCCTTGTCCCAGTCGAACCGGGACACCATCGACACCCCCCGGGGAAGCGCCTCCTCGTCGTGCCGCACCGCCCACTCCGGCTCGATCCGCCAGAACATGTCGGGCGCCGCCACGACGTACCCGAGCGCCACGAGATCCTCGGCGACCGCCTCCATGTACTCCCCGACACCGAATATCTCCTGGACGAGCAGGACACCCGGGCCCCCGCCCTCCGGCGCCCACACGTGCAGGCTGAACTCACCGTCCGGGACAACGACCTTCTCAGTACGCCTCATATCACCCGATGATCGCGTAAACGGCACTCGCCCGCGCGACGGTCGCCGAATCCACCGTCATGTCGATCTCCGCGAACGCCAGCGTCCGCCCCAGCTTCGTCACCTCGACCCCGACCAGCACGTCCTTCCCCACCACGGGCCGCTGGAACGACGTACTCAACTGCACCGTCGTCATGGGAACGAAACCCCCCTTCGCCCCCGAAACGGCAATGACCACTGCCGTGTCGGCGGCGGCCATCAGCGCCTGCCCGGAAAGGGCCCCGCCCTCCCGGGCCAGCCGTTCCGACCACGGCAACCGCAGCACCGCCGTCCCGTCCCCCACCTCCTCGACGACAAGCCCGAGGTCGAGCACCCAGGGCGCGAAATTGTCACGCAGAATCTCCTCAGCCTTCACCGTCACACCCGACATGATGCACGCTGAGGGCATGCACGAGGAGATCTTCCTGCCGTCCACCTACACGACCGGGGTCCCGTACGAGACCTTCGGGAAGCTGCGCGCCGAATCCCCGGTCGCCTGGATCCCCGAACCCGCCGTCGGCCCCTGGCCGGCCGGCCCCGGCTACTGGGCGGTCTTCCGGCACGCCGACGTCAAGCACGTCCTGCGCTCCCCGGACCTGTTCTCCTCGAACCTCGGCGCCACCCAGATCCGCGACCCCGACACGCCCGAGGATCTCGCCTTCGTCCGCGCGATGATGCTCAACCAGGACCCGCCCGACCACTCCCGCCTCCGCCGCATCGTCGCCGCCGCCTTCACCCCCCGCGCCGTCCGCGCCCTCGAAGACACGATCAACACCCGGGCCCGCACCCTCATCACCTCGGCCCTGCACGAGGACACCGACTTCGTCGAACTGGCGGCCGACCTCCCCGTCTGGACGCTGGCCCACATCATGGGCGTCCCCGACTCCGACCGCCGCCTCCTCTACGACTGGTCGTCCCGCGTCATCGGCTACCAGGACGACGAGTACGCCGGCCTCTCCACGGCCGACGCCGGCTCAATGAGCCCCATGGCCCGCGAAGCCATGAAGTACCGCCCCACCACCACCCGCCCGGACGGCCGCCCCGTCAACCCGCGCTCGTACACCGCTCTGGCCGACATGTTCGCCTACGCCCACGCCCTGGCCGCCGAGAAGCGCGAGAACCCGTCCGGCGACATCATGTCCCGCATGCTCGAAGGCGGCCTCACCACCCAAGAGTTCGAGAACATGTTCTTCCTCTTCGCCGTCGCCGGGAACGAGACCCTCCGCAACGGCATCCCCGGCGGCCTGCACACCCTCCTCGACCACCCCGCCGAACTGGCCCGCCTCCGCGCCGACCCGTCCCTCCTCCCGTCCGCCATCGAGGAAATGCTCCGCTACTGGCCCCCGGTCATGGACTTCCGCCGCACCGCCACCACCCCCGTGCACCTCTCCGGCCAGGACATCAACGCCGGCGACAAGGTCGTCGTCTACCACGCCTCCGCCAACCGCGACGAAACCGTCTTCCCCTCCCCCGACCGCTTCGACA
>NZ_SMLC01000098.1 GCF_004349245.1 Actinomadura sp. 6K520 | reverse complement strand
CCCGCCGCCGTCGTCACCGCCGCCGCAGGCCGCGACAAGCCCCAGGACCAGCGTCAGCACCAACGCTTTTCCTCGCACCGTTCTCCCTCATCAGCCCGCCGGGCCCGCGCGACACGGGACGGCACCAGGATCGTCCACGGAACGGGCCTCGATCCCGGCGGGACGGCCGGGTCGGCGGCCTCCGATCACGTGTACGTCCATCGTCCCGCGAAGGTTCGCCGCGGGTGGGCCGTTCCCGCATCTTCGGTGCCGCATTCCGGCCGCCCGGCCGGAACGCGCAGCGGGGCACTCCCGGACGCGCCGGAAGATACTCGGCCCTTTCCGGCGAAATAGAAATGCGCTGAATAAAGTCGCCGACTGGTGTGTGCTTTGAGCTGATATCGCCGCTTTCTTGGGATGTTCTCGCAGGTCAAAGGGTTCTCGTGATCTCCTATTCAAGATTGGGGAGGTGGCGGTTAAAAGCGGTGTTCCCCGTCGGAAAGCGCTGCGATGCTGGGTCGTGGCCGCCCGCGACGGCCCCGCAAAGTCACCGCCCGGGTGAGTTCTTGTCTGAAGGGACGCGCGATGAGAGCCCAGGGGCTGAGTCCCATCATCGACTCGGGCGCGGCCCCCGCGAGTCCCGCGTCGGGCGAGGCCGCGGCGGTGCTCGCCCCGGTCGTTCCGCGGCGCCGCGGCCCGCTGGGCGCCCGGATCCTGGCCGTCCTGTACCCGGTGTGCCTCGCCGTGGTGGACGGCTCGGCGATGGCCGTCGCCGTGCTCCGGCCGGCCGCGGACGCCGCCGTGCCCGGCGCGGCGGCCGTGGCCGTGGTCGCGTGCAACGCGGCGGGCGGCCTGTACCGGACGCGCCGCAGCCCCTCGCTGCTCGCCGAGGCGCCGGCGCTCCTCGTCCGGACGCTTCTCGTCGGCGCGCTCGCGGCGGTGCTGCTGCCGGGACCGGCCCGCGGCGACGCGGCCGCGTGGCTGTGGATCGCGACGGTGACGGTGTCGGTGTCGTTCGGTGTTCGCGCGTTCGTGCACGCGGCCGTCCGGACCTACCGCTGCCGCCGCTCTCGGGCCCGTCCGGCCCTGGTCGTCGGGACGGGCGGGACGGCCGCGCACCTGGTCGCCCTGCTGAGCGAACGCGGGGAGTTCGGGCTCGCGGCGGTCGGGCAGGTCGCGGCGGCGGACCCGGACACCGGGACGGGCGGGGCGGTCGCGCCCGTGCTGGGGGAGACCTCCGACCTGCCCGCGCTCGTGGAGGAGCACGGGATCGACACGCTGATCGTGGTCGCCGAGGACGTCGATCCCGGCCACCTGGACGCCGTGCTGCGCATCTCGTTCGGGCTGCCGTGCGAGACGCTGCTCGTCCAGCCGCCGTCGGACGTCGTCCCGGTGGCGCCGGCGCGGCGGGAGTACCTGGCCGGGCTGCCGTGCGCGCGGGTCGACTGGCGGCTGCGCGAGCCGGCGGCCCGGTGCGCCAAGCGGCTCCTCGACCTCGTCGCGGCCTCGGCGCTCCTGGCCGCCGTGGCCCCGGTGCTGGCGCTGTGCGCGCTCGCCGTGCGGCTGGAGGGCGGCCCCGGCGTGCTGTTCCGGCAGCGGCGGATCGGGCGCGGCGGCGAGGAGTTCGTGCTGCTGAAGCTCCGGACGCTGAAACCCGCCGACGAGCAGGAGGCCGACACCCGCTGGACGGTCGAGGGCGACGACCGCGTGGGCCGGGTCGGGCGGTTCCTGCGGGCGACCTCGCTGGACGAGCTTCCGCAGCTGTGGAACGTCATCCGCGGCGACATGAGCCTCGTCGGCCCGCGCCCGGAACGCCCCCATTTCGTGGAGCAGTTCTCGCGCAACTGCCCCGGCTACCTGCTGCGGCACCGCGTCCCGGTCGGGTTGACGGGGTGGGCGCAGATCCACGGCTTCCGGGGCGACACGTCCATCGAGCTGCGCGCGCGGCTCGACAACCACTACATCGACCACTGGTCGTTCGCGGGCGACCTGAAGATCCTGCTGCTGACCGTCCGCGCGATGCTGTGCAGGGACGCCGGATGACCGACTACGCATCCCCCTTCGCCTGGTCCGAGGCGACCCCGGTGCGGAAGACGAGAAAGGCGCGGAAGGCGGTCCAGGCGGCCAGGGCGGTCCGGGCGGCGCTGGGGCGGCCGAGCTGGCTCGTGGCCGCGGCGGTCGCGAGCATCGCGATCCCGTCCGGCTCGCAGGCGTTCCGGCCCGGCGTCCAGATCGCCGCCGGGGACGTCGCGAGCGTCCTGCTGGTGCTGGCCGCCACGTACCTGCTGGTCACCCGGCGGGTCACGATGCCGTCCGCCGCGCTGCCCGCGTTCGGGCCGCTGGTGGCCGCGTTCGGGGTGAGCACGGTGTGCTCGGCCGACGTCCTCGTCAGCCTGCCCGGCTTCGTGCGGAACGTGCAGCTGTTCGTGCTGGTGCCGCTGGCCGTCGTCCTGCTCGTCCGGGACCGCCGCGACCTCGCGATCGTCTGCTCGTCGGTGCTCGCGCTCGGGCTCGGGGAGGCCGGCTACGGGATCTGGCAGTCGGTCACGGGGAACGGCGCGTCGCTGGACGGGGCGAACATCCGCGCCGTCGGCACGTTCGGCGCGGTCGACGTGATGGCGATGTCGGTCGTGGCCGGGCTGGCGTTCCTCATCCTGACCGTGTTCGCGCTGTGGGCGCCGGGACGCGGCCGCGCCGCGCTCCCGGCCGCGCTGCTCGGGCTGGGCGTGCTGGCCGTCGCGCTCGCGCTGGCCCTCAGCCGCGGGACGTGGCTCGCGCTCGGCGCCGCCGCCGTCCTCACCCTGGTGATCTTCAACCGGTGGACGGCGGTGAAGGTGCTGGCCTGCTGCTGCGCGCTGCTGCTCGTGGCGCCCGTCCTCGCGGGCGGCGGGTCCGCGGCCGTCCTCGACCGCGCCGGGTCGATCGCCGGGTCGCTCAGCGACCCCGACCGGTCCGTCGCGGACCGGTACCACCTGTGGGCCGCGGCCGCGCGGATCTGGGAGGACCACCCCGTCACCGGCGTCGGGGCGAAGAACTTCCCCGCCTACCGCGACGCCTACGCCGGGATCGAACTGTCGTCGGGCAGCGAGACCGCCGACCCCGTGAACGGGTACATCCGGCAGCCGCTCCTGTCGCCGCACAACCAGTACCTGCTGTTCCTGGCCGAGCAGGGCGTGGTGGGCCTCGCCGGCCTCGCGGCGCTGTTCGGCGCGCTGCTCGCCGGGCTGTGGAGGCGCCGCCGCGGGCACGACCCGTTCTGGCTCGTGAGCGTCTCGCTGCTGGCGTTCCTGCTGGTCAACTTCCTGTACGCCGATCTCGGCGGGCCGACCTGCGCGCTGTTCGCCATCGTCCTCGGGATCGTGGCGTGCCGGGCGTTCGACGAGCACCGTCCCGGGGAGGCGCGGCCATGACCCCGGCCGACCAGGATACAGTCGCCCGCGCCACCTCGGTGGGGCGTGCCGCGGCCCTGTCGGGCGTGCTGATCGGCGCCGGCACCGGGCTCGGGTTCGTCCGCGACCTGGTGGTGGCGCACCTGTTCGGCGCGAACGCCGCCACCGACGCGTTCCTCGTCGCGTGGACGATCCCGGAGACCGTCTCGCCGCTGCTCATCGAGGACGCCATGGCCCTGCTCATGGTGCCCGTCGTCACGCGGATGCTCGCCCGGGGCGACGGCCCGCGGGCGCTCGTCGGGACGGCCCTGCCCCGGCTGGTCATCGCCCTGTCCGCGGGGGCGCTGACCCTCGTGGCCGCCGCGCCCTTCATCGTGGACGTCCTCGCGCCCGGCCTCACCGAGCGCGACCCGGCCGTCCGATGCTTCCGGCTGACGGCGGTCACGGTCGTCACGTTCGGCGTCGCCGGGTTCATGAGCGCGACCCTGCGGGCCCATCACCGGTTCGGGCCGCCCGCCGCGATCTACCTCGCCTACAACGTCGGAATCCTCGCGTTCATCGCGGGCCTGTCGGGGCTCGTCGGCATCACCAGCGTCGCCGTCGGCGTCGCCTGCGGCAGCGTCCTGATGATCGCCGTGCAGGCGCCCGCGTTCGTCCGCTGCCTGCGCGCCTCGCCCGCCGCGCCGCCCGCCGCCCGCGAGCGGGACGTCGTGCCGCGGATCGTGCTGCTGGCCGCCGCGCCGATCGTCGTCTACACGGTGACCAGGCAGGCGCAGGTGTTCGTCGAGCGGTTCTTCGCCTCCGAGCTCGCCGCCGGGTCGATCTCGCACCTCAACTACGCGCAGAAGGTCGCGCAGGTGCCGATGGTGCTGTCGCTGCTGATCGTGACGGTGACGTTCCCCAGCCTCGCCCGCGCGATGGCGGACGGCGACACCGCCCGGGTCGCCCACCGCATCCGGCAGGACCTCGCCGTCGCCAGCGCGATGGTGCTCGCCGCGGCGGCGTTCCTCATCGCGTTCGCGCCCGCCGTCATCAAGCTGCTGTTCGAGCACGGCGAGTTCACGGCCGAGGACACCCGGAGCACCGCGGCCATCCTGCGCGTCTACGCCCTCGGCCTGTGGGGGCAGTCGGCGGTCGGCCTGGCCGCACGTGCCTTCTTTGCGCAGCGTCGGCCGACCTGGCGCCCGGCCGGCTTCCTCGCCGTGGGGCTCGCCGTCACCGCCGCGATCGGGGGCGCGTTCGCCGCGTCCGCCGGGACGCTCGCGCTGGCCGCCGCGAACGCCGCCGGGATCACGCTCGCCGCCGTCCTGCTGCTGGCCGGCCTGCGGCCGGACGTCGCGCCGGTCCCGCTGCGCCGGATCGCCGCGGACGTCCTGCGGCTCATGCTCATCGCGGCCGGGGCCTGCGCGGCGGGCCTCGGCACGGGTCTCGGCACGGGCGCCCTGCTCGGCGCCGGGACGCCCGCGCTCGTCCAGCTCGCCGCCGGCGGTATCGGCACCGCCGCGGCCTTCGCCGTCCTGACCGTCCTGGCGGGACCCGGCCCCGTCACTTCATGGATCACCGCGGGACCGTCCGGCGCGCTCGGACGCCGCTTCCGCACCGACTCGGGGGAGACCAGTGACCCAGCCCACCGAACCGACGACACACCCGACCGAGACCGGCCGGCCCGGCGCGATCCGCCCGGCGGAGCGGATCCGCCGGGCGCCGCTGGTGCTGATGTACCACTCGGTCGATCACTTCCATGAGGACCCGCACCTGGTGACGGTGTCACCGGCGCGGTTCGAGCGCCAGATGGCGTGGCTGCGGGCCCGGGGCCTGCGCGGCGCCGGCGTGGCGGAGCTGCTGGACGCCCGCGCCGCGGGCAGGGCGCGCGGCCTCGTCGGGCTCACCTTCGACGACGGGTACGCCGACTTCGCGACCCGGGCCCTCCCGGTACTGGTGCGGTACGGGTTCGGCGCGACCGCGTTCATCGTGTCCGGGCGGACCGGCACCTACAACGCGTGGGACGACGGCCCCCGCAAACCCCTCATGACGGACGAGCAGCTCCGCACCGTCGCCGCCGCGGGCATCGAGATCGCCTCGCACGGCAGGCACCACGTGTCGCTGCCGGAGACCGACGACACCGAGCTTCGCGAGGAACTGGAGGAGAGCCGCGCCCGCCTGGAAGAGGTCATCGAAGGGCCCGTCACCGGCTTCGCCTTCCCCTACGGGCACGCCACGGCGCGCGAGATCGAGGCGGCCCGCGCCGCCGGCTACGACTACGCCTGCCACATCCGCCCGGACGAGGCGACGCGCCACGCGCTGCCCCGCGCCTACGTCGGCGACCGGGACGGGCCGCTGCGGATGCGCGCCAAGCTCCTCCGCCACGAACTGCGCAACCGGAGCCGCGTGTGACCCGAGTCCTGCACGTCATCACCGGGCTGGAGCACGGCGGCGCCGAACGCCAGCTCGCCCTGCTGCTGCGCCACCTGCCGGTGGCCTGCGAGGTCGCGACGCTCACCCGGACCGGGACGCTCGGCGCGCAGCTCCGGGCCGCGGGCGTGCCCGTCCACGAGATCGGCATGCGCCACAACCGGGACCTGGCGGCGCTGCCCCGGCTCGCGCGGCTGATCCGGCGGGGGCGGTACGACGTCGTCCACACGCACCTGTACCGGGCGTGCGTCTACGGCCGCATCGCCGCCCGGATGGCGGGCACGCCCCGCATCGTCGCCACCGAGCATTCGCTGGGCGACGGCCACCTTGAGGGCCGTGTCCCGTCGCGCGGCGTCCGGGCCCTGTACCGGGCGACGGAGCGGCTCGGGTCGGCGACCGTCGCGGTGTCGCCGACCGTGGCCGCCCGGCTGCGCGGCTGGGGGGTGCGGCCGGGCCGGATCGTCGTGATCCCGAACGGCATCGACGCCGCCGCGTTCGCGTTCGACGCCGCGCGGCGCGCCGCGACCCGGCGGCGGCTCGGCATCGCCCCGGACGAGCGGATCGTCGGCGCCGTCGGGCGGCTCGTCCCCACCAAGCGGTTCGACCTGCTGGTCGAGGCGGTCGCGCCGCTGCGCGGCGTCCGGCTGCTGCTGGTCGGGACCGGTCCGGAGCGGGCGAGGCTGGAACGGCTGACCCGCGACCTCGGCGCCACCGGCCGGGTGATCTTCACGGGGGGCACGTCGGACGTCGCCGGGGCCCTCGCGGCGATGGACGTGCTCGCCGCCCCGTCCGTCCAGGAGTCGTTCGGCCTCGCCGTGCTGGAGGGGCTGGCCGCCGGGCTCCCCGTCCGGTACACGACCTGCCCGGCCCTCGACGACCGCCCGCCCGGCGAGGCGCCGCAGGCGCTGCGGCTGCCCACCGATGCGCGGGTCTGGAGCGCGGAACTCGCACACCTCACGCGCGGGACGCCGGAACGGACACCGGTGCCGCCGGTCGTCGCCCGGTACGCCATCGCCGAGCAGGCCGCCCGGCTGGCCCGGCTCTACGAGGACGGTCTGGACACCGTCGCCGAGCCGTCCCTCTGCGAGGGCGCTCCGACACGAGAGAGGGCACATGATGCCGCAACATGATGCCAAGCGGAGACCCGCGGGGAGACGGGTCCGGCCGCCCGGAGCGCCCGTGCGCCGCCGCCCGCGGCGCGCACTCGTCGTGGCCGCGGGGCGCGCGCGGGGACCGGCCGTCGAGCTGCTGGTGCGTTTCCGGCTGTCCATCGCCTTCGTCGTGGCCGGCTTCCTCGGCGGGCTCGGATACGGGTTGTTCGCGCCCACCACCTACACCGCGGCGGCATTCGTGATCGTCGTCGAGGAGGACCAGGCCGGCGGGCAGTCCGGTCCCGCCGCGGTGAGCTTCGCGCAGGCGTACGGGCGGCTCGCCCCGCTGCCGGAGACCCTCGACCACGCGAAGCTGCCGCTGCCGGAGACCGCGCCCGGCGCCACCCGCGAGCACGTCCAGGCGTCCACCTCGCCGGACACGCCGCTGATCCGGCTCGCCGGCAGCGGGCGCACCGCACGCGACGCCGCCGCGTACGCCAACGCCGCCGCCGACGCGCTCATCCGGTACGGGGCGGCCCACCGCGCCGACACCGGGGTCCGGGTCGCGCTGATGACGCCCGCGCAGCCGCCGGACGCGCCGACGTCCCCGAACCCGCCGCTGGACGTCGTGGTCGGCACCGCGTCCGGCGGCCTGCTCGCCGGGCTCAGCGCCGCCGTCCTCAGCGGCCGGCGCGGGCGGGCGGCCGCCGCCCGCCGCCAGGGCGTCGCCGTGCCCGGACCGTCCGCCGGCGAGCCGGCCGCCGTGGGGACAGCCGCCGCGGGGACGGGCACGGCCGGGACCGGCACTGCAGGGGCCGCAGGGACCACCGGCACCGCCGAGACGGCCGCCGCCGGCCACGCGGGGGTGGGATCGTGAGCCTGTCCGGTCTCACCCGCGGGGACCTCGCCGCCGGGCTGTTCGCTCCCTCCGCCGCCGAGTGGTCGGTGGAGGTGCACCGCGACGAGCAGGCGCTCGTCGGCCTGGCGGGCGAACTGCGCGAGCTGTACGACCGCTGCCCGGCGGCGACGCCCTTCCAGACGTACGAGTGGCTCAAGGCATGGTGGGGCTGGTACGGGACGAGCGGCCGCCTCCGCCTGGCGCTGGTCCGGTGCCGCGGCCGGGTCGTCGCGGCGGCGCCGCTGATGGCGGGGGTCCGGCACGGTTTCCCGGTCCTCCTGCCGCTGGCCGGGGAGCAGAGCGACTTCACCGACTTCCTCGTCGACCCCGTGTACGCCGACGGCGCCGCGCGATACCTGACCCGGGCCCTGCTGGACGAGCCCGGCTGGTGCGCGCTGGACCTCCGCGAGGTCCGCCCCGGTTCGGCGGCGCACCTGGTGGCGGAGCAGTGGCCGCGCCGGTCGTGGCGGATGCCGTCGTCGGTCTGCCTGGAACTGCCCGCCGCCGGGATCGACGAGGTCCTCGCGCGGCTGCCGCGCCGCACCGCCGGGAAGATGCGCGCGAAGCTCCGCAAGATCGACGTTCGCGGCATCGACGTCGAGCACGTCCCGTACGAGGGGGTGCCGGACGCCGTCCACGCGCTGGTGGACCTCCACCTACGGCAGTGGCGGGGCCGTCCCGTCAACCCCGAGCACACGCGCGACCGGTTCCGGCGCCACCTGGCCGAGGCCGCGAGCGGGATGGTCCGCGACGGGCGCGCCGCCGTCCTGGAGTACCGCTGGGACGGGCGGCTCGTGGCCGCCGACCTCGTCCTGATCGGCCACCGGTACGTCGGCGCCTACCTGTACGGGTCGCTTCCCGACCTGCGCGGCTGCGTGGACGTCTCGCTGATGCTGCTGCGCGAGAACCTGGCCCTCGCGCGGGACCGTAACCGGCAGGGCGTGAGCCTGCTGCGGGGCGACGAGCCGTACAAACTGAAATGGCGCCCGACCCCCGTCCAGAACCAGCGGATCATCCTCGGCCGGACCGCCTCCGCCGCCGCGTTCGCCCGCCTGGCCCGGACCCGCGCGCACCTGGCGGCCCGGCGGCACGGGCGGCGCGGAGGCCATGGCTGAGGGCGGGGCCGCGGCCGGGATCGCGGACGGGACCGGCGGGGCCGCCCCGCTGCGGGTGCTGCACGTCAGCCGGCCCACCGCGGGCGGGGTCGCCGGCTACGTCGCGCAGGCGGCCGGTGACCAGCGCAGACGCGGCTGGGACGTCGCCGTGGCCGCGCCGCCCGGCGGTGACCTGTCCGAATGGTGCGCCGCGGCGGGCGTGCCCTGGTTCAAGTGGCCCGCCGGGCGCGCTCCCGGCCCCCGGACCCTGCTGGAGGCACGCCGCCTCCGCCGCCTGGTGCGGAGCTTCGCGCCCGACGTGATCCACCTGCACTCCGCCAAGGCGGGCCTGGCGGGACGGCTGCCGCGCCGCCGCGGCACCGCCGTGATCTTCCAGCCGCACGGCTGGTCGTGGCTCGCCGCCACCGGGTGGCAGGCCCTCGCCGGCCGCCGCTGGGAACGGCTCGCCGCCCGCTGGAGCGACGCGCTGATCTGCGTCGGGACCGGCGAGCTGGACGCGGGGATGCGCGCCGGTGTCCGCGGCCCCTACCGGCTCGTCCGCAACGGCGTGGACCGCGAGCGGTTCAGTCCCGCCGGCGCCGACGCCCGGCTGGCCGCGCGCACCCGCCTCGGCCTCCCCGCCGGAGCGCCGCTCGCCGTGTGCGTCGGCCGCGTCACCCGCCAGAAGGGGCAGGACGTCCTGCTCGCGGCCTGGCCGGACGTCGCGGAGCGGTGCCCGGCCGCCCGGCTCGCCATCGTCGGTGACGGCGAGGACCTCGACGCCCTGAAGAAGCGGGCCGTGCCGGGGGTGCTGTTCGTCCCGGCCGTGGCCGACACCCGGCCCTGGCTGGCCGCGTCGAACGTCGTCGTCCTGCCGTCGCGGTGGGAGGGGCTGCCGCTGACGGCGCTGGAGGCCCTCGCCACGGGGCGCCCCCTCGTCGGGACGGACGTCCCCGGCATCACCGAGGTCGTCCGGCCCGGGGTGGGAGCCCTCGTACCCGCCGAGGACCCGGCCGCGCTCGCCGAGCAGCTCGCGCTGCGGCTCCTCGTCCCCGGGCTCGCCGAGCGGGAGGGGCGGGAGGCCGCCGCCGCGTCGGCCGACTACGACATGGCGCGGACGCTGTCGCTGCTGGCCGCCGTCACCCGCGAGGTCGCGGGGCTCGGCGAAGCGCCGGAGGAGGCCCTGGCGGACGTGCGGGCCGTCGCCGGCGGCCTGCTCGGCGCCCGCGGCACGGGGGCCGTGGGCGAAGGCGCGGCGGACGGCGTGCCGGATGGCGTGGCAGGCGGCACGGTGGGCGGCGTGGCAGGCCAGGTCCAGGGCGTCGGTGCGGCGGGGTCTGCCGGGGACGGCTCCGGAGCCTTCACACCGCCGAACAGTTCGCGGTAGACGTGGGAGGAACGCGGGTTGCGCCCGCAGGTCCAGACGCCGTGCGGGCAGTAGTCCGTGATCGACTGGTACACGACATCGTGCGACATGATCCAGTCATGCATTCCCTGGATATATTCCGGGTTGTCGGAATTGCGGAACAGACCCCACTCGGGAAACGAGATCGGCTTGCCGTGCGCGGCGGCGAATTCGGCCTGCGCGCGCAGCCCGTACGGCTCGTTGACGAAATCCTCGAACGACTCGCCGGCCGGCTGGTCGTAGCTGTCGGAACCGATGATGTCCACGACGTCGTCGCCGGGATAGCACTCGGTCCACGGAATGGCGTCCCGGCCCCGCGTCGGCGCGAAGTCGAAACGGAAGCGCGCCCCGGGCACCGCCCGCATGGCCGTGACGATCCGCCGCCAGTACGCCTTCCAGGCGGCGGGATCCGGGGCGCAGATCCCGTTGTAGGTCGTCCCGTTCATCTCCCAGCCGAGCACGATGATCGAGTCGCCGGCCCCGGCGGAGGCCAGGCGGCCGGCGAGCGTGCGGTAGTGGCCGTCGAACGCGCCGGCCGCGCCGCCCCGCAGCAGCGAGCGCACCACCGGCGCCGGCAGCCCGGCCTCGTTCGGCGTGATCATCGGGACGTTGACCACCAGCATCCGGCGCGGGTCGGCCGCCTTCCAGCGCGCCCACGCGCCGAGCATCCGCGGCGGCCCCTCGATGTCGGCCCAGTCGTTCGACGGAAGGTAGGTGCGCCCGACCGTCACCGTGGAGCCGAGCCATCGCTGGAAGGGCCCGACCCGGGCGACGCCCTCCTCGCCCGAACCGAGAAACGCCCCCAGCGGCACGTACTTCGGTGCTTTCTGCACCGCCGGAATGAACGGCCGTGTCGCCAATGTCGCCGCGGTGAGCGCCACCATCATGACTGACACGGCCAAAATGGAAGGGAGTGGACAGAACGGAATCGTCCTTTTCCGCCGGTGTCCGCACGGGCGCTCCGCCGAATGGATATTGGGAGCTCGCATGCGTATGGTATGCCCAGGGTGTCCGCCGCCGAACAAAGGGACCGGACGGGCGGTACCAGAATTTACGTTTCCGACTCCTCGGAAGGGCGTCGTGCCCCACAATTCGCTGAAATGGGTCCGCTGACCGCATGTTCTTCGACACACAGGCCCCGCCGCAGCCGCGTCTCGACGCCGGCCTTCCCGTCCTGCTGCTGCGCACCGACCGCAACGTGTTCCACCACGGGACGCTCGGCGTGATCAGGAGCCTCGGCCGCGCCGGCGTGCCGGTGCACGCGATCCTGGAGGGGCGCGCCAATCCCGCGTCCCGCTCCCACTACCTCTACCGGGGGCACCCGTGGGCCCCGCCCGCCGAGCGGCCGGCCGCGCTGCTGAGCCATCTGCGGGTGGTCGGCGAGCGGATCGGCCGCCCGGCGCTGCTCGTCCCGGTGGACGACGCCGGCGCCATCTTCATCGCCGAGCACGCCGACGCGCTGGCGCCCCACTTCGTCTTCCCCCACCAGGACCCGGCCGTCCCCCGCCGGGTCGCCGACAAGGCGCTGCTGGCGGAGGCGTGCGAGCGGCACGGCATCGCCTGCCCGCCGAGCCGGACGCCCGCGTCCGCCCTGGAGGTGGACGAGGCCGCCGCCGCCCTGGGCCTTCCGCTGATCGCCAAGTGGGCCCGGCCGTGGCGGCTCGCCCCCGGCATCCGGAGCACCACCGTCGTGCGCACCCTCGGTGCGGTGCACCGGCTGTTCGCCGCCGCCCGCGACCGCGACCCGGACGGCGACGCCGGCCCCCTGATCCTCCAGCGGCGCATCCCCACGGCCACCGGCGACTGGTTCTTCCAGGGCTACTTCGACGAGTCCCTCGGCTGCCTGTTCGGCGGGACGGGCCGCAAGCACCTCGCGCACCCCCCGCAGGCCGGGCACACGGTCGCCGGGGAGTGGGTCCCCAACCCCGAGCTGCGGCGGCTCGCGGTCCGGATCGTCCGGCTGCTCGGCTGCCGCGGGCTCGTCGACCTCGACTTCCGCTACGACGCCGGCGACGGCGTCTACCACCTGCTCGACTTCAACCCCCGGATCGGCGCGCAGTTCCGCCTGTTCACCGACCGCGCCGGCCTCGACCTCGCCCGCGTGCTGCACCTGCACCAGTCGGGCCGCCGCGTCCCCGGCGCGCGTCCCGCGTTCGGCCGCAACCTGCTGGTGGAGAACCACTACCTCCAGCAGGCCGCCGGCCGGCCGCTGCTGCGGCCGAGGACCCTCCGCCCGCTGCGCGAGGCCGACGAGTTCGCCTGGTACGCGGGCGACGACCTGCCGCCCTTCCTCGCGATGGGCCGGCAGAGCGTGCTCCGCGCGGTCGAGCGGCTCCGCACCAGGTAACACCACACTCACACGGGGGATCGAACAATGAGCGACTCGGCCAGCGACGTCGTCATCGCCGGCGCCGGGCCCTACGGCCTGTCGACGGCGGCCCACCTGCAGAACCTCGGGCTGGGCGTCCGGATCATCGGGAAGCCGATGCGGTTCTGGGCCGAGAACATGCCGGCGGGCATGTTCCTGAAATCCGAACCGTTCGCGTCCAGCCTCGGGGCACCGCACCGGGGCATGCGCTTCACCGACCGCCATCCGGACTGGCGCCTCGGGCAGCCGATCCCCCTGGACACGTTCGTGGCCTACGGGCGCTGGTTCGCCGCCGTCGCGATCCCCGGCACCGAGGACACGGAGGTCGTGAACGTCGAGCGCAGCGGCCCGGACGGGTACGCCGTCACGCTGTCCACCGGCGAGACGATCGCGGCGCGCACGTTCGTCGCCGCCGTCGGCGTCGGCCCGTTCGCCCACATCCCGGACGAGCTGGCGGGCCTGCCGTCCTGGCTCGTCTCGCACAGCAGCGCCCACCACGACCTCGGCCTGTTCGCCGGCAAGGAGGTGGCGGTGGTCGGCGCCGGGCAGTCCGCCCTGGAGACCGCGGTCCTGCTGGCCGACGCGGGCGCCCGCCCGCACGTCCTCGCCCGCCGCCCCGAACTCGACTGGAACACGGTGCCCGAGGCGAGGCGCTCGCTCTGGGAGCGGGCGCGCGGGGGACCCCGGTCCGGGCTCGGCACCGGCTACCGGACATGGCTGTGGGCCGAGCAGCCCGGCCTCGTCCGGCACCTTCCGGAGAGCACCCGGGACCGGCTCGTCCGGGAGACGCTGCCGCCCGCGGGCGCGTGGTGGCTGCGCGACCGGCTGGACGAGCGTGTCCGCGTCTCGACGGGCCGGCGCGTCGCCAAGGTCGTGCAGGAGGACGACGGCGTGGCCCTCACCACCATCGACCGCGGCGGGCGGCGCGTGGTGACGGAGGTGGAGCACGTGATCGCCGCGACCGGGTTCGTCCCGGACGTGGCGCGGCTCACGATGCTCTCGCCGGAACTGCGCGCCCGGGTCACCACCCGGCACGGGGCGCCGGTGCTCAGCCGCGACTTCGAGTCGTCCCTGCCGGGGCTGTACTTCGCGGGCCTGGCCGCGGCGCCGACGTTCGGGCCGGTCATGCGGTTCGTGCACGGCGCCGACTTCGCGGCCCGCCGGATCGCGCACCACATCATCCGGCGGACGCCGCGCAGGCGGCCGGCCACGGGGCGGCACGCCGCCGTCCTGGAGCCGGACATGCGGTGAAGGATTCTCCTCCGGCCGGCGGGCCGCCCGTCCGGGCGGCCCGCCGGCCGCGTCACCGCCAGTACGGGTGCGCCGCGCGGCGTGCGCGGTCGGTGCGCGCCTGGGCGAGCCGCCACTCCCAGCGGGAGTACAGCGTCCAGGCGGCGGACCGGATCCGCTCCGACCGGGTGGCCGGAGCGGCGGGAACGGCCGGGATGACGAGGACACGGACCTTGGTACGGGTGACGAGCGTGCGGCGGGGGCGCCGGCGGCGCGCCGGTCGCAGGCGCGCGATCGCGGACGGGGTGTCGGGCATCGGCGTGCTCCTCGGGCGGGGGTGGGGCTCCGTGACCGGATGCTCGCAGAGCGTAGCGCATCGGATACCGCGCACCATGCTTCTCCCGGATTCCGCTGCGAGGCCCGGCACCAGCCCAGAAATGACCGCAAAGCCGATTAATAGGGCATTGTGGGCGGAAAATTCGGCGCCTTGGAAACGGGAGTCAATGCCCGGGTAAATGATTCGTGGGCGTGCCGGAAGATCGGGCAACAGCTCCTTGACCGCGCGTTCCGCGGTGCTACGTTCGTGCCGTTCAAAGGCACCGGACCCATGCGAGGAGAGAACCGGCCGTGGAGCCCGCACCGATCCACCGAGGGGCGAACCGCCCCCAGGATCGCCCGCGGCATGCCGTCGTTCTCGTTCTCGTCCGCGTAATCGCCATCGCGGGTTTCGCGGTCGCGGGATGGCTCGCCATGGCGGCCCTGACCGACTCCGCGTCCGCCGCCGAATCCGGGCCGCGCGTGCCCGTGCTGGGGGACGGCACCGTCCGGAAGGCCGCCCCCGCCTTCGACGAGCTCGCCCGCGCGGAAGCCGGCGTCCGGCCCATGCTCGGCGGTGTTCCGGGTCAGGTGCGGGAGCAGGGCGGCCGCCGGCTCCGGTCCCTCGGGGCCTGGGAGGGGGAGGTCTCCGGGGTGCCGGGCCGTCTGCGGGACTTCCGGGACGACCCCGTGCGGTTCCTGAAGGAGCGGCGGCACGAGGTGTTCGCCGACAAGGACCGGACCGTCCGGCAGGTGCGGGAACTGGCCGACGCGGCCGGCGTCCCGCGCGTGGAGATCGCCCGCGTGGAGATCGCCGGAGTCCGGCCGGGCGCGTCCCTCGGGAGCGAACTCGTCCACGGCGTCACCGACGTCCGGCCCGGCCTTCCGGCCGACGAACCGCAGGCCGAGCAGATCCCCGGATCGCCGGCGTCCGACGAGACCCACGCGAGGGGCGAGGAGCCGCCCGGTGGCACCGGTTCCGTCTCCGCCGACCGGTCGTCCCTCGCGGGCGCCGCCACGGCGGACGAGGCGCCGGATCACTGCACCGGATGCCGGGGGGACCGGCACCCCGCCGACCCCGCCCTGCCCTCGGGGCAGGACAACCCGCGTGGCGCGGGCTCCGGCGGGCACCCCTTCACGCCGGTCGCCGACCTGCTCAAAGGCCGGCACCCCGCGGCACCGCCCGCCGCCCGGCCGGGCACCTTCCACCGCACGGCGCTGACCGACGTGGCCGCGCCCGGCGGCCCCTCCGTCGTCCCCGACTGAGGACCACGGCCCGCGGCGGCCGTTTCCTGACGGCCCGCGCGCCGCGCCGAGGCGCGCCGCCCGTCCCCGATCACCGAGTCCGAGTGATCGTCTCCACGAACCATCCTCCAGCGGCATCGGCCCCATCGGGCCACTGCCGGCTGCGCTCACCTGCAAGGCGCGCAGCGAACCACGGAATCACCAGCGAACAGGAGCAAGACCATGCGCAAGTGGGCAAGGAACACCGGCCGCGCCGCCCTGGTGGCCGCGGGCGCCGTCGTCGTCGGGGCCGCCTTCGGCTCCGCCGGTACCGCCGGCGCCGCCACGCTGCCGGGCGACTTCGGCGGCATGTACGACGGCGCCCGGCACGGCGCCGGGAAGGGCGGCGGCGGGGACGTCAACATGGCCTCCGCGGGCAACGTCGGCCTGGGCAACGGCAACCAGGTGTACGCGCCGATCGACATGCCGATCAGCGTGTGCGGTAACGCCATCGCGATCGCCGGGCTCGCCCAGGCCGAGTGCGAGGGCGGCGCCCACGTCGGGTCCGGTGGGTCCGACGACGGCTACCAGGGGGCCGACCGGCGGGACCACCGCCACGGCCGGGGCGGCGACGAGGTGAACCAGCTGAGCTACGGCAACGTCGGCCTCGGCAACGGCAACCAGGTGTACGCCCCGATCGACGCGCCGATCAGCGTGTGCGGCAACGCCGTCGCGGTGCTGTTCGCCCAGGCGCAGGCGCAGTGCGAGGGCGGCGCGACCGTCGAGCGCGGCAACGAGCCCGAGGTGAACCAGCTCTCGGCCGGCAACGTCGGTGCCCTGAACGGCAACCAGTTCTATGCCCCGATCGACGCGCCGATCAGTGTGTGCGGCAACTCGATCGCGGCGGTCCTGGCCGCGGCGCAGGCGCAGTGCGAAGGCGGCGCCTCCGTCGAGCGCGGGGACAAGCACCTGCCGCCCACGCTGCGGACGCCGCCGAAGAAGCACAAGGTCTACAAGCCGGCCAAGAACCGGCCCGCCGCCGGGAAGAAGCCGCTGCCGTCCACGCAGCGGGGCAGCGCGTCCCGCATGGCCACGGCCGCGCCCGACTACCGGCGCGCGGACGGACTGCCCGCCGTGCAGCAGTTCATGGGCACGCTCAAGCGGACGGGCGCACCCGTCCCCGGCCTGGACGTCCAGCCGGGCGAGATCGGGCCGAAGCTCTCGCCGGACGACGGGCAGCCGGTGAACCTCGGCACGCCGGTTCTGCGCTGAGGCCCTGATCGGCGCGGGTGACGACCCGCGCCGGTGACGAGCTCTCCCCGCCCGGTGTGCACCCGAGGCCCGCACGGGCCCGGCCCGGGACGGAGGCGGGGAGGGCTCCACGGGGGAGGGGCGGCAGACGTGCCGCCCCTTTTCCCTGTCCGCGGCTTTCCGGCACTCCCATTCCCGTTAGCCCCCCGCATCGATGGAGGTAGGACATGCTCGACCGCAAACCGCCCGCCCGCAATCCGCTCTGCCGCAGGCCGCTCGCCGCCGGGGCCCTCGCCGCGTGCTGCGGCTTCGCCGTGCTCGGCGCCCCGCAGGCGCGGGCGGAGCCGGCGGCCCCGCCCGCTCCGGCCGCCGCACCCGAACGGCCGAAGAAGGGCTCGGTGATCGCGGACATCCAGATCAAGCGGATGGGCCTCAGGTCCACGGTCAAGGAGGGCGTCGGCCAGTCGGTCCTGCGGCACGCCGTCGGTCACTACCCGCGGACGGCCCTTCCCGGACAGGAGGGGAACACGGTGCTGTTCGGCCACCGGACGACCTGGCGGCGTCCCTTCCACGACCTGGACAAGCTGCGGCGCGGTGACCGGATCGTGCTGCGCGCAGGGCGGACGACGTACGTCTACACGGCGCGGAGCACGCACGTCATCAAGCCGAGGGACCGGCGGGTCCTGGAGCCCGTGCCGTTCGTCCGGCGCAGCGCACCCGACGGCGCGTACATCTCGCTCATCACCTGCACCCCGAAGGGGTCGGACCGGTACCGCCTCGTCGTCGTCGGCGTGTTGCACCACACGAAGCCCGCCGGCTGACACCGGGCGGCCGACGGCCGGACGCCGGGCGGAGCGCGGCCGCCCGGCGCCGCTCAGCGCGCGCCGTAGAGCGCGATCAGCCCGTTGTAGTCGCCCCTGCCGAGGGTGGCTAGACCGTTGTCGCACGCCGCGACGGACGGCGCCATCGTGAGGCGGGAGTGGTTCGCCCCCGCGACGTGCCCGAGGCCGAGGACATGGCCCGCCTCGTGCGTGGCGACGGCCTCGGTCGAGTAGCTCCCGGACGGGCAGGACCCTCTCGACCACCACCTCTTCCCCTGCTCCTGCAGCGCCATGTCGGTCTCCAGCGTGCTGCCCCCCCTGAACCAGACGCAGGTGGCGGCGAGGACGCCGCGCCCCGCGCCCGTCATGGCCACCCAGCCGAACGTGTTGGCCCGGTCGCGGGTGCCGCAGCCGGCGTTCCTGGTCACGTTCGGGGGGCCGCCGGCCCGTCCCGCGTGCCGCGTACCCACGTTCGGGGCCGGTGTGAACCGGCCCCCGGCGACGCAGTCGGTGCGGGCGCCGCTCATGTTGGAGACGCCCCGGATGATGCCGGTCACCGGCAGCCCGCGCCGCCCCGGGTGGTGCCGCCAGGTGATCGTGGAGCCCCGTGGCCACCTGCTGGATCCGAGGCGGTACGCGCCGTCCCGGCACACGTTCGCGGGGGCGCGGGCACCGCGCGGACGGCCCTGCGGCACCCGCCCCGCCGATGTGCTGAAGGTGACCTCGCCCGCGCGGTCGTCGACCTCGACGCGCAGTTCGGCGCCGCCCCCGGTGGTGCGCAGCGCGTGCACGACCAGCGAGGTGCCGTCGGCCGGGACGACCGCGGTGAGCCCGTTCGCGCCCCGCACGGTCCGCCCGCGCAGATCGCAGTCGGCGATCTTGACGTGCCGCGGCATCGCGCGGGTCTGCAGTGTCCCGCCGGGTTTGCACCAGGCGGCCGGCCGCGGGGCGGCGGCGGCCGGGCCGGCCCCGGCCGCCGTCGTGCCCGCGACCATGGCGGCCACCGCCGCCGTGACCGCCACCTGCCGGAACCCGCGTGAATATCCGTGCATATCAGTTCTCCGATGTCTGGAAACGTCCTTTCGGAGTCTTTCGCGGGCGGCGGAAAGAAAAACCGTGACTTCCTAAAATGATCACCATCGTCTGCATTTCGATGCTCGCAAGAATGGCGACGTAGGGCTTTGTGTGGAAATATCGGGAAGGCGGTGACGAGTGGCCGGGGTAAGTGTTCGGTAAATCATCGCCCATGATCCCGCAAACGCGTTTTATTTTGGGTCATTTTGGCAATCCAGCAAGTTATCCGGCAATCCACCGCTACCGAGTGGCGGGTACCGCATCCCCCTCGCTCTCCGCCGTCCGGCAGCGTTCACGAAGGCAGAGGTGTTCAACGTGCAGGCGCAGACACAGGTGCGGGAACTCATGGGCATGAGCGTGACCGACACCAACGGCACGAAGGTCGGCACGATCAAGCAGGTCTACCTCAACGACGACTCCGGCTCCCCAGAGTGGGTCACCGTGCACACCGGATGGTTCGGGATGCGAGAGAGCTTCGTACCCCTGGCCGGGACACGCAGGAATCAGGATGCTCTCCAGGTCCCGTACGACAAGGAGACCATCAAGGGCGCTCCGAACGTGGACGCGGACGAACACCTGTCGCATGCGCAGATCGTGGACCTCTACCGGCATTACGGCGTGCGTCCGCCGGGTGGGCGCCGGACGGGTGAGCAGGGACCCCGGCAGGAAGCGGGCGAGGGCCGCCAGGCCGCCGGCGACGAGGCCGGAACGCCCCAGGCCGGCGACGCTGCAGACACGGCAGGTACGGCAGGCACGACGGGCACCGCGCCGGGCGAGGCGGGCACGCAGGGCACCGCGGGCAAGGCGGCGGCGGCCGCGGGCACGGCCGGGATGGCCGTCCGTCCCGAGAAGACGGGGCGGGAGCGGCAGGCCATGCCGCCGCAGCCGGAGCGCGAGGGCGCGGAGGCCCCGATGACCGAGATCACCCGGTCGGAGGAGCAGTTGCGCATCGGCACCGAACGGCACGAGTCGGGCCGGGTCCGGGTGCACAAGTGGGTCGAGACCGAGATGGTCGAGCGCACGATCCCCGTCTCGCACGAGGAGATCAGGATCGACCGCGAGCCGATCACGGGCGGCGAGCCGAGCTCCGCGGTGTCCCTCTCCGCGGACGAGCAGGAGATCATCCTCTACGAGGAGCGCCCGGTCGTCACCAAGGAGACCATCCCGGTCGAGCGCATCCGGATCCGCACCGACCAGGTGCAGGACGAGCAGACGGTGCGCGGTGAGATCCGCAAGGAGCGCATCGAGGTCACGCGCGAGGAGATCCCCCGCGAAGGGGAGGCGGGCGGTGCGGACACGGGGACCGGGGGCGGCGAGCGGAACCGCCCGTCCGGCTGAGCGGCCGTATCGCGCAAGTGCCACACCGGGAGAACGGACGCGCCCGGCCGAGTCGCCCACCCGCCGGCCGGCCGGGCGCCCGTCCCCGCGCCGCGCATCGTCCGCCTCCCGGTGCGGGCGATGGCCGCGGGCGATGACCGGGTGTGGCCAGCGTGCCGGCCGGAGCGGTCGCGGGTTTCCACGCGCCGCTCGCGACCGGCCCGCGCGGCGGCCGGGCCGCGGCCGGGCGGTCCCGGTCGACCAGCGTCTCGACGTCCGCATAACGTGCGAAGTTGATCTCTGTCAACCGCCCCTTTCATCCCGCGCCGGAGGGGTGGCGGCCTAATAGTTAGGTTTCTTGACAGGTAGTGGGAGCCGGGGGAGGTTCCTGGGTGACGACGTCACCGGCGCAGGGGTCATGGCCGTCCGGGCGAGCCATGACCCCGGGCCCGGCGTGCGGTCCGCCGGGCCGCGCGGCGTCCAGGAAGCGACCCAGGAGGGACGACTTGCGACACCCCCACAGACGCGCCGGCACCCGGATCGGGCGGACGCTGGTCGCGCTCGCGACCATCACCGCCCTGCCGTCGGCCGCCGCGGCACAGCCCGCACTGGCCACCACCCCGTCCGCCGCTCCCGCCGATGCCCCCTATCTCGACCAGCGGCTCCCCGTGCCGAAACGGGTGGACGACCTGCTCGGCCGCATGACCCTCGAAGAGAAGGTCGGCCAGATGACGCAGGCGGAACGCGGCGCCGTCGACGGCGACCGCGACCAGATCACCGAGCTGAGGCTCGGCTCGGTGCTGTCGGGCGGCGGTTCGGTCCCCGCCGACAACACCCCCGCGGGCTGGGCCGACATGGTGGACGCCTACCAGGCGAAGGCGCTCGCCACCCGGCTGCGGATCCCGCTGCTGTACGGGATCGACTCGGTGCACGGCCACGGCAACCTCGTCGGCGCGACCGTCTTCCCGCACAACATCGGGATGGGCGCCGCGCGCAACCCCGGCCTCGTCCGCGAGATGCAGGCGATCACCGCGAAGGAGACCCGCGCGACCGGGCCCCAGTGGATCTTCGGGCCGTGCGTCTGCGTCGTCCGCGACCTGCGCTGGGGCCGGTCGTACGAGGCGTACGGCGAGACACCCGAGCTCGTCGAGGAGATGGAGACGGGCATCGAGGGCTTCCAGGGCCGCCGCCCGTCGGACATGCGGAAGCCGGAGCACGTCCTCGCCACGGTCAAGCACTACGCCGGCGACGGCGACACGGTGTTCGGCTCGTCCACGACCGGCGACTACACCATCGACCAGGGCGTCACGGTCACCGACCGCCGGACGTTCATGAAGACCAACGTCGCGCCGTACGTCACGGCGGTGCGGAAGTACGGCGTCGGCAGCGTCATGCCGTCGTTCTCCAGCGTCGACTGGAAGGAGGACGGCGTCGGGAACCCCGTGAAGATGCACGCGCACAAGGAGTTGCTGACAGGCGTCCTCAAGGGGCAGATCGGGTTCGAGGGCTTCGTCATCAGCGACTGGGCCGCCATCCAGCAGATCCCCGGCGACTACGCCACCCAGGTCCGCACGTCCGTGAACGCCGGCGTCGACATGTTCATGGAGCCCTACAGCGCCCCGCAGTTCGTCGAGACGCTGCTCGCCGAGGTGCGGGCGGGACGCGTGCCGATGTCGCGCATCGACGACGCCGTGGGCCGCATCCTGGCGGCGAAGTTCCGGCTCGGCCTGTTCGAGCGGCCGTACACCGACCGCAGGTACGCGAGCACGATCGGCTCGCCGGCGCACCGCGCGGTGGCCCGCCGGGCCGTCGCCGAGTCGCAGGTCCTGCTGAAGAACCGCGGGCAAGCGCTGCCGCTGAAGCGGAACGCGGACGTCTACGTCGCGGGCGTCAACGCCGACGACATCGGCAACCAGGCCGGCGGCTGGACGGTCACCTGGCAGGGGCAGTCCGGGGACATCATCCCGGGCACGACGATCCTGGACGGCATCCGGCAGTACACCGGGGACGTCACCTACAGCGCGGACGCCTCGGCACCGACGTCCGGCAGCGACGTCGGCGTCGTCGTGGTCGGTGAGACGCCCTACGCCGAGGGCGTCGGCGACGTCGGCAACGGGCACACGCTGAACCTGTCCGACGCCGACCGGGCGAACATCGACAGGGTGTGCGGCGCGATCGAGACCTGCGTCGTGCTCGACGTCGCGGGCCGCCCGCAGATCGTCACCGACCGGCTGTCCAAGATGGACGCGTTCGTCATGTCCTGGCTGCCCGGCAGCGAGGGCGCGGGCGTCGCGGACGTCCTGTTCGGCAAGCGCCCGTTCCAGGGCCGCCTCCCGGTGAGCTGGCCCCGCAGCGAGGACCAGGAGCCGATCAACGTCGGCGACCGGGAGTACGACCCGCTGTTCCCCTACGGGTACGGCCTGCGGACGCGCCGCGGCCACCACCACTGAGTCCCTCCCACCGCGGGAGCCAGGGCCGGCCGCCCACCACCTCTGGGCGGCCGGTCCGGCCCCGGCCCGCTGACGGTTCGCTGCGCTTGCCCCGTTTACGGTGGATCCAGGGGGAGAGGCTGCCCTCAGCGTTCGAAGGAGGGCGGGTGGAACGGGAGCCGCGGGTCGCGTTCGTTCTGGGGGGCGGCGGCGTCCTCGGCGCGCACGAGGTCGGCATGCTGCGCGCACTGCGGGAGATGGGCATCAGCCCGGACCTCGTCGTCGGCACGTCGATCGGGGCGGTGAACGGCGCGTTCATCGCCGCCTCGCCGGACACGGCGGTCGAGAGCCTCACCGGGCTGTGGTCGGACGACTCCGTCCGCGACCTGTTCGGCGCGCGGGTCTGGGAGCGGCTGTGGACGCTCGCCCGCTCCGGCACCCACCTGCACTCGAACGAGCCGCTGCGGCGGATGCTGGACGAGCGGCTCCCCGTCCGGACGTTCGAGGAACTCGCCGTCCCGTTCCAGTGCGTCGCGGCGGGCATCGAGACGGCGATGGCGCACTGGTTCCGGGACGGGCCGCTCACCCCGGCGGTCCTCGCCTCGTGCGCCGTGCCGGGGCTGCTGCCGCCCGTCCGGGTCGGCGACCGGCACTACCTCGACGGCGGGCTCGTGCACAGCATCCCGGTCGGCCGCGCCGTCATGCTCGGCGCCACCACCGTCTACGTCCTGCACGTCGGGCGGATCGAACGCGACCTGCCGGCGCCGCGCCGGCCCTGGGAGGTGGGCATGGTCGCGTTCGAGATCGCGCGGCGGCACCGGTTCTTCGAGGAGATGGCCGACCTCCCGGAGGACCTGGACGTCCACGTGCTCCCCGCGAGCTCCGAACCGCCGAAGTCCGGGGTCGACCTCGCCCAGATGCGGTACCGGAACGTGACGGGAGTCCGCGTCCACATCGAACGCGCCTACCAGGCATCATTGGAGTACCTCAAAGAACGGGCGTGAGATGCTGCCTTCCCCCATCGCCCGCCGGCTGCTCCTGACGCCGCTGCTGTTCGTGCTGACCCTGCTGATCGTGGTCGCGTTCCCGTTCGCCTACGCGGTGGCGTACGTGCTCGGCCGCAAGCGCAGGCGCGCCGCCCGGCTGCTCTGGTTCGCGCTGGTGTGGGGGACGCGGGAGTCGGCCGCGGTGCTGGAGTGCGGGTGGCTGTGGCTCCGCCGCCGGACCCGCGACGACCGGCACTACGACATCATCCGCCGCTACGTCGCCGGCCTGTACGCGGCCGCGGAACGGTGGCTCGGCCTGCGGCTGCGGATCGAGGGCGTGGCCGAGGGGCAGAGCGCCGAGCCGGGGGACGGCGACCGGCCGCTGATCGTGCTCAGCCGCCACGCGGGCGCGGGAGACGCGCTGCTCCTCGTCCACCACCTGCTCACCGACTACCTGCGCCGGCCGCGCATGGTCATGAAGGCCGTGCTCCAGCTCGACCCGTGCATCGACATCGCGGCGAACCGCATGCCGAACGCGTGGGTGTCGCCCGGCGGCGGCGCCGTCGACGACATCGCCCGGCTCGCCGCCGGCCTCGGCCCCCGCGACGCGCTCGTCATCTTCCCCGAGGGCGGCAACTTCTCCCCGGAGCGCCGCCGCCGCGCGATCCGGCGGCTGACCCGGCTGCGCCGCGTCCGGGAGGCGGAACGCGCCGCCCGGATACGTCATCTGATGCCGCCCCGCCCCGGCGGCGTGCTGGCCGCGCTGGAGGCCGCGCCGTCCGCCGACGTCGTGTTCGTCGCGCACGTCGGCCTCGACCACATGGCCACCCCCGGCGACATCTGGCGGCACGTTCCGCTCACCGGGGACGTCTGCGCCCGCTGGTGGCGGATCCCCGCCGAGGACGTCCCCCGTGACCGCGAGGCCCGCACCGACTGGCTGTACACGCAGTGGGAACGCGCGGACGCCTGGATCAGCGCCAACAAGGCACCCGTCCCGAAGTGACATCATGGAGCCATGGGCGACGAGGGCACCGTGCGGGTCGATCTGTGGCTCTGGTCCGTGCGCCTGCTGAAGACCCGCTCGATGGCGACGACCGCCTGCCGCGCGGGCCATGTCCGGGTGAACGACGAGCGCGCCAAGCCGTCCACGGCGGTGAAGCCCGGCGACGAGATCCGGCTCCGCCATGACGGGCGCGAGCGGATCGTCGTCGTGCAGAAGGTCATCCGCAAGCGGGTCGGGGCGCCGGCCGCCGCCGAATGCCTGATCGACAAGAGCCCGCCCCCGCCGCCGCGCGAGGCGCTCATCCCGGTCGGCCGCCGCGAGCGCGGGGCCGGCCGCCCGACCAAGCGCGAGCGCCGCGAGCTGGAACGCGTCCTCGACCGCTACCGCACCCTCAACGACCCGCCCAGGCAGGACTGACCCGCCGGGCTCACCCGCTCACCCGGCCTGCGGGCCGGAGCGGCCGAGGGACGAGCCGTCCACCGCGACGGCCACCGCGATGGGAAAGCCGCGACGTGGGAGGCTCATGCCGGCTTTTCATCGCGTTTCATCTAGAAACAGCATCAACAGGGGATCGGGTGTTCACTGTCCGTTCCTCGGACGGCACCATGTAGACCACCATGCCGAACCCGGGACCCGCGCGAGCCACGCGCCGAGCGCTGCGGACCGTGACGGCGTTCCTGACGGCGGGCACGGTCCTGGCGGTGCTCTCCGGCGCGACCGCCGGCGCCCCTCCGCCGCCCGGCGAACCCGTGGTGACGTCACCGGACGGCGCCCTGTCGCTCACCGTTTCCGTGGACGACGGCCGTCTCCGGTACTCCGTGCGCCGCGCCGGTTCCGTCCTCGTGGAGCCGTCGGCCCTCGGCCTGCGACTCACCGACGGTTCCACGCTCGGCGGCCACGTCAGGATCACCGGCACCCGCACGCGGACGAGCGACACCACCTGGAAGCCGATGTGGGGCGCGGACTCCGGCGTCCGCGACCACTACCGGGAGCTCACCGTGCAGCTCCGGCAGGCGGACGGCAGGTTCTTCGACCTCGTCGCCCGCGCCTACGACGACGGCGTGGCGTTCCGCTACCGGGTCCCGCGCCAGCGCGGCCTCCCGGCGCTGGAGATCGTGGACGAGGCCACCGAGTTCGCCGTCGCGGGCGACCCGGTCGCGTGGTGGACGCCCCGCGACTTCGACACCGACGAGAAGATGTGGCGGTCGTCCGCCTACACCGCCATGGGCGCCGGCAACACCCCCGTGACGTTCCGGTACGGAGGCGGCACGCACCTGTCCATCCACGAGGCGGACCTGACCGACTACGCGGCGATGACCGTCGTCCCCGAGGCGGGCCGCCTCCGCGCCGCGCTCGTGCCGACCCCGGGCCGGACCGCCGCCGTCGTCACCGGCACCGGCCGCGCCACCCCCTGGCGCGCCCTGACCATCACGCCGGACGCCGGCGGGCTGATCGAGTCCCACCTGCTGGAGAACCTCAACCCGCCCTGCGCGATCTGCGCGGGCGACACCTCGTGGATCGAGCCGCTCAAGTACGCGGGCATCTGGTGGCTGATCCAGCAGCGCAGGGCGACCTGGAAGGCCGGGCCGATGCAGGGCGCGACCACCGCACGCGCCAAGGAGTACGTCGACTTCGCCGCCGCCCACGGCATCCGCGGCGTGCTCGCCGAAGGGTGGAACGAGGGCTGGGAGGGCGACTGGTCCGACCAGGACTTCCTCCGCGCCGCACCGGGCTTCGACCTCGCCGAGGTCGTCGCCTACGGCAGGAGCAAGGGCGTCGAGTTCGTCTCCCACAACGAGACCGGCTCGGGCGTCATCGACTACGAACGGCAGATCGACGCCGCGTTCGCGCTCTACGAGCGGCTCGGCATCCGCTACCTCAAGACCGGGTACGTGGGGAAGATCCCCGGCCACCACCACTTCGACCAGCGGATGGTCAACCACTACCGGCTCGTGCTGGAGAAGGCCGCACGGCACCGCATCAACGTCATCTGCCACGAGTGCGTCCACGGCACCGGGGAGACGCGGACCTTCCCGAACGCGCTGGCCCGCGAGGCGGTGCGCGGCCAGGAATGGGAGGCGTTCAGCGGCGGGAACACCCCCGAGCACACCCTCATCCTGCCCTTCACCCGGATGCTCTCCGGCCCGCTGGACTACACCCCCGGCATCATGAACATCCGCTGGGACCCGCAGAAGGCCGGGCGCCGCGTCCACACGACACTGGCCAAGCAGCTCGCCTACTACGTGACCTACTCGTCCGGCGCCCAGATGGCCGCCGACCTGCCCCGGCACTACGTGAACTCACCTGGGCTCAAGTTCATCGAGGACGTACCCGTCACGTGGGACGAGACCAGGGTCCTCTCCGCCGAAGTCGGTGACCATCTCGTCATGGCCAGGCGCTCGGGCACCGACTGGTACGTCGGCGCGATGACCGGCGAACGGCCCCGGACGCTGCGCTACCCGCTCTCCTTCCTCGGCGAGGGCACGTGGGTCGCGGAGTCCTACTCCGACGGGCCGGAGACGGACTACGCCCGCAACCCGGAGGCCGTCGACGTCGCCCGCTCCATCGTCACCGGCGCCGGCACGTTCACCGCCGCCCTGGTGCGCAGCGGCGGGCAGGCGGTGCGGTTCCGTCCGGCCACACCCGCTGACCTGGCGCATCCGCCCCCGGCCCCGCCTCCCGGTCCCCGCGGGTGACGGGAACACCGGGCGTGTAGAAAGGCGGGATGGGCACCGTACCGCCGTTGCTGCTCGCGCTGGACCTGGCCGGCACCTTCGCCTTCGGCCTCAACGGCGCGCTGACGGCCGTGCGCGCGACCCGGCTGGACGTGGTCGGCGTCGTCGGCCTCGGGATGATCACGGCGCTGGGCGGCGGGGTCATCCGGGACGTCATCCTCGGCGCGGTCCCGCCCGCCACGTTCGTCGACTGGCGCTACTTCGCCCTCGCCACGGCCGGCGGCCTGCTCGCGTTCGGCTTCAGCCGGTTCCTGTCCCGCCTGGAGATGCCGATCACGGTGCTGGACGCGATCGGGCTGAGCACGTTCGCCGTCATCGGCGCGAGCAAGGCACTGGCCTACGGCCTGGGCGTCGGCCCCGCCCTGCTGCTGGGCGTGGTGACCGGCGTGGGCGGCGGCACCATGCGCGACGTCCTCATCGGCAGGATCCCCTCGGTGCTCCGCAGCGACCTCTACGCGATCCCGGCCTTCGTCGCCGCCGGGATCACGGTCGTCGCCGTCCGCCTGGACCTCTACGGCCTCCCCGCGGCCCTGCTCGCCGTGGCGGCCTGCTTCGTCATCCGCATGCTCGGCGTCCACCTGGAACTGGAGGCCCCCCGCCCCCCGCGCCC
>NZ_SMLC01000097.1 GCF_004349245.1 Actinomadura sp. 6K520 | reverse complement strand
CCGACGCCCCGCCCGCCCCGGTGCAGAACATCACCGACCGCCCGGCCTGACACCTCCGGAAAAGGCCGCCGTCCGCAATTGGGCGTGGCCGGACGCGGTAATTGCGGGGAGGGGCATCCGCGAGAATGGATGCATGACGTCTCCGCCTGCCACGAATGGTCCCCTTGCCCCAGCACACGGTGACGGCGCGCACCGTCCCGCTCCCCGCACGTTCGCCAGCGACAACCAGGCCGGCGTCCACCCGAACGTCCTCGCCGCGCTGGCCGCCTGCAACGACGGCCACCAGCCCGCCTACGGGGACGACGACGTCACCGCGCGGCTCCGCGAGGTCGTCCGGCGGCACTTCGGCGCGCAGGCCGAGGTGTTCCCGGTGTTCAACGGGACGGGCGCGAACGTGGTGTCGCTGCAGGCCATGTCGGAGCGGTGGAGCTCGGTCGTCTGCACCGACTCGGCGCACATCAACACCGACGAGTGCGGCGCGGCGGAGAAGGTCGCGGGCCTGAAACTGGTCACCGCGCCGGCACCGGACGGGAAGCTGACTCCCGCGCGGGTCGAGGAGCTCGCGACCGGCCTCGACAACGTCCAGCGGCGCCGGCCCGCCGTCGTGTCGATCACCCAGAGCACCGAGCTGGGCACCGTCTACACCGCGGCGGAGACCGCGGCGATCGCGGCGGCGGCGCACGAGCGCGGCCTCTCGGTGCACATGGACGGCGCGCGCATCGCCAACGCCGCCGCGTCCCTCGGCCTGCCGCTGCGCGCCCTCACCACCGACGCGGGCGTGGACGTCCTGTCGTTCGGCGGCACCAAGAACGGGCTGCTGCTCGGCGAGGCGGTCGTCGTGCTCAACCCGGACGCGACGCGCGGACTGGCGTACCTGCGCAAGTCGAGCATGCAGCTGGCGTCCAAGATGCGGTACGTGTCCGCGCAGCTCGTCGCGCTGCTGGACGGCGACCTGTGGCTGCGCAACGCCGCCCACGCCAACGCCATGGCCGCCCGCCTCGCCGGCGCCGCCCGCGCCGTGCCGGGCGTGGAGATCACCCAGGCCGTGGAGGCGAACGCGGTGTTCGCCGTCCTCCCGAAGGACGCCGCCGAACGGCTCCGCAAGCGGTTCCCGTTCTACACGTGGGACGAGCGGACCGGCGAGGTCCGCTGGGTGTGCTCGTTCGACACCACCGAGGCCGACGTCGACGCGTTCACCGCCGCGCTCGCCGGCGAGATGGCCGGCTGAAACAGCGCGCGGCGTCCCGGCGACCGAGAGGGGGCGGCGCCGGAACGGCCCGCGGGGCTATCGTGGGTACCGAACCTGATTCGGTACAGGAGGCGAGCCTGATGGCCAACCGCACCTTCGTCGTAGGCGTCGGCATGACCAAGTTCGAGAAGCCCGGCTCCCGCGATTGGGAGTACCCCGACATGGCCAAGGAGGCCGTCGGCAACGCCCTGCAGGACGCCGGCGTCGGCTACGACAAGATCGAGATGGCCTACGCCGGATCGATGTACGGGTCGATGGGCCAGCGCGCCCTCTACGAGACCGGAATGACCGGCATCCCCGTGATGACCGTCCAGAACGCGTGCGCGACCGGGTCGAGCGCCCTGTTCCTCGCCCGCCAGGCCGTCCGCGGTGGCCTCGCCGACTGCGCACTCGCCCTCGGCATGGAGAAGATGAAGAAGGGCTCCCTCGGCGCCGGCATGGAGGGCTCGAAGGTCACCATCATCGACCACCACCTCAGGTCCATGACCGCCGGCCGCGAATGGGAGCTGGACAAGGCCCCCATGCCGCAGATGTTCGGCAACGCCGGCCGCGAGCACATGGAGAAGTACGGCTCCACACCCGACCACTACGCCTGGATCGGCTGGAAGAACCACAAGCACTCCGCCAACAACCCCTACGCGCAGTTCCAGACCGAGTACACCCTCGACGACGTCAAGAACGCGCCGATGATCTTCGACCCGCTGACCAAGCTGCAGTGCTCCCCCACCTCCGACGGCGCCGCCGCGGCCCTCGTCGTCAGCGAACGGTTCCTGGACGAGCACGACCTGTGGGACCAGGCCATCGAGATCGCCGGCCACCACATCTCCACCGACACCCCCGAGAGCTTCGCCGACAACTCCTCCATCCAGGTCGTCGGATTCGGCGTCTCCCAGCGCGCCGCCCGCACCGCCATGGAGCAGGCACAGGTCTCCATCGACGACGTCGACGTCATCGAACTCCACGACTGCTTCAGCGCCAACGAGCTCATCACCTACGAAGCCCTCGGCATGGCCGAAGTCGGCGAAGGCCACAAGCTCGTCGACGACGAAGCCACCACCTACGGCGGCAAATGGGTCGTCAACCCCTCCGGCGGCCTCATCTCCAAGGGCCACCCCCTCGGCGCCACCGGCCTCGCCCAGTGCGCCGAACTGACCTGGCAACTCCGCGGCAAGGCCGACGACCGCCAGGTCGAAGGCGCCCGCGTCGCCCTCCAGCACAACATCGGCCTGGGAAGCGCCTGCGCGGTAGCCGTGTACAAGAAGTGCTAGCCCAGGGGGGCGACCCCCTGGAACCCCCGTTGCGCACAGTGCCAGCCCAGGGGGACGACCCCCTGGAACCCCCGTCACGCACGGCGAGCCGTTTCCCGATCCGCTTCGCGTCTCGTGAAACGGCTCGCCGTGCGGCGGGTCGTGCGGCCTCCGGTCGCAGAGCGACCTCCGGCCGCACGACCCGTGGGGTGATCATGCAGGTGGGTGAGCGCCTGACGATCCCCTCCCAAGTCCGGGGCTCCTCACGTCACCCAATGTGAATTGTCACCTGGGTCTGCGGCCTCACGAGCTGCTGATCATGCGGGTCGGCTGCCTCTGACGAGCCCCTCATGAGTTCTTCGCATCTCGTCACCGGATGGGGGCGTGTGGGTTGGACGTGTGACAAATCTTGACTCTTGTCTCATTGGCGTTAGCCTGGCGGTAGGTGGTCACTGCCAGGAGGTGTGATGCCGGTTTTGTCCGCGTCGTCCACGGTGGGCGGCGGTGCTCCGCTCGGACCGGGGTCGCTGCTGTGGCGGTACGCCGCCGACATGCGGTCGCTGCTGCCCGGGGCGGCCGCGGGGCTCATGCAGCTCATGCATCCCGGCATCGGCGCCGGTGTCACCGAGCACTCCGCCTTCTTCGACGCGCCGTTCGAGCGGATCCACCGGTCGGTCCCGCAGATCTGGGCGACGATCCTCGCGCCGGACGGCGCCGACCGCGCCCGCGGCATTCGCGACCTGCACCGCGCCATCGGCGGTGTCGACGAGCACGCCCGCCGCTACCACGCCCTGGAGCCCGAGACGTTCTGGTGGGCGCACGCCACGTTCACGTGGGAGATCTTCAAGGCGGCCGAGACCTTCCATCCCGGGACGCTCACCGCCGAGGACCATGAGCAGATGTACGCCGAGACCGTCACCTGGTACTCGCGCTACGGCGTCAGCATGCGTCCCGTCCCCGCCGACTACGCGTCGTTCCAGTCGAAGTTCTGGCACGTCTGCACCAGGCGGCTCGAACTCACCCCGGCCGCCGCGCGCGCCCTGGAGATCGCCAAGCACGGGTCGGACAGCATCACGATCCTGCCCGTGGGCGGTCCCCGCCTCGACCGGGCGGGGCGCCTGGTCATCGAGCGCCCGCTGCGGCTGCTCACCTTCGGGTGCCTGCCGGCGATCGTCCGGCAGCGCTTCGACATTCCCTGGACGCCGCTCGACCAGGCCCAGTTCGCCGCCCTGGCCTTGGCCAACCGGCAGGGGTACCGCATGATGCCCACCGGCATCAACCACTGGGCGCTCCGCAGAATGCTGCGCTACATCGGCGCCCACACCCGCCACGAGAGGTACCGGCCCGCGGCTTGAGCGCCGGTTCTCACCCCGCGGAGGCGGTGGCCTGCTCGCCCAGCCTCGGGCGGAGCGCCCGGCAGGCGCCGAGGATCCGCTTCACGTCGTTGTCCGCCAGGCCCGCGTGGGCGGACAGGCGGACGAGCGTGCGCCCCACCGACGCCGTGGGCGGGAACAGCGCCGCGCTGAAGATGTCGCGGGCCGCCAGCGCGTCGCGCATGAGGGTCGCGTCGGCCTCCGAGCCCGTCTCCAGCGCGATGATCTGCGTGTCGGACTCGACGAGCCGGTAGCCGAGGCCGGCCAGCCCGTCCCGCAGGCGGCGCGTGACGGCGCGCAGCCGGTCCCGGCGGCGCCGCTCGTCCCGGACGACCCGCAACGCGGCGGACAGGCCCGCCACGTCGTGCGGCAGCAGCGTCGAACTGAACACGGCCGGGAGCGCGGTGTGGGTGAAGTAGTCCGCGAAACCCGGGCGGTCGCAGGCGATCAGCCCCGCGCGTCCCGGCAGCGCCTTGGCCAGGCTCGCGGTACGGAAGTCGACGCGGCCGGTCAGCCCCAGCGCGGCGACCAGGCCCTCACCGCGGGCGCCCCGCGTGCCGAGCGAATGGGACTCGTCCACCACCAGGAGGCAGTCGTGCGCCTCGGCGATCTCCACGAGGCCGGGCAGCGGGCACACCGAGCCGTCGGTGCTGTAGACGGCGTCCACGGCGATCACTCCGGAGCCGCCCACCTCGACGCGGCGGCGCAGGTGGCCGAGGTCGTTGTGGCGGAAGCAGGCGAGTTCCGCGCCCGCCGCCCGCGCGCCCTCCCACAGCGACATGTGGGCGAGGGCGTCCAGGTAGACGGGGACGTCCGGCCCGGCGACGACCTGCATCAGGCCGGTGTTCGCCGTCCAGCCCGACGAGCACAGCACGCCCGCCCGCGCCCCCAGGTGCCGCGCGAACTCCGCGCCGAGGACGATCTGCGGGTGGTCGTCGGGCAGGCACGGGGCGGGCACCGGGGCCGCCGCGCCCTCCGCGGTGCGCAGGCTGGCGATCATGGCGTCGGCGATGGCCGGATGCTCGGCGAGGTCGAGGTAGTCGCTGCAGGTCAGCACGATCGCCCGGCTGCCCGGGACCGTGGCGGTGGACGGACGGCGCCCGCTCCAGGTGCCCCGGAAGCGGCTGATGCGTTCGCCCAGTCGCTGGTGAGCGCTGGTCATGGTCGTCACTCTCCCCGGTCGTCCGGCCGTCACGAACTGTAGCGGACCCTGATCATAGTGTGAAAAAGATCTAAGGTGTGCACCAAAGCACGCAGGTCATGCAAGAAACTCCGCACCGCGTGTTTGCGCGCCGCCCGCCCTCCGGCCGCATAATCTTCAACGGGTCGGCCAATCATCAAGGTGTGGAGACGATCGCCGCAGGCGCTGACTCCGCGGTGTCCGCCGGGCTCCCCGATCCCGGTGGCACGGCCGCGCCCCTCCCCCGCGTTCGCCGGACCCGCCGGATCGCCGCCGGCGCCCTGCTGATCGCCGCCGGTACCGCGCTGCTCGCGACGACCGACCCGGCGCGCCCCGCCCTGGCCGCCGCGGGCGAGATGCGCTGGGCGTTCCTGCCCGCGCTGGTCCTGCTCTGCGTGCTGCACTTCGGCTGCTCCGCGGTCGCACTGCGCGCCGCGTCCGGGCGGCCGATCCCGCTGTACCGGACCACGCTGGCGCAGTTCACGGCCGCGGCGGCCAACCGCGTGACGCCGGGCGGGCTCGGCGCCGCGGCCGTCAACACCCGCTACCTCGTCTGCCGCGGGCTGCCGCTCTCCCGGGCCGCGGTCGTCGTCGCCGTCGTGCAGGTCGCGGGCGTCCCCGCCGACCTGCTCCTGCTGTGCGCGGTCGTCGGCTCCGGCGGCGGGGACGGCCGGATCCTGGACGCGCTCGGCCGGCACGCCGCGGCGGTCGCGGGCGGCGTCCCGCCCGTCCCGCTGGCCGTCGCCGCGGGGGTGCTGCTGGCGGCGGCGGTGCTGTGCGGCCGCCGCGCGGCCCGCTCGGCGGCGGCCGGACGCGCCGTCGCGGGCCTCACCGACCTGTGCCGCCGCCCCCGCGCCCTGCTGGTGGTGCTGGCCGGGTCCGCGGCGACCACGTTCACCCTCGGCCTCGCGTTCGCGCTCAGCGTCCTCGCGGTGCCCGGAACGGCCGCCGGCCCGGCCGACCTCCTCGTGCTCGTGGCCGCCTACCTGGTGGCGGCCGCGGCGGGCTCGGCGGTGCCGGCCCCGGGCGGGATCGGCTCCACCGAAGCGGCCCTCGTCGCGGCCCTCATCGCCCTGGGCGTCACCGCCGGCCCGGCCCTGCACGCCGTGCTGCTGTTCCGGGCCGTCACCTTCTGGGCGCCGGTCCCGCTGGGCCTGCTGGCCTTCCGGACGCTGCGCCGGTGACCCTCAGAGGTGGAAGACGCGCCTGGCGTTGCCCGACAGGAACGCTTCCTTCGCCTCGTCGGAGAGGCCCAGGTCGTCCAAGCCCTTGAGCGCCCGCTCCGCCGTCATCATGGGGTAGTTCGTGCCGAACATGACCTTGTGCTGCCTGTCCTGGGTCATGTACCGGACAAGCTCCGGCGGATACCTCCGGACGGTGTAGGCGGACGTGTCGATGTAGACGTTCGGGTGCTTCCGGCACACCGCGACCATCTCCTCCGTCCACGGGTAGCCGATGTGCCCGCCGACGATGACGAGTTCCGGGAAGTCGAGCGCGACCTGGTCGATGTAGGGAATCGGACGTCCCGTCTCGCTCGGACGCAGCGGCCCCGTGTGGCCGACCTGCGTGCAGAAGGGGATGCCCAGCTCCACGCATTCGGCGAACAGCGGATAGAAGCGCCTGTCGGTGGGCGGCAGTTCCCAGAGCCACGGCACCACGCGCAAGCCCCTGAATCCCAGTTCGCGGACGCACCGCCTCAGTTCCCGGACAGCGTCCATGGGCTTGCGGATGTCCACCGAGGCGACGCCCAGCAGACGCCCCGGCGGGGCCTGCTCGACGAACGAGGCGACCTCGTCGTTGCTCACCAGCGCCCCCTCGGGCCCGTGCCAGGCGCTGATGAGGCCGACGTCCACGCCGCCGGCGTCCATGGCGCCGACCGTCACGTCGATTGGCACCTCCTGCTCCGGAGGCTTCTGCCCGGTCCACCGCCACAGCGAATCCAGCATTTCGTGCTGCAGGAACCGCACCGTGCCGTGCTGCATCCACGCGTCGATCACCATGGTTACCTCCCACCCGGCCGCAACGCGGCCCTCACCCGCTCACGGGACGTCCTTCGGCCTCATTTCTACGCGAACGCGGGCCCCGGTCACATCCCCGTGGGGCGGTGACCGAAGCCCGCGCGACGCGGAACTACGTCAGCCGGCGTTCCTGGCGGAGCTCTTGGCCTTCAGCGCGGTCTTGGCGGACGCGGTGAAGGCGGGCAGGTAGCCGAGGCGGTGGCCCCGGGCGGTCGGGTGGTAGGACGACTCGATCGGGAGCGTCACCGCGTTGAGCCAGTCGTCGCCGGAGCACAGTTCGTGCCCGGCGAACTCGTCCCTGACATCGGACCAGGTGAACCCGGCGCGGTCCACGGCCTGGCGGGTCACCCCGGCCAGCGTGTCGGCGGCGCTGTTGAGCGCGGTGCGCTTGGCGTTGGACAGGCCCACGCACCAGTCGACGATCGTGTAGAGGCGCGGGTACCCGAGCACCACCACGCGCGCCGAGGGCGCCCTGGACCGGATCTGCGCGTACAGCGAGTCGAGACGTCCCGGCAGGGTGTTCCGCATGTAGCTCTCGGCCTGCGCCACCCTGTTCTGGCAGCTCGAGGTCGACTCCAGCACGCACGTCTGCATCACGTTGCTGAAGCCGGCGTCGTTGCCGCCGACCGTGATGCTCACGAGCGTCGTGGACGAGCTGAGCGAGCCGAGCTGCCCGCTGGAGACGGTCCCGGTCGTCGCCCCCGAGCAGGCGGCGAACCGGTACGACTCCGTCGTGTTCGCCGCCGCCCACAGGTTCGGGTAGGCGTTGGCGCTGCGCTTGCACGACCCGCTGTCCGGGTCGTAGCTTCCGGCCCCCGTGCCGGACGAGTAGGAATCCCCGAGTGCGACGTAGTTGGTTCCGGCCGCCGAGGCGGGCGCGGACCAGGCGATGGAACCGGCTGCGATGGTGAACGCGCCGAAAACGGCGAGACAGGGGCGGGTGAGGCGCATCTACACTCCGGAGCGACGAAACGAAAAATGTCCCCGGACTTATACCCCGGCCGTCATTCTCCCAAGCCCGATCCCTGATCAACAACATTTGTCATGATTCGTCACAGAAATTCACGACACTCACCAATCGAAGATTGTCAAGACCCAATAACCACCACCATTCTCCTTAAAACCCCACCAGTCCCAGAAACCCCAAGAGACCCTTATCCCTCCTATCTCCCTAATTCACCACCGCCCCAGCCCACGCCCCCCACCCAGCCGCGACAGGTAAACCTGCGCCCTAGACGAGCCATCACGCGAATCGGTAGCGCCCGCCGACCACCAGGCGCCGTTCCCGCGATGATCAGCCGCATCGTCAAGGGCAAACCCGACCCCGGCGCCGCGCGCGCACCATGGAGGTCGGGATTTCTACGCGGGCACCACCGGGTCTCCGGCAGCAAGACCGGCCATTTCTGGACGGAGGTGGAACGTCCCCTGAACGCGCTCCAAGTGGAGTGAATCGACCGGATAGAACCGGTCGCCCATCAGAGACTCGACCTCATGCTGAGCCGGGGCGAGAGCACCGGCTCCTTCACCCTGGCGGCCTGCTGCGCGTCAAGCAGCGGGGCCTTGCCCCTTGCTCGTCCCTCTCCTCGCCCTGATTCCGTCGCGGACCCAGTGCCAGGCCGCGCGGATGTAGGAGTTGAGGCGCTCGCTGATGCGGCGGGCGGTGGGGAACTCGGTGCCCAGCAGACCCAGCCCGCCGAGGATCGCGACGACGCCGGGCCCCGGCAGCACGAGCATCGCCAGCCCCGCCACGATCAGCGCGACACCGGCGACCGCGACCGCGATCTTGCGCACCAGCCGCACGTGCGCCCGGCGCCGTACCCCGGGCGCCGTGGCGGTGTCCGCCTTGATCTCCACCTTGGACCGCCCCATCGTCCCCGTGGTCACGTCGCCTCCCCGGCACGTTCGCGTTCCTCTGTAGACGAACGGCGACGTCCCCCGCGATCCCGATCCGGCTCCGGTGTGGCCAGCGCCACACCGCCCGGGCGGCTAGCATTCCGCCAATGAGGCTCCGGTCTGGCACGGCGCGCCGTGCGCGCGGGCGCGGCGGACGGGCGGTGCACCGGATGGCCGCGCGGCTGTGGAAGCGGCTCGGCGGCCGTGCCCAGTGGCGGCTCGCGCGGCTCAGGCACCGGACGTTCCTGGTGTACGCGGGCGGGCTCGTCCACGACGACCAGGGGCGGATCCTGCTGCTGCGGCACCGGCTCTGGCCCGCGTACCGCGCGTGGGGGCTGCCCGGCGGATACGTCAACGCCGGCGAGCGGCTGGAGGACGGCGTCGCCCGCGAGATCCGCGAGGAGACGTCCCTGGAGGTGGAGGTCGCGGGGCCGCCAATCGGACTCGCCAGCGGATTCCGGCACCGGGTCGAGGCGTACTACGAGGCCCGCGTGACCGGCGGGCACCTCCGGATCGACGCGGCGGAGATCCTGGAGGCGGGCTGGTTCGGGCCCCGGGAACTGCCGGACGAGATGTCCCCGCGTCTCCGCGCCCTCATCACGGCACTTGACCTAAGGCCAGGTTGAGGTTCCAACCTGGTCTTATGAGCCTCACCGACATCGAACGCGAGTACATCGAGACGCAGCGCCTGGGCCGTCTCGCCACCGTGGGCCCCAAGGGCGACCCACAGAACAACCCGGTCGGCTTCCGCTACAACGCCGAGACGGGCACGATCGACATAGGCGGCTGGAACCTCCCCCGCTCCCGCAAGTACCGCAACCTGGAGAACAACGACCAGGTGGCGTTCGTCGTCGACGACCTCGCCTCGGTCGACCCCTGGCGCGTGCGCGGCGTCGAGATCAGGGGACGGGCCGAGACCACGGTCGGGGACGGCCGGCAGGGTTCCCCGTTCGGCGCCGACATCATCCGCATCCACCCGCGCACCATCTTCACGTGGGGCCTCGACCCCGCAGCCGAGGGCATGACCAAGCGCACCGTCTAGCCGTCCGGACCGCACGCGAAATTTCGGTTATCGCCTGTCTTGCCATGGGTCTGCACTCTCGTCCGCATATCCGCGACGAGAGGACGAGGCGACGCCATGAGCAACCCCCATCACCCCGGGCACGGAAGGCCGCACCGGACCAGGCGGCGGGCCTCCGGCCGCATGGTGGCGTGGACGGCCGCGGGCGCGGCGGGCCTGGCGCTGATCGGCGGGATCGCCGGCACGGCGAGCGGCGCGTTCGACGACGACTCCGGCGCGGCCCCGGCGGCGAACGGCGGGCGGTCGGCCCCGTCCGCGTCCGGCGTCCCCGATGCGGCGGCGCCGGCGCCGAGCGTGACGTCCGCCACGCCCACTCCCGCCAAGGCATCGCCGTCGCGCAAGGCGCGGACGTCCCGCAAGCCGACTCCGCGCGTGACGCGCACCCGGCCGAGCACGCCCGCCCGTGCGAAGGCGCCCGCCGCGCCGGCGGGCGGCGGAAGCGCGGCCGCGCAGGTCATCGCCCTGGTGAACAAGGAGCGCGCCAAGCAGGGATGCCGCGCCGTGAGCGCCGACCCGCTGCTGACCCGGGCGGCCCAGAGGCACTCGGCCGACATGAAACGGCGGGGCTTCTTCGACCACACCAACCCGGACGGCGACGACCCGGGCGACCGGATCACCGCCACCGGATACCGCTGGTCCACCTACGGCGAGAACATCGCCAAGGGCCAGCCGACGCCCGCGAGCGTGATGAAGGCGTGGATGAACAGCCCCGGCCACCGCGCGAACATCCTGAACTGCCGGTTCGCCGAGATCGGTGTGGGCCTGGTGACGTCGGGCGGGCCGTACTGGACGCAGAACTTCGGCACCGCACGCTGATCACCGGGGGGTGGCGAACACCTGCGTCCACCACGGTCCCCCGGCACCGCGCACGACCGCGACCCCGACCATCGTGGAGCGGCAGTCGAGGATGTTGGAGCGGTGCTTCGGGCTGTTCATCCACCCGTCCACCACCGACGACGCGGTCGGCCGGCCCCGGGCGATGTTCTCGGCCCACGCGCTCCACCGGAATCCGGCGGCGGTGATCCGCTCCCCCGGCCCGTCGCCGCCGGAACCGCGATGGTCGAGGACGCGGCGGGCCGCCATGTCCCGCGAGTGCCGCTCGGCCGCGCGGTGCAGGGCCGGCGAGATCCGCAGCGCCGGGCACCCGGCCCCGGCCCGCTCGGCGTTGACGAGCCGGACGACCTGCTCCTCGACACTCGGCGCGGCCGCGCGGGCGGGCCGCCGCTCGACCCGGTCCTTGCCCGGCGCCTCGGTCGGGGTGTCGGCCGGGGCCGGCGTCGGCCGCGCGGAAGCCACGGGGTCGCGGACGGGCGGTGCCGCGTCCGGCGGGGAGTCCCGCACTCCCCAGAAGACCACCGCGGCGGCCACGCCCACCGCCGCCGTCCCGGCCAGCCAGGCGGCCCCCTTTCCCGCACCCGCGGTGGCCCCGAGCCCCGCGCTTTCGCCCGCGCCCGCCGCGAGCTCGGCGGCGTGGAGCGAATGGTCGGCGGGGAACGGGACGAGCACCAGGCCGGCGAGCAGCGCCTCGGGCGGCGCGAGGTCCCGCTGGCGGGCGGAGCACAACCGGCATCCCCGGATGTGCCGGGCGATCCGCTTGCGCCAGAGGGGCGAGGGCCGTCCGTCCCACCCGGCGAGCAGGGGTTCCAGCCGCCCGCACCGCCGCTCCGCCACCACCCGGGCCACGCCGCGGCACGTCGCCAGCTGCTTCTTCATCCGCTGCACCCGGACGGCCGCGTGCGGCGCCGACAGCCCGAGGCCGTCCGCCAGCTCCTTGCGGGTGAGGTGCCCCGACGCCTCCAGCCACCACAGCGCGAGCAGCTCACGCTCGTCCGGGTCCAGCCACCGCGTCGCCGCGGCGATCTCCCGGCGCTGCTCCGACAGTTCCAGCCGCAGGACGGCCAGTTCGGCGAAATCGTCCTCGGCCCCCGCGAGCCGAGCCAGGGCCTCCGGCTCCATCGGCGTCCTGCCGCGCTGCGACCTCCACCGGTGACGCACCTGGTTCATGGCGATGGAGACGAGCCAGGACCTGAACCGCGCGGGTTCACGGAGCCGACCCAGCCCGTCCAGCGCGCGGAGCACCGATTCCTGGACGACGTCGTCCACGTCCGCGTGCCCGCCCAGCGCCCAGCCGACGACGTTGTAGAGCAACGGCAGATGCTCGGCGACCAGCCGCTCCCGGGCGTCGGCGTCCCCCTCCTGAGCCGCCCGGACCAGCCGCTCCACATCCGTGCCCACACGCATACCCGTCCTCCGGCGACTCACCACACATCCATCAGGAGACACCCCAGACCACTGCGGATAACAAGAAGCCGCCCAATTCTCTCTGGCGCCATGGGTGGACGACTCGTCCCTCCTCGTACGGCGCCTTACATCTGATTCGTTCGACGCCTGTGCTCGCGCCCGCGCCCGCGCGCGTTGCCGGGGCGGCCGGGCCGGGTTGTCACATGGGCGTGTGAGAGTGGACGCATGCCGTTCAACGCGCCACCGAACACCGCTGCGTGGCGACACGCCGAAGCACGCGACGGCTTCGAGGTCGCGTTCTTCCGTCCGCGTGGCGGGGGCTACCGCATCGAAGGCTGCACCACCGCCGTCGAGGACGGCCAGACCTGGGCCGTCACATATCTCGTCGACCTGGACTCACGCTGGACCACCCGCAGCGTCCAGGTCACGAGCCGCACCGCCGCCGGGACTCACCGAACCGAACTGGAGACCGACGGAGCCGGGAACTGGCGCGTCAACGGCGAGCCCGCCCCGCACATCACCGGTTGCCTGGACGTCGACCTGGAATCGTCGGCGATGACCAACGCCCTGCCCATCCACCGCCTGGATCCGCCCACAGGTGCCAGGGTGTCCACTCCGGCCGCATACGTCCGAGCGCTGGACCTATCCGTGGAGCGGCTGGAGCAGGAGTACACGCGGGCCGGGGACAGCGGATGCCGCTACGACTACGTCTCACCGGCGTTCGACTTCTCCTGCCGGCTGACCTACGACGCTTCCGGACTCGTCCTCGACTATCCGGGCATAGCCACCCGCACCGCCTAACCCGTGCCACACCACACCAGCCCGGCCCCCGGCGGCGAACGTCGTCGCCGACCTTGGACTTCGCCGTCAATCGGGCGCCTTGCCGTCCTCTCGGATCAGCGGTCTTGAACGGCCGAGACGGGACGGAGGGAGGCTGTGCGGGAGGCGTTTTTCCGGTAAGCCGTCGGACTCTTCCCAAGAGTCCTTTTGAACGCCGAGCTGAACGCGAACGCGTCGGTGTAGCCGACTTCGCGGGCCACGGCGGCGACCGTCATCGACGGATCCACCAGCCGTTCAGCGGCGAGAGCCATCCGCCATCCCGTCAGATAGGCCAGCGGCGGCTCGCCGACCAGCTCGGTGAACCGCCGGGCCAGCGTCGTGCGGGACGCGTGTGCGGCGGCGGCGAGAGAGGCCAGCGTCCAGGGGCGTCCCGGATCGGCGTGGATGGCGCGCAGGGCCGGGCCGACGACCGGATCGCCCAGGGCCAGGTACCAGCCGGGACGCACCGCCTCCGGACGATCGAACCAGTCACGCAATGTGCAGACCAGCAGCCAATCGAGCAGCCGGTCCAGGACGACCTGACGGCCCGGACGGCAGGCGTCCAGCTGAGCCTCCAGGTATCCGCGCATCGAGGCGCAGTCATGGTCGTCCGGGACGACGACCATCGGCGGCAGCACGGCGACCAGGCGGCGCGCGACCTCGCCCGTCAGGCGGTACGAAGCGGTCAGCAACACGGCCTCGTCCGCAGCACCGGACATGGAGACGTCGCCGGCGTCGCACACGGTGCGCGGCGCGTCGGTGTCGGCGAACACGAACGGCTCGGGGCCGCGCACGATCGCGGCCTCACCCGTCCGAAACGGCAGGACCAGATCACCCTGCCTGAGCACGCCCTCCCCGCGCATGAGCACGCACAACGTCAGCGGCGGGCCGTCGGCGAAGCGCAGCCCGCACGGTGCCGTCAGCGACGAGGTGCCGAACGCGGCGCCCTCGCCGCGCACGCCTTTGAGCAGATCATCGAACGGGTCCACGTCGTCACGATATAGCCAGACTCCGGTCGGGACGATCGGACATGTCCGCGGCACGCTCGCCCATGTCCGGAGCCCGCGCCGCCCGGTTTGCTGGAGCCATGGACAAGATTTTGGTACTTGCGGCGACGGGCAAGACCGGACGCCGCGTGGCAAGCCGGCTGCGCGCTCAGGGCCGACGGGTCCGGAGCGCGTCACGCTCCAGCGAGGTGCGCTTCGACTGGACGGACCCCGACACCTGGGAGCGGGCGGTCGACGGAGCACAGGCCGCGTACGTGGTCGCCCCTGACGACCCCGGGCCCATCAAGCCCTTCGTCGACCTGGCCGTCACGAGCGGCGTCCGCCGACTGGTGCTCCTGTCGGGCCGGGGACTCGAACACGCCGCCCCCGACTTCGCGCAGGGCATGGCGGCGGCCGAACAGGCCGTGCGGGGTTCCGGCGCGGAGTGGACGATCCTGCGTCCGAACCAGTTCAACCAGAACTTCGACGAGGACCTGTGGCACGCGCCCCTGCGATCAGGACGCCTGGCACTGCCGATCGGAGAAACCCCCGAACCCTTCATCGACGTCGATGACGTGGCCGCGACCGCCACGGCGGCCCTCACCCACGACGGCCACGCAGGACGCCTCTACGAGCTGTCCGGCCCAGAATCGCTGACCTTCGGTGAGACGGTCGCAACAATGGCGCAGGCGGCGGGACGCCCGATCGACTTCGTCGAGTTGACACCGGAGGCATACCGAGCGGAACTACTGGCCGAGGGAGCCCCGGAAGAAGTCGCAGACGCACTGAACGCCATGTTCGCGCTGCATCGAGCGGGCCACACCACCGAACCGACCGACGACGTCCGGCAGGTCCTGGGCCGCCCACCGGCCACGTTCGAGGACTATGCCGTCCGAACCGCAGCCTCCGGCACCTGGTCCCTCTAACGCCCACCAAGCGGACCGGCACGCCCCTGCCCCGCCGGTCCGCTGAAAGCCGCCGGCCCGGACGATGCAGATCCGTCCGGCACGCCCAAGCCTGCTGTTCGTCGTCGCCGAATCGCACTTCGAGGGGCGGGCCTCAAACAGTCCATAGAAGACGCCCATGGCCTACACGCAACAGTGTCTCGCCTTAGGGAGCATCGGCCAGGAGTCGTCATAGCCGGTCCGGTACCGAGCGTCCAGTGCGGCGGCCGTTCAGCGGTTGCAGGGAGCTGAACGGGCTAGAGGCACCGCATTGTCCTTGCCCGCCTGAGGAGGCGCCAGGCCGCCGCGCCGGTTCGCAGGTCGTGGACGAACGCGCATTGGCGTGGGCTCTGCGGATGGTACGGGAGGAGTTGAGCGCCCGTCGTATTGGAATCCCCTGCCTGGTCGGGGGGCCGTCGAAGTTGCCCGAAGAAGTGGATCGGGCACCGCTGAAGCGTACGAGTTGTGGGCCGGTGCACTATCGGGTGGCGGGCATGTCCTGCACGGAAGGAAGCAGGATAAGGTGCGTTTGTGAAAGCCGCGGTTCACACCAGGTACGGCCCGCCGGAAGTGGCTCGGATCTCCGAGGTGGACGATCCTGCGGTCGGAGACAACGACGTTCTGGTCAGAGTGCACGCGACGACGGTGAACCGGACTGACTGCGCATACCGCGCGGCCAAACCTTTCTTCATGCGGGCGGCCACCGGCCTTACCCGGCCGCGGCGCAAGGTGCTGGGGACGGAGTTCGCCGGGGTGGTGGATAAGGTCGGCGGCGGCGTCACGTCCCTTGCCGTGGGTGACAGGGTCTTCGGGTACAACGAGGGCGCCTTCGGGACGCATGCCGAGTACCTGTCGGTTCCGGAAGGCGGCATGATCGCGACCATGCCGGCGGGCATGAAGTTCGGAGAGGCCGCTCCCGCCACCGAGGGTTCGCACTATGCGCTTTCCTCCATCAGGAAGGCGGGAGTCCAGGCCGGGCAGGACGTCCTGGTCTATGGCGCGACCGGTGCCATCGGCTCGGCGGCGGTGCAGTTGTTGAAGTGTTTCGACGCTACGGTGACCGCGGTTTGTGACACAGCGAGCCTTGAAATGGTGCGTGGCCTGGGCGCCGACCGCGTCATCGATTACACGGCCGAGGACTTCACCGCGGACGAGCAACGATATGAGGTGGTCATCGACGCGGTGGGTAAGACCACTTTCGGGCAGTGCAGGCGGCTACTGAAACCCGGCGGCGTTTACCTGTTCTCCGACCTGGGTCCGTGGTGGCAGAACCTCGCCCTCACGCTCGTCACGCCGTTGTTCCGCGGGAAGAAAGTGCAACTCGCCGTCCCCCAGCAGGACAAGGAGACGGCGCTGCACCTGCGGAAGTTGATGGAGTCCGGACGGTTCAGGCCCGTCATCGACCGGCGCTACCCACTGGATCAGATCGCCGACGCCTACCGGTACGTCGAAACCGGCCAGAAGATCGGCAACGTCGTCATCGACGTCGTCCCACCGACCTGACCCACCCATCCGGCCACCAAGGCGGAGGGAACCAAGGGCACGAGCGCCGAGGAGACCGAAGCTCCCCCGGCCGCCCCACCTGATAGGCCGCGCCCACGCTCGCGCAACTCCAACCGGATCTCCGGCCGCAGCGAGCAAGAACGATCGAACCGGGGCGGAGACACGGATGACGGTCAGCACCACAGCCTGGCCTGGTAGGCGGGGCCGTAGGCCACCGCGCATCCGGTCATGGCTGGTGACCACTCGCGTTTCCATGCGCGGTCACCCAAGTTCGCGGACGCGTCGCGCAGTAGCAGAATGCGAGTGGCGGGGCAGGGGGTTCGAGGTGTTACTGGTTGAGGTTGTCGGACATTATGCGCATGTTGGAGATCACGCCGGTTGAGCTTCTTACCGTTTGTTCGGCCAGGCGGCGGGCCGGGGTGAATCTTCCGGCCTCCTGTTGCTGGGTCGCCAGGCTGAGCAGTTCCTGCTGGTTCTCGACGAGGAACTTCAGCAGTTCGGTGTCGTAGGCCGTATCCGACAAACGGTTCAGTTTCTTGGCGGTCTGGCCTGCTGGAGTGGACTTGGGCGTCGGTATGTTCCAGGTCTTGAGCCAGGATGTGAGCATTTGCAGCTCACCGTTCCGGACCGTGAGCATACCAGTGGCGAGGTTCCGGATCTCCGTGTTCTTGGTGCGCTCGGGAGTCTTGCGGAGTATTTCCGTGACTTCGAAATGGCTGATGTATGCACCCTTGATGAACTTCACGTCCCATTCGTTGTACGCGGCCGGGGACTTCATCTCGTACGCGGATGCGGGGATGCTGCGCTGGCTGGCCGGGGTGCCACCGCTGCAGCCCATGACCAGCGACCCGCAGCACAGGATCGGAATGACGAGCAACGACCTTCCGAGCTTCATGGTGCCGCCCTACCTGGCATTGAGAGGCGAGAACGCGATGGCCCACAGCAGCAGGGCGGGGGAGATGCCGGCGAGTACGATCCACAGCGGAGCGAGCACTCCCCCTCTCCCCCGGCGGGGCGCACGGTGCTTCAGGGCGACGGCCGTCCAGGTGGCGAGCAGCGCGCCGACCAGGGCCGGTGCGAGCGCGTATATGGAGAGCAGGAGGCCGCTGGACACGAACGTCAGGAACGCGGAGAGCAGAACCCAGAACGTCTTGTAGCGTGGTCCATGATCTGGGTGTCCCGAACCGGGAACGCTCGTGTTCACGCATATCACCCTGTTCCCCTACCCCTGGTAGGTGACGGTTGATTGGCCGTGGCACCGGGTGCAGAGGTACTCGATGGTCTTCTGCCGGCGCCCGCCGAAGAATAGCACCGAGTTCATGCCGTTCGTCGTGTAGTGCGGGATCCGCAGGAACTCCCATGATGGATACATGTCCGCACGAAGCGTCGCCCTGAAGCTCCGGCCTTGCTGGGCGACGTTCAAAGTGCCGTCGATCGCCCCCGGGATACCGAAACCGGCGACCGTGTTCAGGGAGTTGGCGAACTGGAAGCCGACAAATACGGCTCCTCCGCTACCGCTGGCGCCGATCTTGTTGTAGCTGTAACTGCCCCCGCAGATCGTCATGATGGAGTCGCATTCCATCCCTCTCGGAATCGATGTGCCGGTCTGCTGGAAATTCAATGCGTCCTTGCAGCCGAAGGCCAACGGACAGCTTGGGTGCGCCATCGCTCCGATCTTTCCCGACTTCGGCTCCCACACGAAGGACGCTCTCGATGAGGCGAAGATCTCGTCCGAGAAGTTGCGGCCATCGCCGATGAGGTCGCTGAACCAGTCGAGATTGAGGATGGGGGCGCGGGCCAGGAACAAGTCCGAGTCCGAGCCGCCGCCACCGCCCTGGATCAGGATCGAACTGTAGGCGCCGCTCGCCCTGTACACCAGGTAGGCCGCTCGCGCTTCGTAGTGCGCACGGTTCTCCATAAGCGGGGACATGCTGGCGGGTGTGGAGTCTGGCCCGCCAACGCCGTTCTTTACGGCCTCCACCTTGTAGAAGTAGACGCCGGGGTTGATCAGGTACTCAGCCGTGAATCGGTTGGTGGTGACGGGGTAGGGGTATTTGCGCCAGGAAGTCGGGGTGCTGTAGTTCCCTGGTGGGTTGACGGCGTAGTACACGTTGTAGCCGTCCGCCCCGGAGACGGGATTCCAGCTGATCCTGGACTTGTAGGGACCGTATTGCTGGGCGCTCAGGCCGGTGACCCGCGGTGGTAGCGGGATGGTGACCGACGCGATGTTGGAGTAGTTCCCCTCCTGGTAGCCGTTGGCCGCCCGCAACTGGAATCTGTACGTGTGCCCGGGGGTCAGCGCACTCATCGTCCACGGATCGGACGACACCGCGAAGGGCAACCTGGTCCACGCGCTGCCGTTGTCGCTGACGTAGATGAAATAGCCGCCCGCGGTCGATGTGTTCGACCAGGTGAGGGTGGCCGTCCCACGCCAGCTTCCGGTTGCGGAGAGATTGCCGGGGGCCTGCGGTGTGGGGCCGAGCGGTATGACGCTGACCGTGTTGGAATAGCCTCCGGGCTGGAGTCCGTCGACCGACTGAACGCGGAATTCGTAGGTTGCTCCGTTGATCAGGCTTCCGACCGTGAACGTGCTACCGGACACCCCGAACTGAAGGCGTGCCCAGCTCTCCGGATTGGGACTGACCCGGCGGTACCAGATGTAGTAGGACGTTGCGCGCGAGGCGGCGTTCCAGTACAGGATCGCCTTTCCGTCGCGGGAACTGGCCGTGAGCGATTCGGGGCCGGGCGGGGCGGGACCCGTCGGCACGGTGCTCACGGCACCGGTGGTGCCCCCGGCGATGAGGTCGTTGTACGCCTGCACCTTGTACTGATAGGTGGCGCCGTTCACAAGGCCACTTACGGTGAAGGTGTCGTCGCAGACCGGGTAAGGGAATCTGGTGAAGTCCGGTTCGCCCGCCGTGACATTCCGTTGCAGAATGGAGACGCAGGTCGCATGAGCGGGCATGTTCCAGGTCAAGACGACGCCGCGGTCGGCGGCTCTGGCCGTCAGGCCGGTCGGCGCGCCGGGCGTGGTTCCGGTGGGGGTGACCGTGACGGCCGCCGATGTCCCGCCCTCGATCAGCCCGTTCACGGCTTGCAGCTTGAGCTGGTAGGTGGCGCCGTTGAGCAGGCTGCCGTAGGTCCAGGAACTGCCCGAGACGGGATAGGGCAGCCGGGTGAAGCCGCTCTCGCCCGCGGTGACATTGCGAACCAGAACGAAATAGCCTGTCGCGTGGGCGGACGCGTTCCAGGTCAGCTTGGCATTGTGGTCACCGGCGGTGGCGGACAGGCCCGTGGGCGCCGCGGGAGCCGGCCCGGTCGGCCTGACCGAGACCGCGGCGGTCGTCCCCCCTTCGATCATCCCGTTGACCGACTGTAGTTTGAACTCGTACTCACCGCCGTTGAGCAGGCTGCTCGCGGTCCAACTGCCGCCGGACATCGGATACGGCAGCTTGGTGAAGTCGGTCTCGCCCGCGGTGACGTTTCGCATCCACACGTAGTACCCGGTCGCGTGATCAGCGTCCGTCCACGTCAACGTCGCCTCACCATCCCCCGGCGCCACCGACAATCCGGTCGGCGCCGCGGGAGCCGGCCCGGCCGGCGTCACCGACACCGCACCGGTCGTACCGCCCTCGATCATCCCGTTCACCGACTGCAGCTTGAACTCGTACTCACCGCCGTTGAGCATGTAGCCGCAGGTCCAACTGTCGCCCGACACCGGGAACGGCAGCCTTGTGAAGTCGCTTTCACCGGCGGTGACGTTCCGCATCCACACGTAGTACCCGGTCGCGTGATCGGCGTCCGTCCACGTCAACGTCGCCTCACCATCCCCCGGCGCCACCGAGAAACCGGTCGGCGCCGCTGGGGCCGGGCCGGTCGGCGTCACCGACACGGCATCGGTCATGCCGCCGAGGATCGCACCGTTGATCGCCTGCACCTTGAACTCGTACGTCGCGCCGTTGAGCAGGAGCCCGTCCGTCCATGGGCCGCCGTCAACGGGGTAGGGAAGGCGCGTGAACGTGGTGTCGCCCCACGTGACGTTCCGCTTGTAGATGTAGTACCCGCTCGCGTTCGGAGCCGCGGTCCAGTCGAGGGTCGCCTTGCCGTCGCCCGCCGTGACGGTGAGGTTCGCCGGCGGTTGTGTGGGAACCTCCCCCGTCACGGTGACCGTCGCGGTGTTCGACCAGGCGCCGCCGTCGTGGCCCTTGTACGCCTGGATTTTGAGCTCATACGTGTTGCCGGGGATGAGGGTGGGGTTGGTCCATGGGTTGTCGTCCGGCCCCAGCAGGTACGGCAGGTCGTGGAATTCCGTGTCACCGTTGGTGGTGTTCCGCTGGGCGACCTTGTATCCGGTGGCACCGGTGGAAGGCGTCCACGACATGACGCCTTGCCCGTCGCCGTTGGCCGTGGCCTGCAGCTGCGGCGGCTGCTGCGGGCCCAGCGGGACGGTCGGGTACGGACGCGGGTAGGCGGCTCCGAGGCCGAATTCCGTGGCCAGCGCGTCGGAGAACGCGGCGGCTATCTTGACGTCCCCCGCCGCGTTCGGGTGAGTGCCGTCCCACATGTCGTCGTCCGGGTTGATGTCGGTGTTGTTGTCCGCCACGGTGATGGGTGATGTGGCCGTCGACATCGAGGACGCGACATTGGAGATCCGTGTGTTGTAGTCGGACACCAGCGACGCGAACGCGGAATCGGTCTGTGCCCGGCTCGTCGGCAGAAGCTTGCCGATGACCAGCTTGATGTCCGGCTTGGCCGTCCTGGCATTGGTGATGAAGGCGCGAAGGTCGGCCTCGGCCCCCGCGGCGTCGTTCATCGCGTACATCAGGTCGTTGATGCCGAGGAGGACGAGCATGTAGTCCGGTGAGGCGGCCGACACCTTGTTCTGGATGACGGATTTCTCGTCGAGCAGCATCCGCCCCCACACCGCATTATGCGAGGTGGGGAAGCTGGAATCGGCGTAGGTGCAGTCGCTCTGCCGGTCCTGGACGTTGTCGAAGAGCGAGTTGTAGGGGCCGACGAATTGCGGGGTGACGCCGTTGGCGGTCAGGTGTTTGTAGAGCCGGTATCGCCAGGTGTAGTCGCCGCTGCTGCCCTGCGAGATGGAGTCCCCCGTAATCATGATCTTGGGGGTCCCGCCGGTGGGCTCGTCCGGGAAAGGATCGCAGGGGCGCGGCATATCCAGGGCCGCGGTGAGCTGCTGCCCCTCCCCCGCCTTCGCCCGGAGCCCATCCGGGTCCTTCGGATCCGGCTTCGGGTCCGCCTTCGGCGCTTGCTTCTCCGGGGACGGGACGGGTTGCGACGGCCGCGAGCCGACGGCCGGTTCCGAGGTTCGCGGGGGTTCACCCGGCGGCGTGGTCTCGGCTTTCGGCGGTTGCGTCGGCGGAATGGTGGGCGCCGCGTTCTCGCCGGCGCTGGGCGCGGGAGTGGGCGCGGGCTCCGCGGCCGCCGGACGCGCCGGCAGCGCGACGAGCAGCGTACCTATCAGGACCCCGATGAGCAGAATACAAAAACGCGCTTTCGGGTGCGAGTGGTAACGCATTCCAGCCGTCCTTCATGCCTCGTGACCTCTGAGCACACATGCGGCCGGAATCACGCAATGGTTCCACACAATTCCCGCTGGACGAAAACTTAACATGCGAAAGTCTGTTCGCCACTGTGATCCGAATCACTGACTTACCAGACATGTTGCTGTTTTCGAAAGTTAATTGTCATCCGTTCTAGGCATGCCTTTATATCTGACTTTCAGCGATCATGAGGTGACCATCGGTCGACCTGGGCGGCACGCGCCGCGCGTTCATCTTTCGGTTGACCTCGGCGGTTGTGCATCGTTCACCTGCCCGTTACATCGCATTAACGGCTTCTGGTCCGCCGCAATGCTCGCTCCTGGGAGGCTGCGGGCGCACCGGCTGAGCCGCTCCCCACACTTCGACGAACCGGAATCCACGCCAGCCGGGGTCGGCACGCGACGAGGTGGTCGCGATGGCTTGGCGTCCGGGCCGGTGTCGCCACCCGCTGGTCGTCGGTGAGCTCCCGCTGTCGCGCTCGCGGGCTGGAGTGGCCCGGGAGTCCTTCGGGCAAGGGTGTCTAGGCGGGTGGTGGTGGCGACAAATGTTCACCTAAGAGATGGAGGTGGTGGTCTTGCGCGGCTGGGATCGGTGGGAAACTTGAGCGCATCTGACCATTTGCTGCTCATGTGAACGGGCGGCGTCCTCGTCCTGCGGCGAGGCGCCGCTCGATTGCTTGCCATGATCCCGCCGCGGCGGGGGTCCATCACGAGGAGTTACCGCTCCACATGACGTGGTTTGAATCCATCATCCTTGGGCTTGTCCAGGGGCTTACCGAGTTCTTGCCGATCTCCTCTTCGGCCCACCTGCGGCTGACGGCCGTGGCCGCCGGGTGGCGCGATCCGGGGGCGGCGTTCACCGCGGTGACGCAGATCGGGACCGAGACGGCGGTGCTCGTCTACTTCCGCAAGGACATCGCCCGGATCGTCATCGCCTGGGCGCGCTCGCTGGTGGACAAGGAGGCCCGGGGGAACATCGACGCCAAGATGGGCTGGCTGGTGATCATCGGCTCGGTGCCGATCGGTGTGCTCGGCCTGACGCTGAAGGACTACATCGAGGGTCCGTTCCGCGACCTCCGGCTGATCGCGTGCACGCTGATCGGTCTGGCGATCGTGCTGGCCCTCGCCGACCGGTACGCCGCGCGCAACGCGGAGCGGGCGCAGACCGCCGGGCGGCACCGCGCGAACCGGCCGGTGAAGGACCTGGACGACCTGACGGTCCGGGACGGGCTGATCTACGGGCTGTGCCAGTCGCTCGCGCTGATCCCCGGGGTGTCGCGGTCGGGCGCCACGATCACCGGCGGGCTGTTCCTCCGGTACAACCGCGCGGCCGCGGCCCGCTACTCGTTCCTGCTCGCGATCCCGGCCGTCCTGGCGTCCGGCGCGTACGAGCTGACCGAGATCGGCAAGCCCGGCAGCCACGTGGACTGGGGACCGACGATCCTGGCCACCATCATCGCCGGTCTGGTCGGCTATGCGGTGATCGCCTGGTTCATGAAGTTCATCTCCACCAGGAGCTTCATGCCGTTCGTCATCTACCGCATCGCCCTCGGCACCACGGTGCTGGCGCTGGTCTGGTTCGGTGCGCTCGACCCGTTCGCCGGCGGCGTCCACAGCGGCTGAGGACCGGCGGGAGGTGACGGTGCCCGGCGGCGGGTCTGGTGAGCAACCTCGACTTCGTCTCGTAGGGCACGTGTCCGCCGCGCGGATGCGGCGAGTTCACTCGGTTCGGTCGGACGGGCGGAGGGTGCCGGTGGCGAGTTCTTCTAGGCCGAGGCGGAGGGCGTTCGTGCCGGCCTCGTAGGTTTCGCGGAGGGTGGTCTGCAGCGTGCTCAGCTTGCGGAAGGCGCGGCCCAGTTCGGCCTGTCCGTCCAGGGGAAGGCGAGGCAGGCGGCAGCGGCGGACGTCGAATCGGGCGGATGAGGTGGCACTGCGGAGGCGGGCGCCCTGCGCGCCTAGCAGGAGCCACCCGGCGACGAAGTCGGGGTCGCTGCGGGAGGGGTCGACCCGGACGACGGCCAATCCGGGGCCAAGGATGGCGCCGTCTTCGCTGACGACGCGCACCGCAGGGTAGCGGGCGGCCAGGGAGACGACGACGTCGCCGGTGTGGAGGCGGAGGTCGTCCGGGGTCTCCGCCGCGGTCGCCCTAGGGTCTCTGTGTTCGGCCAGGTCTTCGAACGTCAGGACAGGGACGTTCCCCTCGCCGGTCTTCACCTTGGCCGGGCCGCGCAGGACGTCCAGGACACCAGCCTTCGCCAGCTCACCGATCGTCGTCATCGAGACGTCGTCGCGTGCCTTGGACTGGGTGAGGAACGACAGTTCGGTGGCCGTCCGCTGGAGTTCCTCGGTCTTCGCTGACAGGAGTTCGCGTGCGACGGTGAACGACCCCTCCGACGTGGGGGCGCTTCGTTGCGGAAGGTATCGCGCAGGGGTGAGGTCTACTTCGTCGTCCAGCAGGTCGATGATGCGTACGACCACGCTGGAGTCGGTGCCGTCGTCCTTGCCCTTGAGGTAGTTCCGCCAGGCGTTGAGGGCGACCTTCTCGAAGCTGGTGGGGTCGGCTGACGTGTCGACCATGAGGACGTCGTCCGGGGGCTGGTCGCCAGGGGACGGACGGCGCAGCACCCACACCGTGAGCGCGACGGCCATGTTCGGCACCGCGCCGGGTGGCAGCCCGATGATGGCCCTCAGCGCGCCGCGGCGGAGCAGTTCGGCGCGGACGCGGCGTCCGGAACGGCGGTTCGCGACGGCCGGTGGCATGAGCATGACGACGACGCCGCCGGGACGGGCGTGGGCGAGGCCGTGTTGCAGCCACGCGAGCTCCGACTCCATGCGCGGTGGGAGCCCGTACTCCCAGCGTGGGTCGCCGGTCAGTTGCTCATAGCCCCATCCACGGTCGTTGAACGGGGGGTTGGTGACGACCAGGTCGACCGTCCGGCCGGCGAAGGCGTCGGCGATGAGCGAGTCGCCGGAGTGGATCTCGGCGGGGGCACCGCGCAGCGCGAGCTGGATGGCCGACATGCGCGCGGTCGTGTCGTCGATTTCCTGCCCGAGGAGCTTCTCGACGTCCTTGAACAGGTCGTTCGCCATGCCCAGGTACGCGCCGGTACCGCAGGCGGGGTCGAGGACGGTGCGCGCGGGGCCGCCGAGGTCGAGCATCAGCCGGACGACGGGGTCGGGCGTGAGGTAGACGCGGCGGCTGTGGTGCTCCAGGTAGCGGGTGCGGAGGAACTCGAAGGTCTCCGCGACGCCCAGTTCGTCCACGAGCTGAGAGAGGGCGCGGATGAGCGGGACGGGGTCGGCGGGACGGACGTCCGGCATCAGGGCGGTGTGGGCGCGGACGGCGCCGGGGAGGGCTTCGGCGATCTTCTCGTCGGGAGCGGCCGACAGTTCGCGCCAGTGGTCGCGGTCGGCGCGCAGATAGAGGAGGAAGGCGCCCGCGAAGGCGAGGACGTCGGCGAGCTCGACGTCCCCGTAGGCGGCGCCGCGGAGGGTCTGCCAGACGCGTTCGCGGACGGGCGAGTCGGCGAGTTTGCCCTGGCCGCGGAGCCAGGCTTCGACTTCGGCGAGGGAGAACGTCGGGCTGACCGCCGTCCCGCCGACTGGCTGGGGGAAGTCGTCGTGGCGGCGGCGCCAGTTGCTCACCGCGGCCCGTCCGACCGCGGCCAGCCGCGCGATATCGGCCGCGGTCACCGTCGCACCGTTCGACACCGGCTCTCCCATCAGCGGACAGGCATCGGTGATCTCACCCTAGCGTCTTCCAGCGGTTGATCTGGTTCACCGAGACAAGGCGAACTCCACTGTCACACATGCCAGCATACGGAACATTGTAGGTTGATTGTCTTCACAAACTCCCGGCCGGCGGCTCGGCCGCCCAAACGACCCGCCGCAGAGGGGTGCGGTCAGTGTTCGCAAGGGGCGGGCTTTGGCGCGGCTCGTCCGTCCGGCACGGGATGGGCAGGCGCCTGATTGCTGCCGCGTTGCCTGGCCCTTGCGGGCCGGCCGAGGACGACTCCGGTCAGGACCAGCGCGAGCCCGCATAGCTGCTGGACGGTCAGTGCCTCACCGGCGATCGCGGTGCCGAGCAGCACGCCCGTCGCGGGGTTGAGCAGGCCGATCAGGCCCACGGTGCCCGCGGGGAGGTGCCGCAGTCCGGCGAACCAGGCGACGAAGGCGAGGGCGGTGGCGACCAGGGCCACGTAGGCGAATGCGAGGAGCGTCGGCATGGGGAGCGCGGGCGGAGGACCCTCCACGGCCGCGGCGACGGGGAGCAGGAAGAGACCGCCGGCGACGAGCTGCCAGGTGGTCGCGGCGAGCACATCGACATCCGGACTCCAGCGCTTGGCCAGGATGTAGCCGAAGGACGACATCACCATGGCGGCGGCGGAGGCCAGGACTCCTGCCACGTTCACCGTTTCCGTCCCCGCGAGCAGCATGAGGCACACCCCGGCCAGCCCTGTCGCGGCACCGGCGAGGTGGGCGCCCCGAGGCCGCTCGGACACCAGCGGCCACGCGATGAGCATCATCGTCAGCGGGGACGTCGCCATGACCGTTGAGGCGACGCTCGTCGGCAGCAACTGGGACGCGATGTAGACGAGGGCGAAGAACACGCTCACGTTGAGCAGCCCGAGCACGGCGGACCTCCACCACCATGCGCCGCGTGGCAGCTTCCTGCACAAGGCCAGCAGGACGAGCCCGGCGGGCAGCGCTCGAATGGCGGCCCCGTAGAGGGCGTGGTCGGGAGGGAGGAATCCGCGGGTGACGAAGTAGTTCGTCCCCCAGGCCACCGGCGCCACCGCGGTCACGGCCGCCCAGCGCAAGTTAGCTTCCACGGAAGACAATATAGCTTCCCGGGAAGCTATATTGGCCGTCATGGAAGACCGGCGACCGCTGGACCACGTGGCCCGCATCCAGGCTGACTGGCGCCGCGAACGTCCCGACGTGGACGTCGCCCCGCAGGGAGTGATCGGCCGATTGCACCGCCTGGCCGGCCACCTCACCAAGGAACTCTGCGCGGTGTACGACCGCTACGGCCTCAGCGAGGGAGAGTTCGACGTCCTGTGTGCCCTGCGCCGTGCCGGTGAGCCCTACGAACGGGTGCCGGGGGAACTCGCCGCCCACACCATGGTCACCACCGGCGCCATGACGAAGAGACTCGACCGCCTGGAGCGGGCGGGGCTCGTCACCCGCCGCCGTTCCGAGGACGACCAGCGCAGCCGGATCGTCGCCCTCACCAGACCCGGACGCGAACTGATAGACCGCGCCTTCACCGACCACATGCGCAATGAGCGACAGCTCTTGGACCTGCTGCCCCCCAGCGAGGCCGAGGCGCTCGAAACGCTGCTCACGTCCTGGCTCGCCCGCGTGGAACCCCAGCCCCCGCCCACCAGCGACTGAGGCCACCGCTCCCCCGGCGGGTCGGTAGGTGTCAAGTCAAACGGGACAGGGGCCAGTGATCGCTAGGCGGCTTGTTTCTCCTGGTCAGAGCTGGTCTGGTTGGTGGTGCCCTCGTCGGCTCGGTTGATCTGCGCGAGTGTGGGGATCT
>NZ_SMLC01000096.1 GCF_004349245.1 Actinomadura sp. 6K520 | reverse complement strand
TATAAGAGACAGCGGACACGGCGCGCCCCCCGCCGCCCCGCATCCGGGCTACGGACCGCCGCTCCAGCCGCATCCGGGCCTCGCCGGTCCCCAGGACATGCTGGCCGGACGCTGGGCGCGGCTCGGCGCCGCGATCCTGGACTCCCTCATCCTCGCCGTCATCTCCGTGCCGGCCATTCTGTTCTCCATACGCTGGGACAGGATGCAGGAGTCCATCGAGTCCGGTGAGCCGATCGCCGATCCCCTGGAGCTCTACAACGTCCCGCGGCTCATGGTCGGATACGCGATCGCGTTCGCGGTCGGTTTCGCGTATTACACCGTCATGCATGCGAAATGGGGCCAGACGGTCGGCAAGAAGGCCCTCGGCATCCGGGTGGTGAGCGCCGCCGACCATTCCGCCGTGAGCTGGGGTCAGGCGATCGGCAGGCAGGCTTTCGTCTACGCCATCACGGTCGTCACGACCGCGCTCAACTTCTTCGCGGCCGCCGGAGCCCTCCTCGGGCTGCTCGGGCTGCTGGACACGGCGTGGATTCTGTGGGACCAGCGCCGGCAGGCGCTGCACGACAAGGTGGCCGGAACGCTGGTGGTGAAGGCGGCGCCGTGGACGCCCGACCCGTACGCCAAGTCCTGAGCATCCCCGGCACGGGCAAGTTCTGATCTTCTTCGCGCAAACTCTGCGATGCCTCCGGACGCGGGGAGTTTGGGCGGCGGCGGCGCGGCCACCCTTCCGGCATGACGCAACCGCCGAACGACCCCGCGTCCGGGGGAGAGCCGGAAGACTGGCCGCGGGGCCACCCGCAAGGTCCCGGCCGGCCTGGACCGTACGGTGGCCGGCAGCCCTACGGAGAGCAGCAACCGTACGGCGGTCAACAGCCCTACGGAGAACAGCCCTACGGAGAACGGCCGTATGGAGAACGGCCGTACGGAGAGCAGCCGCAAGGAGAGCAGCCCTACGGGCAGCAGCCCGGATACGGGGGGCTGCCGAAGTACCCCGGCCAGTCCGGATACGGCGACGAACCCGGGTACGGGGCCCCGGCCGGCCACGGCGGCGCGGGCGGCTACGGCGACCCCTCCCAGGCACTGGCGAGCCGCTGGGCGCGGCTGGGCGCGGCGATCGTGGACATCGTCCTCGTCGGAATCGTCACCAGCCTGATCGCGCTGCCGTTCGTCGACTGGGGCAACGTCTTCGACTCCGATACGGGCGAGTCGATGTACTACTCCAACGCCCAGTTGTCGAGCAACGCGATCGGTGTCGTGCTGGCCTTCTTCTACTACTGGCTGATGCACGCCAAATGGGGGCAGACACTCGGCAAGAAGCTCCTGGGGATCAGGGTCGTCCGGGAGGACAACGGGCAGGCCATCACCACCGGGCAGGCCGCGGGCCGCTCCGCGTTCTACAGCGTGCTCGGCGGCATCTGCGGCTGCATCGGCCTGATCAACGTCCTGTGGATCCTGTGGGACCCGCGGAAGCAGGCCCTGCACTGCAAGGTGGCGCGCACCGTCGTGGTCAAGGCGGGCCCGAACGCCCCCGATCCCTACGCCCCTCGCTGACCGGGAGCGGACCCGAGTTGCCCTGCGCGTACCCGGCCGGGCAGGCTTGGCGGCGTGCATAAGGCCGGAGAACCCCCCATCCTTCGCCGCCACGGCTCGCGGACCGCGTTCCGTGGTGCCGCGGGACTGGCCGCGCTCGCCGTCGCGGGGTCGCTGACCGCCGCCTGCCAGCTGTCCCCCTTCGACGACGACGCAGGCTCGTCCGGCTCGCCCTCGGGTTCGGCCGCGACCGGCCCGGCCGGGCCGACGACCGCGGGCGACGACTACGTGCCGGGCGACGGCAACGGCGGCTACGACGTCCAGCACTACTCGCTGAAGCTGGACATCGACCCGGCGGCCGCCGAGCAGCTGAAGGGCACCGCCACCATCACGGCGAAGGCGACCGAGCGGCTCGCCCGCTTCAACCTGGACCTGAGCGGCCTCAAGGTGGCGTCGATCAAGGTGGACGACGCCCCGGCGCGGCAGCAGCGCGGCGGCAGCGAGCTGGAGATCACTCCGGCCAAGCCGCTGCGGAAGGGCGCGAAGTTCACCGCCGTGGTCGAGTACGCGGGGACGCCCAAGCCGGTGTCGGATCCGGTGCTCGGCACCTACGGGTGGATCCGCACGCCCGACGGGGTGTTCGTCGCGTGCCAGCCGAGCGGGGCACAGACCTGGTTCCCGAGCAACGACCACCCGAGCGACAAGGCCACGTTCGACTTCGAGATCACGGTCCCGGACGGGCTGACCGCGATCGCCAACGGCGAGCCGGAGACACCGCCCACCGGCACCGGCGGCGGGACGCCCGGCGTCCCCGGCGGCCCGCCCGGCACCGGTCCCGGCGGCCCCCCGGGCGAGCCGCCGACCGGACCGCCGACCGCACCGCCGACCGGGCCGGGCATCGAGCCGATCGGGCACCGCGCCCAGACGACGTCCAAGTGGCACGTCAAGGCGCCGATGGCCACGTACCTGGCGACCGTGACCGTCGGGCGCTTCGACGTGCGGACGGGGAAGACCCAGAACGGCGTGCAGGTCATCAGCGCGGCGGATCCGACCCTCTCCACGGTCGACCTGAACGCCTTCCACGGCCTGAACACCGAGATCACCGACGAGTTCTCCAAGCTGTTCGGCCCCTACCCGTTCGACTCCAGCGGCGGCCTGGTCGACAACGCCGACGTCGGGTTCGCGCTGGAGACGCAGACCAGGCCGGTGTACGGGGCGTTCGGGGCCGAGCCCACGATCGTGGCGCACGAGCTGGCGCACCAGTGGTTCGGCGACAGCGTCAGCGTCACCGGGTGGAAGGACATCTGGCTGAACGAGGGCTTCGCCACCTACGCCGAGTGGCTGTGGGAGGAGAAGAGCGGCGGCCGGACCGTCCAGGAGCAGTTCGACGAGCGCTACGACAGCCCCATCGCGAAGGAGCTGTGGGACAACCCGCCCGGCGACCCCGGCCGCAAGCAGATGTTCGGCCGCTCGGTGTACGACCGCGGCGGGATGACGCTGGTGGCGCTGCGCGGACGGGTCGGCGAGGAGACCTTCTACAAGATCCTGAAGACGTGGGCGGACGAGCGGCGCCACTCCAGCGGCACGACGCCGCAGTTCATCGCGACGGCCAACAAGGTCTCGGGCAAGAAGCTCGACGGGTTCTTCAAGGGCTGGCTGTACGAGAAGGGCCGTCCGGCCAGGTAACCGGGTCCGCATCCGGTCACAAAAGGCACCCCATGCTCGCGCATTCGAGACCTGATCGCGCTTGAACCGTTCCCGATCAGGAGAAAGTCTTGATCACGGCCGTCGTGACGGAGCGGCGGCCGGTATCGAGGAGCACCGAGGACGAGGCCGATGAGCACAACCCCCAGAGCCTTCGCCGCCGTGACGCTGGGCGTCGCCGCGGCTCTCACCGTGTCGGCGGCGCCCGCCAGCGCCGCGGAGCGCTTCACACCCGGCGCGCCCGGCGCCGGCGACCCCTACTTCCCCGACATGGGGAACGGCGGCTACGACGTCGCCCACTACGACGTCGGGCTGAGGTACGACCCGGCGACGAAGGGCATCCGGGCGGTCACCAAGATCAAGGCGCGGGCGACGCAGCACCTGTCCCGGTTCAACCTGGACTTCCTCGGCCCCCTCACGATCTCGTCGCTGAAGGTGGACGGGCACAAGGCGTCCTTCAAGCGGACCGGGGCCCAGGAACTCGTCATCACCCCGCGCAAGGGACTGCGGAAGCACCGGCACTTCACGGTGACCGTCGCGTACTCGGGCGTCCCGCAGCCCATCAACGACGCCACGCTGGGGACGTCCGGCTGGATCCCCACCGCCGACGGCGCGGTCATGGTCAACCAGCCGTTCGGCGCCGCCACCGTCTACCCGGTGAACGACCACCCGACCGACAAGGCCACGTACACGTTCACGCTCACCGCGCCCAAGGGCCACACCACGCTGTCCAACGGCGACCTGCGCGGCACGTCGACCAAGGGCGGCTGGACGACGACGCGCTGGGTCATGCGGCACCCGATGGCCAGCGAGCTGTCGATGCTCGCGATCGGCAAGTACGACGTCATCTCCGGGCGGACGGGCGACGGCGTGCCGAACCTGACCGCCACCGACCGGGCCCAGGGCGTCAAGCCGGAGGACGCGCGGAAGTTCCACCGGCAGACCGCCGAGATCCAGGACTTCCAGGCGTCGCTGTACGGCCGGTACCCGTTCACCTCGACGGGCGGGATCGTGGTCAAGGGCGGCTTCGGGTACGCGCTGGAGACCCAGGGCCGCCCGGTGTACGACCTCGGCCGCCGGCCGGGCGCCATCCCGAGCGGCGCGCTGGTCGCGCACGAGCTGGGTCACCAGTGGTTCGGGGACTCGGTCACGCCGGAGCGGTGGGCCGACATCTGGATGAACGAGGGCTTCGCGACGTACTCCGAGTGGCTGTACGCCGAGAAGTTCGAGGGCACGCCCGTACAGGAGAGCTTCGACGCGGTCTACGCGACCCCCGCGGACGACGGCCTGTGGAAGGGCGTCGTCTCCGACCCCGGACGCGACCACATCTTCGACGGTCTCGTCTACGACCGCGGCGCGATGGCCGTTCACGTCCTGCGCAAGACCATCGGGGAGAAGTCCTTCCACCGGCTGCTGAGGGAGTGGCCGGCGACCTACCGCTACGGCAACGCCTCGACGGAGGACCTCGTCCGCTTCGCCGAACGGCTCTCGCACAGGAAGCTGGACGCCTGGGCCGACGCCTGGCTCTACTCCGAGGGCAAGCCGTCCCTCTGACGCCCGCCCGTCCGGGCACCGTCCCGCAACACCGTCCCGCAACGCCGCCCCCGTCGCCCGCCCGGCGCCGGGGGCGGCGCCGCACGCGGCGGCCGGTTCAGCTGAGGGTGAGGGTGTAGCCCTTCTCGCGGAGGCGGCCGATGACGTCCTCCGAATGGCCGGAGCCGCGCGTCTCCAGATGCATGAGGACCTCGGCCTCCTCGACGTGCAACCGGGCCGCGACCCGCTCGTGCATCACGTCCAGGACGTTCACGCCCAGCTCGGCGAGCTCGCCGAGCAGGGTCACCAGGGCGCCCGGACGGTCCTTCAGCCGGCAGCGGACGACCAGGTAGCGTCCCGCGCCCGCGAGGCCGTGCCGCAGCACCTTCGACAGCAGCAGCGGGTCGATGTTGCCGCCCGACAGCACGACCACGACGGGCGGCTCGACCGCGTACCCGTGCTCCAGGAGCGCCGCGACCCCGGCCGCCCCGGCGGGCTCGACGACCTGCTTGGCGCGTTCGAGGCACAGCAGCAGCGCCTGGGAGATGGACTCCTCGGTCACGGTGACGACCGCGTCCACCAGTTCGGTGAACATGGCGTGGGTCAGCTCGCCGGGGCGGCCGACCGCGATACCGTCCGCCATCGTCGGCTCCACCGCGACCGGCACGGGCCGCCCGGCGGCGAGCGAGGGCGGGAACGCCGCCGCGCGCTTGGCCTGCGCGCCGAGCGCCTTGATCGGCCGCCCGCCGGTCTCCTTCGCGACCCCCTTGGCGGCCGCCGCGACGCCGGCCAGCAGGCCGCCGCCGCCCACCGGCGCGACAATGGTCCGGACGTCCGGGCACCCCTCCATGATCTCCAGGCCGATCGTGCCCTGCCCGGTGACGACGTCGGGGTGGTCGAACGGGTGGATGAGCACCGCGCCGGAGTCGTCGGCGTACTCCTGCGCGGCGGTGAGGCACTCGTCGACGGTCGGGCCCGGGAACACGACCTCGGCGCCGTACCCCCGGGTCGCGGCGATCTTGGGGAGCGGCGCGCCGACCGGCATGAACACGGTCGCCCGGCAGCCGAGCATGGACGCGGCGAGCGCGACGCCCTGCGCGTGGTTGCCCGCGCTGGCCGCCACGACACCGCCGGCGCGTTCGGCCGCGCTCAGCCCGGCGATCCGCGCGTACGCCCCGCGGATCTTGAACGAGCCGGTGCGCTGCAGGTTCTCGCACTTCAGCAGGACGGGGCCGCCGATCTGCTCCGACAGCACCCGGGACGGGATCAGCGGGGTGGCGACGACCACCTCGCGGAGCAGTTTCCGGGCGGCGCGGACATCGTCGACGGTGACGGCGTCCTCTGGCCGTTCGCTCATGAATGCCTCCCGCGGGGGACGGATCCCCGCGCACCGATCCTCGCACCCGGCGAGCTCAACCCGCACTCCAATAGCGATCTTGCGCGAACACCAGGGCGGCGGCGCCGACGAGCCCGGCGGTCTGCCCGAGGTCCGCGGGGACGATCCGCACCCGGCGCGCGAACTCCATCCGGGCGTGCTCGCGGAACGCCTCCTCCAGCGGCTCGAACAGCAGTTCCCCCGCCTGGGAGACGCCGCCGCCGATCGCGGCGACCTCCAGGTCGCACAGGTGCGTCGCGGAGGCGATCGCGACACCGATGGCCCGGCCGGCCCGCCGCAGCGCGGCGGCGGCGACCGGGTGCCCGCCGCGCGCGTCGGCGGCGAGTTCGACGCCGGTGGCGCCCGTGCTCTCCCGCCGCCAGCCCCGCTCCCGCGCCCAGGCGACCAGCCCGGGGCCGCGGGCGACGGCCTCCAGGCAGCCGCGCCCGCCGCACGCGCAGGGCGGGCCGCCTGGATCGACGACGACGTGGCCGATGTGCCCGGCGTTGCCGCTGCCGCCGTTGATGAGCCGGCCGCCGAGGATGAGGCCGCCGCCGACGCCCGTGGACACCACCATCCCGAGGACGTTGTCCCGGCCGCGTCCCGCGCCGAGCCAGTGCTCGCCGACGGCGACGCAGATGGCGTCGTTGTGGATGCGGACGGGCAGCCCCGGGTAGCGGTCGCGCAGCCTCACGCGCAAGGGGAAGCCGTCCCGCCACACCGGGATGTTGAGCGGGGACACCTCCGCGGCGGGCCACGTCATCGGCCCTCCGCAGCCGACGCCGACGCCCGCGAGGGGCGGGTCCCCGGCGTCGGCGACGAGCTTGCCGAGCAGCGCCTCCAGCGCCCGCCACAGCCCCTCGGCGTCCAGGCCCGGCCCGCCCGGCGTCGCGGCGCGGTCGTAGGCGGCGACGCGCCCGCCCGGTTCGACGAGCGCGGCGGCGAGCTTCGTGCCGCCGATGTCCACCGCGAGGACGGGCGCCCCCGCACCGGCCGCGGGGTCCGCCGCCGGGCCCGTCAAGCCGGTTCCCCGGCCCGGCCGAACGCCAGGATGGACGCGGTGAAGCCGTGCACGTGGTTGCGTCCCGCGACCGGCCCGATCTCACCGGCGCCGAAGAAGCCGCCCACCCCGGCCGGGCCGAAGGCGCGGTCGAGGACGCGGGCGTCATGGTCGGAGTCGGCGAACATCGCCTGCCCGCGCCCGTTGCAGGAGAACAGCAGCGCGCCCTCGACCGGCCGCATGTCGAACCGGTCGAGCAGGGCGGCGAGGTCCTGGTCGGCGGCGCCCGCGTCGCGGACCTGGAACCGGACGGTGCGGCCCACGTCCACCACGTCGCCGATCGCGATGGCGCCGCTGTCGGTGTCGGCGCCGACCACCCCGCGGACCAGGAAGTCGCCGTGCTCGTGCTCGTCGGCGTACTCGTCCATCGCGACGCCGATCAGCAGTCCGCGCCCGGCGAGCTCCTGCTCCTCCTCCGGTAGCCCGAGGACGATCTGCTCCAGCTTCTCCAGCGCGGGAACGCCCGCCAGCTCGTACAGGACGTTCTCGTCCGCCCTGGTCACCACCATGTCGGGACCGATCGGGCGGGCGCCCTGGCTGACCACGGTCGCCGCGGCCACCGACCCGCCGATGACGACGCCGACCGCGCCGTCCCGGTAGACCTCCCCGCCGACGAACAGCCGGGCGTCGCCGCGCTCGCGGCCCTCCGCGAGCCCGCCGACCAGCGGCAGGCCGGGCAGCGCGTCGTCGGAGCGCTCGACGAAAGCGTCCACCGGGAAGGTGTACGGGTCGGTCAGCAGCACGCCGACCACGTCGTCGTCCTGCGCCTCGGGCATGCCGACCACGATCAGCCGGTCGTCGGCCTTCAGCGTCTCCAGCCGGAACGGGTCGAGCCGCGCGCCCGGCAGGACGGCCGCCCACGCGCTGACCGCGCCCGCCTCCTCCACCCCGCGCCCGGCGCCGATCACCCCGGACGCGGTGCAGCCCAGCAGCACCGCCGGCCCGGCCGCCCGCGCCGCGGCCGCCGCGGCCGCCTCGAACACCTCCGGGTCGTCGCCCGTCATGAAGACGCAGACCAGGTCGGGCGCCGCGCTGAGCGGCGCGAGGGCCTGCTCGACCGCCGACACGGCCGCCTCGCACAGGTCGGGTCCGGAGGCCAGGCCATCACCGAATCGCGCCATCGGCGCCGCCTCCCTCACTGCGTTTCGCCGCACCGTTCACACGCACAGTGTCCCCCGCGGCGCGCCGCCCACCCAAACATCGCCCGATCCGCACGGGACGGTACACCCCCGGACGAATCAACCCCCTACGAATCAACCCCCTACGAATCACCCGCGGACGGAACCACCGGCGGACCAATCCTCCGCCGGGGTGCGATTCCGCGTACCGGCGACGTAATGTCGATCGCGTGCGTTCTTCCACACCGCGTGAATCCCTACCCAGCGAGGCCACACTGGGCGAGCTGCGCACCAGCGGCCACGTCCAGCGGCCGGTGAAGGCGGAGATCCGCCGCAACCTGCTCGCCCGGATGCGCTCCGGGGAGCCGCGCTTCCCCGGCATCCTCGGCTTCGACGACACCGTCCTGCCCCATCTCGAACGCGCCCTGCTCGCCGGGCACGACCTCGTGCTGCTGGGCGAGCGGGGGCAGGGCAAGACGCGGCTCATCCGCACCCTCGCGGGGCTGCTGGACGAGTGGACCCCGGTCGTGGCCGGCTGCGAGATCAACGACCACCCGTACGAGCCGGTGTGCGTGCGCTGCCGGCGGCTGGCCGCCGCCGAGGGCGACGACCTGCCGATCGAGTGGCGGCACCGCGCCGACCGGTACGGGGAGAAGCTCGCCACGCCCGACACCAGCGTCGGCGACCTCATCGGCGACGTCGACCCGATCAAGGTGGCCGAGGGCCGGACGCTCGGCGACCCGGAGACCGTCCACTTCGGGCTCGTCCCCCGCACCAACCGCGGGATCTTCTCCATCAACGAGCTGCCCGACCTGGCCGAGCGGATCCAGGTGGCGCTGCTGAACGTCCTTGAGGAACGCGACGTACAGGTCCGCGGCTACGCGCTGCGGCTGCCGCTGGACGTGCTGCTCGTCGCGTCCGCCAACCCGGAGGACTACACCAACCGGGGCCGCATCATCACCCCGCTGAAGGACCGCTTCGGCGCCGAGATCCGCACCCACTACCCCCTGGAACTGGACGCCGAGCTGGCGCTGATCCGCCAGGAGGCCGACTTCGCCGACCTCGCGGGCCTGCCCGCCGAGGTGCCCGACCACCTGATCGAGGTGATCGGGCGGTTCACCCGGCTCGTCCGGGAGTCGACGGCGGTGGACGCCCGGTCCGGGGTGTCGGCGCGGTTCGCGCTCGCGGGCGCCGAGACCGTCGCCGCCGGCGCGGTGCGGCGCGCGGCGCTGGCCGGCGAGGAGCACGCCGTCGCGCGGGTCTGCGACCTGCCCGCGGTCGTGCCGTCGCTGATGGGCAAGGTGGAGTTCGAGGTCAGCGAGGAGGGCCGCGAGCAGGAGGTGCTGGAGCACCTGCTGCGCCGGGCCGTCGCCGAGACCTACCGGCGGACGCTGGGCCCCGCCGACCTGACCGGGCTGCTGGACAGGTTCGACTCCGGCGAGAGCGTCGAGTCGGGCGAGCTGGTGCCGGCGACGGAGCTGCTGCGCCGCATCGGGCAGGTCCCCGGCCTCGCCAAGATCATGGAACGGCTCGGCATGAGCGGGGAGTCGCCCGGCCAGGCCGCGGCCGCACTGGAGTTCGCCCTGGAGGGCCTGTTCCTCACCCGCCGGCTGTCCAAGGACGCCGCGGAGGGGCGGGCCGACGGGACGGCCACCTACCGGACCTGACGCCCGGGACCCTGGCTTCTCCACCTGCGAGGAGATTCGATGAGCCGATACCGCTACGGCGCGTACGAGGACGGGCCCGACCCGCTCGCCCCGCCCTACGACGTCCGCGACGCCCTCGACGCGATGGGCGACTCGGTGCTCGACGGCACCCGCCCGGACGAGGCGCTGCGGGACCTGCTCCGGCGCGGCCTCGCCGACGCGCAGGGCCGCCTGCCGAACGTGCGGGGGCTCGACGACATGCTCCGCCAGGTGCGCGAGCGCCGCCGCGCGCTGCGCGACCGGGGCCGCCTGGACGGGACGCTGGAGGAGGCGCGCGCGCTGCTCGACACCGCGATCGGGCAGGAGCGGGCCGAGCTGTTCCCCGACCCGGGCGACGAGGCGCGGCTGCGGGAGGCGGAGCTGGACACGCTGCCGTCCGACACGTCCCAGGCGATCCGGCGGCTGTCCGGCTACGACTGGCGTTCCGACGCGGCCCGGCAGACGTTCGAGCGGCTGAAGGACCTGCTGCGCCGCGAGGTGCTCGACGCGCAGTTCCAGGGCATGAAGCAGGCACTGGAGAACCAGGACCCGGCCGCCATGGAGCGCGTCAAGAACATGATGGGCGCGCTGAACGAGATGCTCGACCGCGATGCGCGCGGCGAGCACACCCAAGAGGACTTCGACCGGTTCATGGACGAGTACGGGGACATGTTCCCCGACGATCCGCGGAACCTGGAGGAGCTCGTCGACTCCCTCGCCCGGCGTGCCGCCGCGATGGACCGGCTGCTCGCCTCGCTCAGCCCGGAGCAGCGCGCGGAACTCGCCGGGCTGATGGAGCAGGCCATGCAGGACGCGGGCCTCGCCATGGAGATGACCCGGCTCGGCGACGCGCTGCGGGCCCGCCGCCCCGACCTCGGCTGGGGCCAGGCGGAGCAGATGACCGGCGAGGACCCGCTCGACATGGGCGACGCCACCACCGCGCTCGCGGAACTGGCCGACCTGAGCGAGCTGGAGGCGGCGCTCGGGCAGGACTACCCGGGCGCCAGGCTCGACGACATCGACGAGGACGCCGTCCGCCGCGCGCTCGGCCGGCAGGCGGTCGACGACCTCGCCGCGCTGCGCCGCATCGAGGCGGAGCTGGAGCGGCAGGGCTACCTGCGGCGCAACCGCGGCAAGCTGGAGCTGACGCCGAAGGCGGTGCGCAGGCTGGGCGAGACGGCGCTGCGCCGGGTGTTCGCGCAGCTCACGACCGGCCGGCAGGGCGACCACGACCAGCGGGACGCGGGCCAGGCGGGCGAGCTGACCGGGGCGAGCCGGGAGTGGCGGTTCGGCGACGAGCAGCCCCTCGACGTGGTCCGGACGGTGAGCAACGCCATCCGCCGCAGCGCCATGGAGGACGGCGCGCGGCCCGCCGCGAGTCCCCTCGACGCCGCACCGGTCGCCCCGGCGGTCTCCGCCCTGAAGGTCGTGGAGCCGGTGCCCCCCGACGCCAACGGCCATGGATCGGCCCGCCCGGGTGGTCTCAGGCCCGGTGGGGTGCGGCTCGGCGTGGACGACTTCGAGGTGCACGAGACCGAGCGCCGGACGGGCGCGGCGGTGTGCCTGCTGGTCGACCTGTCGTACTCGATGGTGCTGCGCGGGACGTGGGCGGTCGCCAAGCAGACCACGCTCGCCCTCCACACGCTGGTGACCAGCAAGTTCCCGCAGGACGCCATCCAGATCATCGGGTTCTCCAACTACGCGCGGGTGCTGCATCCCACGGAGATGGCGGGCCTGGACTGGGACATGGTGCAGGGCACCAACCTGCACCACGCGCTGATGATCGCGGGACGGCATCTGGACCGGCACCCCGACTTCGAGCCGATCGTCCTCGTCGTCACCGACGGTGAGCCGACCGCGCACCTGCGCCCGGACGGCCGCTCGCTGTTCGACTACCCGCCGTCCACCGACACGCTCGTCCTCACGCTCGCCGAGGTCGACAAGATGACCCGGCGGGGCGCCTGCATGAACTTCTTCATGCTCGCCGAGGACCGGCGCCTCGTCTCGTTCGTGGAGGAGGTCGCGCGGCGCAACGGCGGCCGCGTCTTCGCGCCCGACGCCGACCGGCTCGGCGAGTACGTCGTCAGCGACTACCTCAGGGTGCGGCGCGGCCGCCGCTAGCGGGGCGGAGGGTCTAAGGTCGGCGTCATGTCGACCTCCGACCACCTGCTGCTGTTCCTGCACATCGGGTTCGCGATCTTCACGCTGGGGCCGCTGACCGCCGCGACCATGTCCACCCCGCGTTACATCCGCAGGCGCAACGTGGTCGTGCTGCGCTACCTGCACCGGGTCACCCAGATCTACGGGATCGCCAGCCTCGGGATCTTCCTGTTCGGGCTGCTGCTCGCCCAGGGCGACCTGGCGGAGGTGTGGCTGTCGGTGTCGATGACGCTGTTCGTCGTCGCGCTGGTGCTGCTGCTGATCGTCGAGCGCGACCAGCGGAAGGCGGTGCACCTGCTGGAGGTCGCGGCCGAGCAGGAGAGCGCGGCGCCTCCGGCCGAGCCCGCCCCGGAGGACGAGAAGGGCGGCGGCAAGGGCGCCGGGGAGGAGCGGCCCGCCGCCCGGCCGGCGACGGCGGGCGGCGACGTCGCGCAGGTGGAGCGCGGGCGGATCGCCGCCATCTCCGGGGTGGTCGCGCTGATGTGGCTCGTGATCCTGCTGCTGATGGTCTGGAACGGCTGACCCGGCGGCGGACCGGGGCGGGTCACCCGGGGCCGGTCACCCGGGGCCGGGCTTCAGCCGCTCCTTGAGCCAGGTCACGAGCGTCGGGTAGGTCTTGTCCCCCGCAAGCAGCCCCGAGGCGTGCATGTCGCCCTCAAGGCTCCTGACCGTCGCGGGGACGCCCGCGGCGCGCAGCGCGCCCGCCAGCGCGTTGCTGTGCGAGATCGGCACGAAGTCGCCGGCCGTGTGCATGAGCAGCATCGGCGCGTCACCCGTCGAGGCGTGCGACGCGGAGTTGGCGTCCTCCAGCTTCGCCAGGCACTCCTCGTCGACGGAGACGCCCGGGGCGCAGTTGAGGAGCTCGGTCACCGCCCGCCGCAGCTTCCGCTGGCTCGGCGTCGCGGCCGGCTTCCCGCCGTCGTGGTAGGCCAGCGACGGGCTGGTCACCGGCGACAGCGCGACCACGCCGCGGACCTGCGCGGAGCCCGTTCCGAACGTGCCGAGCTGGGTCGCGAGGTGCCCGCCGGACGAGGCGCCGACGACGGCGACGCGCCGCGGGTCGAGGTTCCACCGCGCGGCGTTGTCCTTGAGGAACGCGAGCGCGGACACCGCGTCGTCGCGCTGCGCCGGCCACTGCGCCCGCGGCGCGAGCCGGTAGTTCGCCGACAGCACCACGAAGCCCTCTTCGGTCAGCCGGCGCGCGAAGTACTTCCAGCCGCCCTTGTCGCCGTGCAGCCAGTACCCGCCGTGCAGGATCAGCACGGCCGGGCGGGGTGCGGCCCCCGGCTCGGTCTTGCGCCAGTAGACGTCGACCCGCTGGGCACGGTCCTTGCCGTAAGCGTACGTCCGCGCCCGCGGCAGCTCCGGGGTGACCATGACGGCCTCGGCGGAGACGGTGCCGTCGGTCTCGCCGTCCGGTCGCGCCGGCTGCGACGTGGCGGACGTGGACGGCTCCTGCGACCCGGGGGCGCCGGTCGTCGGCGCACCCTCGGGCGGCGTCGTCCCCGGCTCCCCGCCCGGCGGGACGGAGGGCGACGCCGGGGCGGACGCGGGCGGCGTCGGTGCCGGTGACGTCGCCTGGGCCCCGCCCGGAACGGCCACGGCGGAGACACACGTCGCGGCGAACGCCGCGCCACAGACCAGAACTTTGCGCACCCCGGTCCCTTTCTTTACGAATCTGGCGCGCCGAGTATAGAGGCTTGATCAGCCGCCATGGGCGAGAGCCCGCTCAAGATCCCGAAGAAGATCGGCGACGTCCTCGATCCCGACCGACAGCCGCACCAGATCGGCCGGCACCTCCAGCGGCGACCCGGCGGCCGACGCGTGCGTCATCCGCCCCGGGTGCTCGATCAGCGACTCCACGCCGCCGAGCGACTCCCCCAGCGTGAACAGCTTCGTCGCCTCGCACACCCGGACGGCGGCCTCCTCGGACTCCATCCGGAACGAGACCATGCCGCCGAACGCCTTCATCTGCTTGGCCGCGACGTCGTGCCCGGGGTGGCCGGGCAGCCCCGGGTAGAGGACCTTCCGGACGGCCGGGTGCCGCTCCAGCATCTCCACGATCCGCTCGGCGTTCGCGCAGTGCCGGTCCATCCGCACGCCGAGCGTCTTGATCCCGCGCAGGGTCAGCCAGGCGTCGAACGGGCCCGCGACGGCGCCCATCGCGTTCTGGTGGAACGCCAACCGCTCCCCCAGCTCCGCGTCCGACACGATCAGCGCGCCGCCGACGACGTCGGAGTGGCCGCCGATGTACTTGGTGGTCGAGTGGACGACCACGTCCGCGCCGAGGTCGAGCGGGCGCTGGAGGTAGGGCGAGGCGAAGGTGTTGTCGACCACGAGCAGCGCGCCCGCGTCGTGGGCGACGGCCGCCAGCGCCGCGATGTCGGCGATGCCGAGCAGCGGGTTCGTCGGCGTCTCCAACCAGATGATCTTCGTCTGCGGGCCCACCGCGGCCCGTACCGCCTCGATGTCCCCCAGCGGGACCGGGTCGAACGCCACGCCCCAGGGCTCGGCCACCTTCGCGAACAGCCGGTAGGTGCCGCCGTAGGCGTCGTTCGGGATGACCACGTGATCGCCCGGACGGCATACCGCGCGCAGCAGCGCGTCCTCCGCGGCGAGCCCGGACGCGAACGCCAGCCCGCGGACGCCGCTCTCGATCTCGGCCAGGCACCTCTCCAGGGCGGTCCGGGTCGGGTTCGCCGACCGGGAGTACTCGTAGCCGCCGCGCAGCCCGCCGATGCCGTCCTGCTTGTACGTGGAGACCTGGTAGATCGGCTGGACGACCGCTCCCGTGGTCGGGTCGGGTTCCTGCCCCGCGTGGACGGCCAGGGTCTCGAAGCCTCGCTGAACGTCGTTGTCCATGGGTACGAGGCTATCCACCCCGCTCCCCTCCCTGAGGATGAGGTGCTCCACCGGAGGTATCAGCCCGTATTTCAGCGCTGCGGGTGACCTCAAAGGCCCGCCGTATCTCTACCGTTTTAGAGGTACTCATCGACATCGATACCCCTCTCCCTGATTAAGGAAGCCCCATGTTCGCTCGGCTCGCGCGCTTCGTCGTGAGACACCCGTGGTGGACGATCGCGGCCTGGCTCGCGGCCGCGATCGTCATCATCGCCTTCTCCCCCAAGCTGTCCACCGAGTCGGATCAGGGCGAGTTCCTGCCGTCCGGGTACGAGTCCGTCCAGGCCGTCGAGCTCGCCGAGAAGGCGTTCCCCCAGCAGGCGGAGATGTCCGCGCTGATCGTGGTGCAGCGTTCCGACGGCGGGAACCTCACCCCCGCCGACAACGCCAAGGTGGCCGAGGCCGCCAAGGGGCTGTCCGCGAAGACGTACCCGACGGTCCAGGGCTTCGTCACCAGCCCCGAGGCGATCGCCCCGAACAAGTCCATCCAGCTGATCACCGTGCCGATGGAGATGGCGACCGGGGACGAGGCCCAGAAGCAGAGCCAGGCCATCAAGGACATCCGCACCGACCTGCCCAAGCAGCTCGGCGACGGCCTTGAGGCAAAGGTCGGCGGTGAGGTCGCGACGTGGGTCGACAACGAGGACTCCTTCACCCAGTCGTTCATGCTCATCACCGTCGCCACCTTCGCCCTGATCATCGGGCTGATCCTGCTGATCTTCCGGGCGCCGCTGGCGGCGATCCTGCCGATCATCGTGATCATCGCGACCGAGCAGATGTCGATGGGGCTGATCGGCGCGGCGTCCAAGCTGCTGGACTTCACCGGTGACGACAGCCTGCAGATCATCCTGACCATCGTGATGTTCGGCGTCGGCGCCGACTACTACCTGTTCCTGCTGTTCCGCTACCGGGAGCGGCTGCGCGCGGGCGAGGACCGCAAGACCGCGCTCATCTCCGCGGTGGAGCGGGTCGGCGAGGTCATCACGTCGGCGGCGGCCGCGATCGCGGTCACGTTCCTGGTGCTGATGCTGGCGTCCTTCGGCATCTTCGCCGCCTGGGGCCCGTCGCTGGCCATCGGCGTCGTGGTGATGGGCATCACGTCGCTGACGCTGTTCCCCGCCATCCTGTCGCTGATCGGGCCCGCGGTGTTCTGGCCGTCGAAGTCCTGGAAGAAGCAGCCGAAGGGGACGGTCGCGGCGCGGCTCGGCCGGACGGTCGGCGCGCGCCCGGCCCTGGTCGCCATCGGCGCCGGCGCCCTGCTGGTCGCGCTGGCGTCCGGCTCGATCGGCTTCAAGTCCGACTACGACTTCCAGTCCAGCTTCCCGCAGGACACCGAGTCCGCCCAGGCCACCGTGGACATGAAGAAGGGCTTCCCGGCCGGCCAGAACACCCCGGTCGAGGTCATGGTCCGCTCCACCGACGGGCAGCCGCTGACCAAGGCCGAGCTGGACACCTGGGGGCAGCAGGCCAAGTCGCTGCCCGGCGTCGGCGGCGTCCAGCCCGCCCTGGTCAGCGAGGCCGAGCCGACCATCGGCCAGGTCAACCTGGTGCTCAACGGCAACCCCGTCGACAACGACTCGATCAACCACGTCAAGAACGAGCTCGGGCCGGCCGTCCACGACATCGCGCCGGAGGGCACCGAGGTGTTCGTCGGCGGCGAGACCGCGATCTACAGCGACATCAACAAGGTCGTCAACCGGGACCTGTCGGTGATCCTGCCGGTCGCCGGGGTGCTCATCGCGCTGATCCTGCTCGCGCTGCTGCGCTCCGTGGTCGCCCCGCTGTACCTGGTCCCGGCGGTGCTGCTGGGCTTCGCCGCGACCCTCGGCTCGGCGGTGTACGTCTTCCAGGGCCTGCTCGGCGAACCCGGAGAGGTCTTCCACCTGCCGATCATGCTGTATCTGTTCGTGCTGGCCATCGGGACCGACTACAACATCCTGATGACCGCGCGGCTGCGCGAGGAGGCCAAGGAGGGCCACGAGCCGCGCAAGGCCGCCGCGCTGGCGGTCGAGCACGGCGGCCCGACGGTCGCCGCGGCCGGGCTGATCCTCGCCGGCACGTTCTCGGTGATGCTGCTGGCCAAGGTGTCGATGCTGCAGCAGATGGGCTTCTCCATCGCGCTGGGGATCGCGCTGTCGGCCTTCGTCATGGCGATCTTCCTGGTGCCGGGCGTCACGGCGCTGCTGGGTCACAAGGCCTGGTGGCCGGGGCACGGTGACAAGCCGGCCAAGGAGCCGAAGCCCGCCGACACGCGGGAGGACCTCGCCCCGACCGGGGCCCGGTGACCCCGGGACCCCCATGAACGCCGGGTTGCGGAGCCGGCCCGAAACGCCGCCCACCGGCCGGCTCCGCAACCCGGCACCCGCGGAAGGGAAGCGCCGGAGACCGCCGCGGTCTCCGGCGCTTCCCTTTCGCGTCAGCCGGCGGCGGTCAGGAAGGCGAGAAGGTCCTGGCGGGTGACGAGGCCCTTGGGCTTGCCGTCCACGAGCACGACGGCCGCGCCGGACTTCTGCAGCACGCCCACCGCCTCGCTCACCGGCTCCCCGGACCCGAGCGTCGGCAGCGGCGGGGACATGTGCCGCTCGACGGGCTCGGCCAGCTTGCCGCGCTCCCCGACGACGATGTCGAGCAGGTCCCGCTCCCGCACCGAGCCGACCACCTCGGCGGCCATGACCGGCGGCTCCTCCTTCATCACCGGGAGCTGCGACACCTCGTACTCCCGCATGATCGTGATCGCGGTCTCCACGCTCTCGTGCGGGTGGACGTGCACGAACTCCGGCAGCGTCCGGCCCTTGCGGGTGAGCACCTCGCCCACCCGGGCCTCCTCGGTGGCCGGGATGAGGAAGCCGTAGTCCGCCATCCACTCGTCGTTGAAGATCTTGGTGAGGTAGCCGCGGCCGCCGTCCGGCAGCAGCACCACGATCACCGCGTCCGGCTCGGCCCGCGCGGCGACGCGCAGCGCGGCGACGACCGCCATCCCGCAGGACCCGCCGACCAGCATCGCCTCCTCGCGGGCCAGCCGCCGGGTCATGTTGAACGAGTCCTTGTCGGACACCGCGATGATCTCGTCGCAGATGTCCCGGTCGTAGGTCTCGGGCCAGATGTCCTCGCCGACGCCCTCGACCAGGTAGGGCCGGCCGGTCCCGCCGGAGTACACCGATCCCTCGGGGTCCGCGCCGATGACCTTCACCCGGCCGCCGGAGACCTCCTTGAGGTACCGCCCGGTGCCGCTGATGGTGCCGCCGGTGCCGATGCCCGCCACGAAGTGCGTGACGCGCCCCTCGGTCTGCTCCCAGATCTCCGGCCCGGTGGTCTCGTAGTGCGACCGCGGGTTCTCCTGGTTGGTGTACTGGTTCGGCTTCCACCCGCCGGGGATCTCCGCGGCCAGCCGGTCCGACACCGAGTAGTAGGAGTCGGGGTGCTCGGGCGACACCGCCGACGGGCAGACCACGACCTCCGCGCCGTACGCGCGCAGCACGTCGATCTTGTCCCTGGCGACCTTGTCCGGGCAGACGAAGACGCAGCGGTAGCCGCGCTCCTGCGCCACGATGGCGAGCCCGACCCCGGTGTTGCCGGACGTCGGCTCGACGATCGTGCCGTTCGGCCGCAGCTCGCCGGAGCGCTCGGCCGCGTCGATCATGCGGACCGCGATGCGGTCCTTCACCGAGCCACCGGGGTTGAAGTACTCCAGCTTGGCGAGCACCTGCGGCCGGCCGCCGGCCGTGCCCCCGTCGATCACCTTGCGCAGCCGAACGAGGGGGGTGTTGCCCATCAGTTCGACGAGCGAGTCGTGTACGTGCACCGCGACATCCTTGTCGGTCAGTATGCCGATCTGAGCGTTGCGTCCCTGGTCGGCCCGCAGTTCGCGCGGGGTTCCGTGGACGCGGGTCCGGTTGGACACCCGCTTCGACGGTAGCCGAGAGCGGAGCCGCAGGCATCAACACGGGGGGCCGGGGGTAGGAACTTGATCACGGAGGGTCAGCGACGTATGTGGAGAGCATTCACGGCACGCCGCATCGCGGCGGCCGCGGCGTACGGCGGCGGCGGCATCACGGCCCTCGGCGGCCTCACGTTCGGGCTCGTCGTGGCGGAGGCCAAACTCGCCCGCCGGCTGATCACCGCGACCCCGGGCGCCGAACCCCCGGTCGCCGACGGCCTCTACGGCGGGACGCACGGCGGCGCGCCGCTGTCCCTCGTCATGCTCGGCGACTCGACCGCCGCCGGGCTCGGCGTGCACCGCCCGGACGAGACGCCCGCCGCGCTGCTCGCCACGGGGCTGTCGGCGATCGCGGACCGGCCCGTCCGGCTGACCAACGTGGCCCGCTCCGGCTCCCGCTCGGACGCGCTGTCCGGCCAGGTCGACCGGGCCGTGCAGACCCGGCCCGACCTGGCCGTCATCATGGTCGGCGGCAACGACGTGACCGGGCGCGTGCCGCCCGCCGAGTCCGTCCGCCACCTCGGCCAGGCGGTCGAGCGGCTCCGCGCCGCGGGCAGCGAGGTCGTGGTCGGCACCTGCCCCGACCTCGGCACCGTCAAGCCGCTGATGCAGCCGCTCCGGTACATCGCGCGCCGTGCCAGCCGGCAGCTCGCCGCCGCCCAGACCATCGCCGTCGTCGAACGCGGCGCCCGTTCGGTGTCGCTCGGCGATCTGCTCGGCCGGGAGTTCTCCGCCGACCCGCGCTCGATGTTCAGCGAGGACCGCTACCACCCGTCCGCCCGGGGGTACGCGTCCGCGTGCGCCGCCCTCCTGCCGTCGATGGCGGCCGCGCTGGGCCTGGAACCCGAGGTGGCCGGCCGGCCGGCCGACATCCTGCCGGTCTACCTGGCCGCCGCCGAGGCCGCCGAGGTGTCCGGAACCGAGGTGCACGAGGTGTCCGACGGCGGCCGCACGGCGCCGCCGGCCCGCGGCCCCCGAGGCCGCTGGGCCACCCTCCTGCGCCGCCGCACCGCCTCCGCCGGCGACGCCGCGGCCACCCCGGCGGCCCCCGGCCCGGCCTGACCCGGCCGGCCCGCGGAGATCCGTTGCCCCGGGGCGCCCTGCACCCCCGAGCCCGGCGAGCCTTTCCGGCGATCAGGCGGGCACGTCGGTGGGCCGGGGGACCGGGGCCCGTCCGGTCACCGGTGACGAGCCCCGGTCGTCCATCGTGTCCGCCGGGCCGGCCGTCGCCCGCGCTAGCGGCGGCCGGCCCGGCGGCGTGGAGTCCAGGGTCGGGCACCGGCCGCCCGCCCCGCATGGGGCCGATGTCACCAGCGGACCGGGACTCCGCAGGTCTGTGTGCGGACCGACCATCGGTACCACCGTCAGGACTGGGCAGGGGCACATGTACGCGGAGGCGGGCGGGCGGTTAGATTTGCCGGTAACCGGTGAGTAACACCGCACGGCCGCTGAGACAGGAGACCCGCAATGCCCGAGGCAGTCATCGTCGCAACCGCGCGCTCGCCGATCGGACGCGCCTTCAAGGGGTCGCTCAAGGACATGCGGCCCGACGACCTCACGGTCCAGATGGTCACCGCCGCGATGGCCCAGGTCCCGCAGCTGGAGCCGAGCCAGATCGACGACCTGCTGCTCGGGTGCGGGCTGCCCGGCGGCGAGCAGGGTTACAACATGGGCCGGGTGGTGTCCGTGCTGATGGGCTGGGACGACGTGCCCGGGGCCACCATCACCCGCTACTGCTCGTCCTCCCTGCAGACGTCCCGGATGGCGCTGCACGCGATCCGCTCGGGCGAGGCCGACGTCATCGTGTCGGCGGGTGTCGAGACCGTGAGCCGCTTCGCCAAGGGCAGCAGCGACGGCCTTCCCGACACGCAGAACCCCCTGTTCGACGAGGCGCAGGCCCGCACCGCGAAGGCGGGCGAGGGCGGCGCGGGCGTGTGGCGCGACCCCCGCGAGGACGGCGCCCTGCCCGACATCTACATCGCGATGGGCCAGACCGCCGAGAACGTGGCGGGGATGCGCGGGGTCAGCCGGCAGGCGCAGGACGAGTTCGGCGTCCGCTCGCAGAACCTCGCCGAGAAGGCCCTGGCCAACGGGTTCTGGGAGAAGGACATCACCCCGGTGACGCTGCCGGACGGCACCGTCGTGTCCAAGGACGACGGCCCGCGGCCCGGCACGACCTACGAGAAGGTCTCGCAGCTCCAGCCGGTGTTCCGGCCGGACGGGACGGTCACCGCCGGCAACTGCTGCCCGCTGAACGACGGCGCCGCCGCGGTCGTCATCATGAGCGACACCAAGGCCGCCGAGCTCGGCATCACCCCGCTGGCCCGCATCGTGTCGACCGGCGTCACCGGCCTGTCCGCCGAGATCATGGGCCTCGGCCCGGTGGAGGCGTCGCGGCGCGCGCTGGCGCTGGCCGGCATGACCATCGACGACATCGACCTCGTGGAGATCAACGAGGCGTTCGCCGCGCAGGTGCTGCCGTCCGCCGAGGACCTCGGCATCGACCTCGACAAGCTGAACGTCAACGGCGGCGCGATCGCCGTCGGTCACCCGTTCGGGATGACCGGCGCCCGCATCACCTCCACGCTCGTCAACAGCCTGAAGTTCCACGACAAGCAGTTCGGGCTGGAGACGATGTGCGTGGGCGGCGGCCAGGGCATGGCGATGGTTCTGGAGCGCCTTTCCTGACGGTCCTCTTTCGGTGGCCCGCACGGACCGCCCGCCGGCCCCGGCGGCGGGCGGCCTTCGTGCGGGCCACCTGCGCGTTTCCGGAGATCGTCCCCGTTAACGAGGATCTACGTTACGTCGTGGATAGGTCGGCGTTAGGGGGTTGTCACATACGGTTTCCTGTTGCAGAGTCAGCAGGAAGAGCCCCGCGACCTGGAGGTGCCAATTGTCACTGAACCACTCGCCGGAGACGCACAGCAAGCTGATCGCCCGCATTCCGCAAGTCACAGGACGTGACATCCCCGAGTGGTTCACCGCCATCGAGAACGGCCCGTCGTTCACCCGCTGCGAGGAACGCAGCCACTGGCTGGCCGACGAGCACAACCTGTCCCACGGCTACGCCGCGGCGCTGGTGCGCGAACACGAGCGCACCCGCCGCGCACGGCACTACTGAGCACCCTCGACCACTGAGCACCCTCGTCCCGCCCGCCGCCGGGCAGCCGGCGCGGCGCCGCGGACGAGCCCGCCCGACCGGGCGTCCCGCCGACCGGCCGATCCGCCGGGGCCGAGGACGGCCCGTCGGAAGAACTTGATACGGACCACGCCTCACCCGGACGTGGCGGGATCCCGCCGACGGACACCCCCGCAGTCGTGCCGCCGTGCCGCGCCACGACCCCGGCGCAGAGATCCCGCACAGATCGGCCCCACGCCGTCGGCGTGGGGCCGATCAATGTCCGGGCGCGGGTCCCGGACCGCGTCCCTGAGCGGCCTTCGCCCCTGAGCGGCCTTCAGTCTCTGCCCGCGTAGAGGTAGCTGAGGAGGCGGAGCATCTCCAGGTAGATCCAGACCAGGCTCAGCACGAGCCCGAACGCGCAGTACCAGGCGAACTTCTCCGGGGCGCCGCTGCGGACGCCGTCCTCGATGGAGTCGAAGTCCAGCAGGAGGAAGAAGCAGCCGACGAGGATCGCGACGACGCTGAACACGTAGGCGAGCGGGTTGCCGGGGTCGCGGATGCCGAGCCCGTCGTCGCTGCCGAACATGTACATCACCATGTTGACGAGCATGAGGGCGATCAGCGCCCCGCCGGCCGCGATGGTGAACTTGGCGAACTTGGGGGTGACCCGCACGATGCGCAGCGCGTAGACGGCGAGCGTCGCGGCGAACGCCAGGGCGGTGCCGATCACGGCCTGGAACACCACGCCGTGGTACAGGTCGTTGTACATGTGGCTGATGATGCCGACGAGCACGCCGTACACCGCGGCGAACGCCAGCACCATCGGCGCGTTGGCCTTGCGGCCGAACGTGATGAACGCCCAGATCCCGATCTGGGCGATGAGCGCCACGACGAGGACCGGGACGGCGAGGCTCGGCGGGACGAGCACCCACGCCACGGCCGCCGTCAGCACCAGCGTGAACAGCGTCATGAAGCCGCGGACGACGACGTCGTCCATGGTCATGGGCCTGGTCGGGGCGGGCGGCGCGTAGCCCGGCCCCTGGCCCGCGTACGGCGGGGCGCCGTATCCGGGGGCACCGTATCCGGGTGCACCCTGACCGGGTGCGCCGTACGCCGGCGCGCCGTAACCGGGCGCGCCGTATGCCGCACCTCCGGCCCGCTGGTTGAAGGCGTTGCCCCGGAACGCCGGGTTCCTGCTCTCCATAGAGCCCTCCACTTCGGCCGACCTGGCCGCCCATTCTATGCGCGAACGACCCTGGGTGATCAGCCGGAACCTGCCGAGCGTCGAGGTGACGTCAGTGCCCCTGGTCGGACTCGAACCGACACGATGGCTCTTTTAGGGAGCCCGCCTCTGCCATTGGGCTACAGGGGCGGCGTCATCATATCGAGTCAGGGGCCCGTCACGGTGGGTCCCGCTGACCGGAGTGCACCACCCAGACCGCCCGAAATCCGGCGTTTCACCTGGATCTCATACCGGCCCATCCGGCCGTTCTCGCAGGCCAGTGCGGACGTGGCCAGGTAGAGCAGCCACACCCGTGCCCGGCCGGGTCCGGCCAGCTCCGCGCATTCGGTCCAGTGGTGCTGTAGGCCCGTGGCCCAGGCCCGGAGCGTGCGCGCGTGGTCTTCGCGCAGGGTCGTCACGGCCCGCACCTCAAGGCCCGCGTCGTCGAGTTCGTCGGCGAGCGCACCGAGCCGCCGGGGCTCGGCGGCGTCCGGGACCAGGTATCCGGCGGTGACCGTGCGCCGCCTGCCGGGCGGGGCGGGACCGCCGGTCGACTCCTGCAGGACGAGCCGCCCGCCGGGCGCGAGCAGACCGGCCAGCCGGGACGCCGGACGGCCGACGGACGCCGCGTCCGCCAGCCCGACGATCGCGTCGTAGGGGCCGTCGCCCGCCATGGCCAGATCCCAGCCGCGGGCCTGGACGTCGGCCCCGGCCGCGGCGGCCGCGGCCCGGACGTGCCCGGCCTGCCCGGGGGTGCGGGCCAGGCCGACGACCCGGGCGCCGTGCCGGAGGGCGGCGTGCAGGGCGAACGCGCCCCAGCCGCAGTTCAGGTCGAGGACCCGGGCGCCGGGGAACAGCCCGAGCCCCGCGGCGAGGGCCTCATGGGCGCTTGACTGGGCCGTGTCAAGGTCGGCGGCCCCGGCCCAGCGCCCGGTGCCGTGCGCCAGCCCTTCGCCGAAGAGCCGGGCGAAGAACGCGGCGGGCTCCCTCAGCGGGGCGCCGTCCCCGTTTCCGCGCTCCTCGGGCGGCGCCTTCGGCTCGGGGCCGACGGCGCCGAGGGTGACGGCGGTGCGCACGATGTCGCGCTTGTCGTCGCCGCTCAGCCGGATCGGCCCGTCGCCGCCGCCCAGCACCCGCTGGACGGCGTCGAGCGCGGCGAAGACGTCCCCCTCGATGTCCAGCTCACCGGCCACGTACGCCCGGACGAACCCCAGCTCGCCGGGCTTCCACAGCAGCCGCCGCAGTGCCCGCCGATGCGTGATCACGTACGCGGGGGCGGCGGCCGGGCCGATGACGCTGCCGTCCCAGGCCCGGACCCGGATCGGCAGCTCGTCCGCGGTCTCCCGCTGCTCCCCCAGCATGATCTTGGTGAGCAGCGGGACCAGCCGGGCGGCGACGCCCGCCGCGCCGGCGGCCTCCGGGGCCGGCGCGGACGGCTCGGCCCGCGTGCCGTTCCAGGTGGCGTCTCCGTCGGGCATGGTCAGGGCGCCTCCTTCGCGGGCGATGCCGCCCGGTCACGCGGTCACGGTTCTCCGGTCACGCGGTTCACACGTCCTGCCGCCGGCCGGCCGCGAGCTCGAACTCGAAGCGGGGTGCCTCCAGCTCGCCGAGCGAGACGATCTCGCGCCGGAAGAAGGAGGCGAGCGTCCAGTCGACGGTGATCCGGAACTTGCGGTTGACGGTCGGCATACGCGACAGATGGTAGGTGCGGTGCATGAACCAGGCGGGGAGCCCGCGGAGCTTGATCCCGTAGACGTTCGCCACGCCTTTGTGCAGGCCGAGGCTCGCCACCGAGCCGACGTAGCGGTGCGCGTACGGCTTTCGCGGCTTCCCGCGCACATCCGCCACGATGTTGTCACCAAGACGCCTGGCCTGCCTGACCGCGTGCTGGGCGTTCGGGGCCGTGAAGTCGCCGGCGTCGGTCAGGTCGGGAACGGCCGCGTTGTCCCCGGCCGCGTACACGTGCTCCAGCCCCTCGACGGTCAGCTCGGCGGTCGTCCGGACCCGTCCCTTCTCGTCCAGCGGCAGGTCGCTCCGCTTGAGGACTGGGTGCGGCTTCACCCCGGCCGTCCACACCAGCGTGCCGGCGTCGAACTCCTCGCCGTCGCTGAGCACGACGTGCCGCTTCTCGGCGGACTTCAGGAGCGTCTCCATCTTCACCTCGATGCCGCGGTGGCGCAGCGCCTCGGCGGTCCAGCGGCCCATCTCCGGGCCCACCTCCGGCAGGATCCGGGCGGTCGCCTCGACCATCAGCCAGCGCAGTTCCCCGGGGTCGATCGACGGGTACCACCTGCAGGCGTCCCGCGCCATGTCCTCCAGTTCGGCCATGGCCTCGACGCCCGCGAACCCGGCGCCGACGAACACGAACGTCAGCGCCCGCCTCCTGGCCTCCTCGTCGTCCGGGTTGGACGCGGCGATGTCGAGCTGGTGCAGGACGTGGTTGCGCAGGAAGATCGACTCTTCGATGGTCTTGAACCCGATGCCGCATTCGGCGAGGCCGGGGATCGGCAGCGTCCGCGAGATGGAGCCGAGGGCGACCACGAGCATGTCGTAGCCGATCTCCCGCTCCGGGACCCCGGCGGTCCTGGTGCCCGCGGGCTGGACCGTGATCCGCCGGGCGGCGTGGTCGATCCCCGTGACGTAGCCGTTCATGATGCGGCAGCGCCGGAGGACCTTCCGGAGCGACACCACGACATGGCGCGGCTCCAGGTTCCCGGCCGCGGCCTCGGGGAGGAACGGCTGGTAGGTCATATAGGACTGCGGGTCGACCACGGTGACCACCACGTCGCCGCGGCGCATCTCGGCGCGCAGCTTCCGCTGCAGCCGCAGCGCGGTGTACATGCCGACGTACCCGCCGCCGATGATCACGATGTGCTTCGCCGAATCCGTGGAGCGTTGGGAAGGCATGTCCGGAGCGATACCCGGATAAGCGGCCCGCTCACCATTTCCCCCGATCCACGAACTTCAGCGCCGGGTCCGGCATCTCACCGGATGTGTCACCAGAAAGACGGTGGGACAGGGCCGGACGGGGGCGTCAAGCGGCCCGGAACGGCGCGGCCGGCGGGGGAACCGGCCCGCCTCCGGGCCGCTCGGCCAGGCCCTGCCCCGCCGTCCGCTGGTCTCCACGGGGAAGGGTGAGAATGAGGACTCCGCTGCCGAAGATCATTTGGGGGGCGCTGGCCGCCGCGGCCGTCACCGCCGCGCTCGCGGGATGCGGTCCCGCCGAGAACGCCGGTCCCGCCGCGGCCGAGGCCGGTGGTCCGGCGACACCGACCGGCTCGACGACCACCGGAGTTCCCGGATCGGGCACGGAGCCCGGCTCTCCGGGGACGGGAGCGCCCTCCGGCGCGCCGTCGGCCGTCGGCGCGCCCACCACCGGACCCCCCGACGACGGGAAGGGCCCCGGCCCGGGCGGTAAGACGCCCGTCGGCGAGGCACCCGGGACCGGCGGAGCCGGCGCCGGAGGGTCGCACTGCACCAGCGACATGCTGAGCGCGAGCCTGACCAACAGGTCCTTCGTGGAGACCAACCGCTACGTGACGCTGGTCCTCACCAACATCTCGGGGACGTCCTGCACGGTCCGCGGCTGGTCCGACCTCCAGCTGGTCAACGCGGCGGGGCTGGTCTCCACGAACGTCATGCGCCACGGCACGCCGCGGACGGTCACCCTCCCCAGCGGAGGGCACGCCTACGAGCGGCTGTACTGGACGTCCGAACTCGCCGCGGACGAAAGCGTCCCGTGCCAGCCGGCCGCGAACGCCCTGAAGGTCGTCCCGCCGGACGAGACCCGGCAGCTGGAGGCGCCCTGGTGGTACGGCCCGGTCTGCCAGCACGGCGACATCTCGCTCACCCCCCTGACGGCGAACCCGACGGGCGGCTGACCCGGAGGCGTGTGCTCGCGTGACCTCGGCCCGCACAGGCCAGGTCACGGAGCGAGCCCCCGGCGAGGGCAGTGGGCCCGGACCGCGTTAAGCACGGCCGTAGTCGCGGGCGCGGATGAAGGCGTCGTCGAGCATGTCCTCGGTGACGCGGCCGGTGAAGGTGTTCTGCTGGCTCGGGTGGTAGCAGCCCAGCAGCAGGACCGGGTCGCGGTGGGCCGCCGAGGGCGGCGGCACCAGCTCGGCCTCGGCGCCGTGGCCGAACTTCGGCCGGGGCCGGGGTATCCCGTAGCCCGCCTGCTTCAGCGCCGGCCACACGCCCTGCCAGGCGAAACCGCCGAGGCACACGATGCAGCGGACGCTCGGCTCGACCATCTCGATCTCGCGGGCCAGCCACGGCAGGCAGGTGGTGCGCTCCAGCGGCGTCGGCCTGTTGTCGGGCGGCGCGCACCGGACCGTCGCCGCCATCCGGGCGCCGATCAGCCGCTGCCCGTCGCCGGCGTGCACGCTGGTCGGCAGCGCGGCGAGGCCCACCCGGTGCAGCGAGGCGAACAGCCAGTCGCCCGAGCGGTCGCCGGTGAAGATCCGGCCGGTGCGGTTGCCGCCGTGCGCGGCGGGCGCGAGTCCCACGATCAGGACCCGCGGCTCCGGCTCGCCCCATCCGGCGATGGGACGGCCCCAGTACTCCTCGTCCGCGAACGCCCTGCGCCGCTGGACGGCGACCTTCTCCCGCCACTCCACCAGCCGGTCGCACGCGCGGCACACCGACTGCCGGGCGGACAGCTCGTCCAGGTCCGGCGCCTTGGCGGCCAGCTCGACGACGTCGCCGGTGCCGTGGGCGACGGGGGTGTCCG
>NZ_SMLC01000095.1 GCF_004349245.1 Actinomadura sp. 6K520 | reverse complement strand
GCAGACCGTCAAACTCACAAAAGAACCACTGGAGAGCCGGATGCGGGGAAACTCGCACGTCCGGTTCGGAGGGAGGCCGCGCGGAAAAGGGCCCTCATGGGCACCTCGCCGCGCGGCCGACCCTACCCAGGGAGAGGGGCTGCCGGTGGTCGGCTCGGAAGACTTGGAGGCGACCTCGGGGAGGGGTCTGCTGCTGATGTCGCAACTCGTGCACGACTGGGGAACCCGACCGATCACGGAAGGCGGAAAGATCGTATGGGCCACTTGCGCCCTCTGAGGGTCCAGGTTGAGCAGCACGTCCTGCGGTGGCGGACGTACCGGGGCCGCGCTACGGCGGAAATGTTCCTTAGCCTGTTGGCCGTGGCACTGGAGCCTCGGGGGTGGCGCCTCGTCCGGCTCTATCGCCCGCAGGGGTTCCCTGTGCCCCTCCTATGGGTCTATGCCGGCGGCCCCGACGATCACGTCGGGCTCGGGGTGGTCGTCCTGGCCGTTCCGGGCGGCGCATGGGGATACCACGACGCCGAGCGCGGGCGGCGCGGCTACCTGGCTCCCTGCGGCGACGCCAAAGCCGCTGCCGAACAGGTCGAAGACCTGCTCAAACACCGCATGTTCCCCGGCACCTGGTAGGCCGCGGGAGGGACGACCCCACGGAATGGGCTAGGAGAGTGTTCCTCATTCTCGGCGGTGCTGCACGGCCCCTGGCTGGGGAACTCGGGCCGCCACACGTCACCGTCCGCCCCGTCTCGCTGCCTCGCCCCGGGACAGCGAGGCGGGGCACGGCCGAGGTACGGGGCGGATGCACAGGGAGCGTCAAGAGGATCTGACCTCGCCCATTTGCAGTCAGGTCGGCATTCTTTGTGCAAATTCCGGCAGAGATGACCAGAAGGACGTCTGTTCCTCACCGTCGGGAGCGATCTCCACGCCGCCTCGTTGAAGCATCACCAGGGAGGTGAGCAGTACACCGCGCAGCAACTCTTGAGCAACGACGTGACGGGTGGAAAAATAATTCTTCACAAGGGCGCTCGTGAATTCACTAAACACAGACGGGTTGATGTCGTACATATCTTCGGCAACCGCCTCCAGCCCCGTTGGAAGCTCTAGAGTACGGGCGATCGCTTCCGCAAGGCTGACATACAGTTGCCCGACCCACAGTGATGGACTCCACACGGTCTCGTCGTCGATGTCGAAGATGTAACCCATTATGACCACTCCAGCATGATCTGTTCGTTTGGATACGCTTGACGCAACCTCTCGACTGCCGATTCTACCTCGGATCGAAATGAGGGATCGGCACCGGGACTGGTGAAGCGAAAACCGATGGGCGCCTGTTCGTAGTCGACCATGTACTGGCGCGCATCGAGATAAGATGAGAACTTCTTGTCAATGTGCTTGGCCACCCATCGTCCGATGTCGCCAGCGTTGGTCGCACTTTTCTCTTCCCACAGCACCCCGTCCTCGATACAGTCGATATCAGTGATCGTCCTACCGGGAACGGCCGGATCGTCGACGACGTAGTCTCTACACCCTTCCAACCGTGTGGGCTTGCTCGCTGCGCCCTCACCGGCACCGTCTCCCTCCGCATCCATACCACTGTCCCCGCCCTGGTCACCTTGAGCCTCTGGGGGCGCGGAATTCTCGCCAGTTTCTTCGGGAGAGGCTGCTGCCTTTTCGACGGATCGGCCGACTTCTGGGCCCGGCTGTGGCTTGTTTTCCTCGTCGGGACCTTGGCCTTCTGCGGGGGGCAGGGGGTCTGCTGGTTCGGCTGGCGGTTCGCCGCTGTCGTCGTCGGTGCCGCCGGGTGCCTCAGCGACTGGGGGCTGTGCTGCGGGCTCGCGCTCGTCGCCTCCCCCGTTCTCGCTCTGCGGTGGGGCTTCTCTGTCGCCATCGGCGGTCTGGGCGTCTTGAAAGATGGCTCGCAGTTGTTCTGCGTTTTGGAGTTGTGCTTCGCGGGCGCGGGCCAGGCTTTCCAGGCGGGAGAACGGCTTGGGAGGGGTTGCGTTGTCGGTGGAGAGGGGGTTTGGCTGCTGAGGTGCTTCGGGGTCGTCAGTCTTGTCGTCCACGCTGCTACCGCTGTCCTGGGGGCGCGGTTCCTTGTTGCGGTCGTCCTGGTCTTTCGCCCTCCGGCCTCGGGTAGACCGGTCCCGGGTCCACGGTTGTCTTTGACCCGCTCCCCCTCGTCCTCGCGCGGGTCCTCGGCCTTGGCTTGGCCGGGCTTCTCCGCTTCCGGGCCGCCGTTGCCGGCCTCAGCGGGGTCGGCTGTGTCATGGAGTTCTTCGGTCACCTGGGTGCCGACGTAGGTCTTGTCGGCCTCTGGATCCTTCTTGGTGCCCGACTTGGCTTCGACCGAGCGGTCCCCGAAGGCCTGCTGCTTGTCGCCGGTCGGGTCGGCCGGTGACTGGCCGCAAGTGCCCTGCGGGGGGACCTTGTCGGCGGTCTCGGGGCCTCTGCCCGGCCCACGGGGGTGATCCACGCCCACGCTCGCAATCCTTCGACAAGGGAAGGCGAAACGCCCGACCGGACGGCTCGCCGGGCGTGTCCGTGACGTGCGGGGCCTACGCCGAATCACACCGGCCTCTATATAACCGCGCGCATGGGGAGTTCGCACGTGCGCGATGCCGAGGCCGCAGCGCCCGCATGCGTTTGACGTTGCATCCCCGCTAAAAAGCCTCGATCCGATTCCATACCTTTGCAGGACAGGACGAAAACGGCGCGGGCGGACCGTTTTAGAGCCATACGGCTGTGCCTCGTCCCCAAAGACACAGCCCGGAGGAGTCGAACCGCCGGGCATACCCCGGCACGGGTCTCCGCGGACTGGGCTCGGGCCTTGGCCGCCAGGTGAGCGATCTCGTTGAAGGCTGGTCACGCGCAGCCAACGGGAGGCCGATGTCGTAACGCTCCGTCGTAGAGATCTTGCGGTGGCCGAGGCGTTCTTTGACGACCTGGAGGTCGGCGCCGCCGGCTAGGAGCCAGGAGGCGTGGGCGTGGCGGAGGTCGTCCATGCTGATCAACGGCCCTGGGCACACCTCGTCCAACAGGTGCTCCTTGTCCGCCTGCAGGAAGTCATGTGGGTTCTGTTTGCCTTAGTGGTGGGCGGCAAGCATCCCGTGATGCGAAAGGGAGCCCATGTGTCGACTGTCCAGTTGAGTTCGCAGGCCACTGAGGCGCCGCCGGCGAGGGCCACGGTCGCGGACACGCTTCGCATCGGCGCGTCGGTGTTCGTCCCGACGCTCGCCCGGGGCGTGCTTGCGCGCCGACCGCGCCTGGTGTCGCTGGCCGAGGCGATCCAGGCGGACCGGGGGGCGGGACGACTGCTGCAACGGCTGCGCGCACGGTACGGACCGGGGCCGCTGCGGCTCGCCGTCCCCGGGCGCTCGTTCGCTCTGCTCCTCTCGGCGCACGACGTCGAGCGCGTCCTGACCGGCTCGCCCGAGCCGTTCGCGATCGCCTCGAAGGAGAAGCGCGCCGCCGTCGGGCACTTCCAGCCGCACGGCGTGCTGGCGTCCCGCGGGGAGGAGCGCGCCGACCGCCGCCGGTTCAACGAGACCGTGCTCGACACGGCGCACCCGGTGCACCGGCATGCCGACGCGCTCCTTCGCAAGGTCCGTCAGGAGGCGGACGCGCTGGTGGACGCCGTCGCGCTCGCCGGGCGCCTGGACTGGGCGGACTTCCGGATGGCCTGGTGGCGGATGATCCGGCGCGTCGTCCTCGGGGACGCCGCCCGCGACGACTCCGAGGTCAGCGACCTGCTCACCACGCTGCGGATGAACTCCAACTGGGCCTTCGCGCACCCGAAGCGCGCCGGTGTACGGGCCGAGTTCCTCCGCCGGGTGCGCCGGTACCTCGCCGATCCCGAGCCGGGCAGTCTGGCCGGGCTCATGGCGGCCGCCCCGGCATCGGAGATCACCGACCCCGAGGACCAGGTGCCGCAGTGGCTCTTTGCCTACGAGTCCACGGCCCTGGCCGCCTTCCGCACGCTCGCGCTGCTGGCGTCCCACCCGGAGCACTTCGAGCAGGCCAGGCGCGAGGCCGGGACCGGCGACGACGACCTGCCGTACCTGCGGGCGTGCGTCCAGGAATCGGTGCGCCTGTGGCCCACCACCATGACGATCCTGCGCGACGCCACCCGGCCGACCGAGTGGGCGGGCCAGGCCCTGCCCGCCGGAACTGGGTTCCTCATCCATACGCCCTTCCTCCAGCGCGACGACGAGACGCTGCCCTACGCCGACGAGTTCCGGCCCGGCATCTGGCTGGACGGCACGGCGGAGCACGACTGGGCGGTCGTGCCGTTCAGCGGGGGGCCGGGAGAGTGCCCCGGACGGAACCTGTCGCTGCTGTCGGCGAGCCATTTCCTGGCCGCGCTGCTGCGCGCCTACGACCTGCGGCAGGACGCCGGCCTGCGCCCGTCCGCGGACCGGCCGCTGCCGCGCACGCTGAGCCCCTTCCGGCTGGGCTTCGACGCCCGGCCGCGCGACACCCGAGGAGGCGATGAGGGATGACCGGGCAGACCCGGCCCCTGGCTGTGGTGACCGGGGCGTCCAGCGGCATCGGACGCGAGCTCGCCGGGGAGTTCGCCCGCCACGGCCACGACGTGCTGATGGCGGCCGAGGACGCCGGGATCGTCGAGGCCGCCCGCGCGGTCGGCGACGCGACGCCCGTGCGGGTCGACCTCGCGACCTACGAGGGCGTCGAGGAGCTGTACGCGGCGGCGCGGGCCGCGGGACGGGCCCCGGCCGCGGTGGCGCTCAACGCGGGCGTCGGCGTCGCCGGCGGCTTCGCCCGCGACAACGACCTGGCCGCCGAACTCAACCTGGTCAGCCTCAACGTGACGTCCGCCGTCCATCTGGCCAGGCGCGTCCTGCCCGACATGATCGAGGCGGGCTCCGGCCGGCTGCTGGTCACCTCGTCGGTCGCCGCGACCGGGCCGGGTCCCTACCAGGCGACGTACGCGGCGTCCAAGGCTTTCCTGTACTCGTTCGCCCAGGCGCTCCGCCAGGAGCTGAGCGGTACGGGCGTGACCGTGACGGCGCTCCTGCCCGGCCCGACCGAGACCGAGTTCTTCACCCGGGCGGGCCTTGAGGACACCAAGCTCGGCCAGATGGACAAGGACGATCCCGCCCAGGTGGCACGGGAGGCGTTCGAAGCGCTCATGGCAGGCAAGGACCACGTCGTCGCGGGCTCGTTCAAGAACAGGATGCAGGTCGCCGTGTCCCGCGTCGTTCCCGATCCGCTCAAAGCCAAGGCGCACGGCAAGCTCACCAAGCCCGGATCCGCCGGCGATTAGCCCCAAGGCCGGGGCACGCGGGTCCGTCAAGATCGTCACCTCGGACGGCTTGAGTCGACAGATCCGCGGACACACGGCGGAATCACGTCATCGTCCCTGCCGACCTGAGGTCACCGCCAGCCAGATCGGGCGACGGGGACGGCGTCGGTGGACGGGCACTCGGGAAGATGGCCGAGGATCTCCGCCAGACGCTGCACGGCCAGGCGGCCGGCCCGCGCCTGGGGTGGGCCGCCCGCGGTCGGCTCGTGCACGGCGGGATTGATTACTTTCGCCGTTGGCGGGTGCCGTGCCGCCTGGAGCGCTTCTTCGAGGTCTTGATCCCTCCGGATCGGACGTCGATTCTGAGACCGGAGACGCTCCGTCCTGGGGTGGGGCGCGGGCGCAGCGTCCGGTACACCGCGCGCGTTGCGGCGGCGCCGAGAGCAGCGGTGCCGGCGGCGGTCCCGAAGGTGGCTGCGACGCGGGTTACCCGGCGCGGGAGCGGCGGTGCGGGCCTGCCGGAACGCCCGGCGTTCTCCGGTCGTCCCGGGTGGCCAGCCTGCCTGCGGGCGAGTTGGATGAGCTGGGCGATGTGCAGAGCTCGGCGTCCGGTTCCGGCGTCCTCGATCTGCGTCTTGCAGGAGAAGCCGTTGGCCACGATCGCCGTCGTCTGGTCGGCGTCGCGGACGGCGGGCAGGAGCGCCTGTTCACCGCAGTCCATCGAGATGTCGTACTTGCCGTTCTCGAAGCCCCAGGATCCGGCGAGGCCGCAGCAGCCGCCCTTGAGGTCGTCGGTGTCCAGGCCCATCTGTTCGAGGAGCTTGGTGTCGTTGTTCATGCCGCCGGTAGAGCGCTGGTGGCAGTGGCCCCACAGCAGTGCCTTGCCGCCTGGGGAGAGTTTCGGCGGTGTGATGTCGTAGTGGTCGAAGAACTCGGCGAAATGGTGGGAGTTGCGGGCGAGCCGGGCGGCGTCGTCGTCGTGTGGGAGGAGCTTGGTCAGCTCGTCTTTGAATACGGCGAGGCAACTGGGCTCCATCCCGACGACGGGCGTGCCGGCGCGGACGTGCGGGCGTAGCACGTCCAGCACGTTGTGCAGGTACCGTTCGGCCGTGTCGAGGAAGCCGTAGTCGTACAGGGGGCGGCCGCAGCACACATGCCCCTCCGGCAGGACGACCCGCCAGCCGGCGGCCTCGATCGCCTCGACGCACGCCACGCCCACGTCGGTGTGGAAGTGGTTGTTGAAGGTGTCGGGGAACAGCACGACCGGTCGCCCGTGCGGGTTGACGGTGCCGCCGCGCTCTTCGAACCACTGCTGCAGTGTCATCGGTGCGAAGCGGGGCAGGGGGCGGCGCCGGTCGATTCCGGCGACCAGTTTCGCCAGCTGCGCCAGGCCCGGCGTTTGCGTTGCGACGTTCGCGATCTCCGGCATCCGGGACGCCAGCCGGGCGGCCTGGTCGATGAATCCGAACGCATAGGCGTGACGGGGGCGCCACCGCCGCGCCGACTTGTAGTGGTGGTGCAGGAACTCGGCTTTGTAGGTCGGGATGTCGACGTTGACGGGGCAGTCGTTGGTGCAGCCCTTGCAGGCCAGGCAGAGGTCGAGGGCTTCGGCGACCTCCCTGGACTGCCAGCCGTCGGTGATCACCTCGCCCTGGAGCATCTCGAACAGCAGCCGGGCCCTGCCGCGGGTGCTGTGCTTCTCCTCGCGGGTGACCTGGTAGCTCGGGCACATGGTGTTCGTCGCCTGCGGGACGCGGCATTCACCGATGCCGACGCAGCGCAGGGCGGCGTGGGCGAAGTCGCCGCCGTCCTGCTCGTAGGCGAACTTCACCTTCGGGCGGGGCGGGTTGTGGTCGGTGCCGAGCCGCAGGTCCTCGTCCATCCGGTAGGCGTCGACGACCTTGCCGGGGTTCATCTTGCCGCCGGGGTCCCAGATCCGCTTGAACTCGCGCATCGCCCGCACCAGTTCGGGCCCGTACTGGCGTTCCAGCAGTTCGCCGCGCTGCTGGCCGTCGCCGTGCTCCCCCGACAGCGAGCCGCCGAACGACGCGACGAGGTCGGCGGCGTCGGTCATGAACGCCCGGTAGGTCGCCAGTCCCTCGGCAGTGCGCAGGTCGAAGCTCATCCGTGAGTGGATGCAGCCCTGCCCGAAGTGCCCGTACATGGCGCCGTCGATGCCGTGCCGGTTCATGACGCGCCGCAGCGCGGGGATGTAGTCGCCGATGCGGGACGGCGGGACGGCCGAGTCCTCCCAGCCGGGCCAGTGGTCCTCCCCCCGCGGGAACGCCGTCGCGCCCAGCCCCGCCTCGCGGATCGCCCACAGCCCGCCGCTGTGCCCGCCTTCCTGCGTGCTCCTGACGAGTTTCACCCGGTCCGGCGCGTATCCGCGCTCGTGTGTCAGCCAGCGGACGAACGCCTCGGCCGTCGCGACCGACTCCTCCGCGGTGTCGGCGCCGAACTGGACCAGCAGCCACGCGCCGCCCCCCTGCCGAGGGAGTTCCCCGATGTCGGAGACGTTCTTGTCCTGCAGCTGCTGGTTCTCGATGAGCCGGTGGTCGAGCGCCTCCAGCCCGACGGGCCGGAACCTGTCGATGATCTCTTCGCAGTCCTCGGCGGCGTCGGGCAGTTCCTCGTACGCGACGACGACGAGCGTGCGCTGGAGCAGCGCGGGCGTCAGGAGCAGGACCGCCTGGAGCACGGTGACGCACGTGCTCTCGGTGCCGGTGAGCGCGCGGGCGACGTTGAAGCCGTTCTCCGGGAGCAGCTCGTCCAGGTTGAAGCCCGACACGCGGCGCGGCATCCGCGCCACGGACGGGTATCCGGCGCGGATCGCGTCGGCGTACCGGTCGCGCAGGTCGCGCAGCGCCGCGTAGATCTCGCCCTTGCGGCCCCCGGCGGCGATGATCTCGTCGAGGTGCTCCTCCTCGTTCGTCCCCACCCAGAAGCGGTCGCCGCCGTAGGTGACGATCTCCATCGCCTTCAGGTTGTCGGAGGTGCGCGGGCCCGGGCCGTACAGGTGCGACTGCACCGAGTGGATCCCGCACGAGTTGTTGCCGATGTTGCCGCCGATGACGCAGCGCGAGTGGGAGGAGGGGTCGGGGCCGAACACCAGGTTCCACTTTCCGGTGTGCCGGTTCAGCTCCTCGTTGATCACCCCGGTCTCACAGGTGACGGTCCGAGCCTCGGGGTCCACCTCGCCGATCCCGGTCAGGTACTTGGAGTGGTCGATGACCACCGCGTAGTTGACGGTCTCCCCCGACAGGCTCGTCCCGCCGCCGCGGTTGAGGATCGGCGCACCGAAGTCGCGGCAGATCCGGTGCACCGCGACGACGTCGTCCGGCGTCTTGGGGACGACGACACCGATCGGCACCTGCCGGAAGTTCGACGCGTCGTTGGCGTACAGGGCGCGGGAGCCGTCGTCGAACCGCACTTCCCCCTCAACGGCCCTGGCGAGGGCCTTCGCGAGCCGCCCGACCTGGATCGTCGTCCGGCCGCGCGGCGGCCCCGGCGTCGAGGGGGCGCTCTTTTCCGGCACCTGCTGGGTCTTCGTGGCCATTCGCGCACTCCTCCGATCGCATCTTTACGGACGGGCCGGGTCACGTCGGTCAGCGGCGGCGGGCGCCGTGCACCCGGTACCGCTCGGCGTCCGCCCACCTCACCTCCAGGCCGAGGCCCGGACGGTCGGGGGCGGGGCGCAGCGAGCCGCCCGCCGGGCTGAGCGTCCCGTCGAAGACGATGTCCTCGACGCGGACGTGGTCGTGGAAGTACTCCAGGTGGCGGAGCCGCTCGACCGCGCAGAACGCGTGCGCCGACAACGCCGGGGCGCAGTGCGCGGACAGGTCGACGCGGTACGCCGCCGCGAGCCCGGCGACCTGCAGGACGCCCGTGACGCCCCCGCAGCGGGTCACGTCGGCCTGCAGGCAGTCGACCGCGCCGTCCAGCAGCCCGGTGAAGTCGCCGAGGACGTACCCGTACTCGCCGGCCGCGATCTCCAGCCGTCCCGGGCCCCGGTCGCGGAGCAGCCGCAGCCCGGCCGTGTCGTCGGAGCTCACCGGCTCCTCGAACCACCGCACGTCCCACTCCCCCGCCAGCCGGTGCGCCCAGTACAGGGCGTCCTTGCGGGTCAGCGCGCCGTTGGCGTCGGCGAACAGCTCGCCTTCCGGCCCGATCGCCTCCCGGACGGCCGCGAGCCGCTCGGGGTCGCGTCCGGGCTCGCGGGAGATCTTCAGCTTCACCCGGGGGACGCCGCGCTCCACCCAGTCGCCGAGCTGGCGGGCGAGCCGGTCGAGCGGATAGTTCGTGAAGCCGCCGCTGCCGTAGACCGGGACCTCGTCGTGGAACGCCGGCAGCACCCGGTACAGCGGCAGGCCGAGCAGCCGCGCCTTCACGTCCCACAGCGCCGCGTCCACCGCCGACACCGCCATGGCGCCGGGGCCGGGGCGCCCCACGTTGCGTATCGCCGCGAACATGGCGTGCCACGCGGCGGCGGGCGCGAGCGCATCGGAGCCCCGGACGACCGGGGCGAGCTTGGACTCGATGAAGGGCGCGAGCGAGACGTCGCCGTAGGTGTAGCCGATGCCGGTCCGCCCGCCCGCGTCCGCCTCGACGAGCACCATCGTGGTCGAGTCCCAGCGCAGCGTGCCGTCCTCCTCGACCCCGTCCGGACCGTCCGTCGGCACGGTGAACGCGTGCACCCGCACGCCCGTCACGGGGACGGCGTCGCCTCCGGCCGCCCCGTCCGCCCCGGCCATTCACGCCTCCTTCGCTCGGCGACGCGCGTCTTACTACCTCTGGCGGAAGCTCTGAAACGGCGGCGCGCGACCCCCGCCGGATTGTTTGGTCGCCCGCTTCCCGGGGACCCGGGGGGTTGACACGGACACCGAGTCGTCGACGACCACCGGGAGAGTTGAGGATCATGGCCCAGCAAGTAGCCGACTACGTCCTCCAGCGCCTCACGGAGTGGGGCATCGAGCGCGTCTACGGATATCCGGGTGACGGCATCAACGGGATGCTGGGCGCCTTCGACCGCGCCGAGGGGAATCCGGAGTTCATCCAGACGCGCCACGAGGAGATGGCGGCGTTCATGGCCTGCGGGCACGCCAAGTTCACCGGCGAGGTCGGGGTCTGCGTGGCGACGTCCGGTCCGGGTGCGATCCACCTGCTGAACGGCCTGTACGACGCGAAGCTGGACCACCAGCCGGTCGTCGCGATCGTCGGGCAGCAGAAGCGGCTCGCGCAGGGCACCCACTACCAGCAGGAAGTGAACCTCGAGGACCTGTTCTCCGACGTCTCGGAGTACTGCCAGATCGTCATGCACCCCGGGCAGATGCGGCACGTGATCGACCGGGCGTTCAAGACGGCGCTGACCACCCGGAGCGTCGCGACGATCGTCATTCCGGAGGACGTCCAGGAGCAGGAGGCGATGCCGTCGCCGCCGAAGGAGCACGGCTCGGTGTACTCCAGCGTCGGCTGGAGCCGGCCCCGTGTCCTGCCGAACCGGGAGGAGCTGCGCAAGGCCGCCGACATCCTCAACGAGGGCGAGAAGGTCGCGATGCTCATCGGGCAGGGCGCGGCCCAAGCCCGCGAGGAGGTCGTCGAGGTCGCCGAACTGCTCGGCGCCGGGGTGGCCAAGGCGCTGCTCGGCCGCGAAGTGCTGCCGGACGACCTGCCGTTCGTCACCGGCCCCGTCGGGCTGCTCGGCTCGAAGGCCAGCGACGAGATGATCATGAACTGCGACACCCTCTTCATGATCGGCAGCAGCTTCCCGTACGCGGAATGGCTGCCGGACGAGGGCAGCTGCCGCGGCGTCGAGATCGACATCGACGGCCGCATGATCGGCATCCGGTACCCGATGGACGCGCACGTCGTCGGCGACGCCAAGGAGACCCTCCGGGAGCTGATACCGCTGCTGCGCCGCAAACAGGACCGGTCCTGGCGCGAGCAGATCGAGGAGAACGTCCGCGCCTGGGACACGGTGATGGAGAAGCGGGCCGGGCAGACGTTCGACGGGAAGATCAACCCGCAGGCGGTGGCCCACGAACTGTCGCCGCTGCTGCCCGATGGGTCCATCCTCACCGCCGACTCCGGTTCGGGAACCAACTGGTGGGCCCGGCACCTCAAGATCCGCGAGGGCATGAAGGCGTCGCTGTCGGGGACGCTCGCGACGATGGGGCCGGGCGTCCCGTACGCGATCGCCGCGCGGTTCGCCTTCCCGGACCGTCCGGTCATCGCCTTCGTCGGGGACGGTGCGTTCCAGATGAACGGCATGAACGAGATGCTCACGGTGAAGCGGTACGCCGACCGGATGGGCGGCTCGCCGCCGCTGGTCTTCTGCATCTTCAACAACCAGGACCTCAACCAGGTCACCTGGGAGCAGCGGGCGATGGGCGGCGACCCGAAGTACGAGGGCTCGCAGTCCATCCCGGACTTCCCGTACGCGAAGTACGCCGAACTGTGCGGCCTGAAGGGCATCTACTGCGACGACCCCAAGAAGGTCACCAAGGCGTGGCAGGACGCTCTCGCCAGCGATCGGCCGGTCGTGCTGGAATTCGTGGTGGACAACGAGATCGCGCCGATCCCGCCGCACATCATGAAGGAGCAGGCCAAGAAGACCGTGAAGGCCGGCGTCAAGGACCCGCAGAAGGTCGGCATCGCCGAGCGCGGCTTCCGGCAGAAGCTCACGGAGGTGTACGAGAACCTTCCCGGCCGCAAGCACGACTGACTGATCGCCCGCCGTCACGTCACGAAGGAGGGAGGTTCGGGGATGCCGGATCGCCTTCACAGCGAGCGATCCCCGGAGCCGGTGATCTGGTGGCCGCGGCGCTCCCCGTGAGGGCATGCGGAGTCCCTGGCGCAGATGCCCATGGGGCCATCTCGGAAAGTCGGCACATCTCACACCAGGCGCAGCGCCCGCGTGGGTCTGAAGACCGCCGTCATCGACAACAGTGCCGCGTTCGGGTTCTCGATCATGATCACTTCGTCCTTCGGCGCGCTCGACAAGCTGGCGGGGTCCCCGTCGCTGGTTGACATCCTCGGGTTCGCGATGGGCGCCGCAGCGGCGTTCACCGTGCTCCAGGCCGTGACCACCAGGGGATTCCGGCGCAGCCCGGGTGCGGGCCCACGCGAGGTCGACCTGCTCGGCACGGCGTTCGGCATCCTGTCCGTGGCCCTCGGCCTCGGCGCGGCCGTCGTAGCCGGCCTGCTCCTTCCCGCCGGAGCGGCGTGGGCGGCGGGGGCCTTCCTGGCCGCCATGGCCTTCATGCTCGGTCAGGCTCTGCTGCTCATGCTCGCGGCCCGTCTCGAACGCCTGCGGGGTGACCCCGAGGCGGACGCCGAGAGGGGATGACGCTCGCTGACCCGCGGAGAAACCGGCCGGTGACCGCGGGTGCGAGCCGTCCCGCGGCTGTGGCAAGCCGATTCTCCCGGCACCGCTTACCTCCGTGGCCCTCGGGTATCCGGTGCTCCGGGACGCAGCGGGGCGATTTCCTTCAGGCGCTGTACCACCTCGCGCTGATCGTCGCCGCATGCCGGCTGCGTGATGCCGAGGCGGGCGGGCGGGACCGTGCACAGCAAGCGAAAGGCCGAGGAGGCCACAGATGGCGCATGAAGCAAACGGGAAGGTCGCGGTCGTGACGGGCGGCACGGCCGGTGTCGGGCGGGCGGCCGTCCAGGAACTCGCCGGGCGTGGATACGACGTCGCGGTGCTGGCCCGCGGCGAGGCCGGGCTGGAGGCGGCGGCCGCGGACGTGCGCGCGGCGGGGGGCCGCGCGCTGCCGTTGACGGCCGACGTCGCCGACGAGGAGGCCGTCCGGCGGGCCGCCGACCGGACGGAAACGGAACTCGGGGCCATCGACGTCTGGGTCAACGCGGCGTTCTGCGGAGCGCTGGCGTTCTCCTGGGACACCGGCATGGACGAGTGGCGGCGGATCAACGACGTCACCTACCTCGGGCAGGTCCACGGGACGCTCGCCGCGCTGGAGCGGATGCGGCCCCGGGACCGCGGCGTGATCGTCAACGTGGGCTCGGCGATGGCCTACCGCTCGATCCCGCTGCAGGCGCCGTACTGCGCCGCCAAGCACGCCGTGAAGGGCTTCACCGAATCGGTGATGACCGAGCTCGCCCACGACAAGAGCAAGGTGAAGCTGTGCATGGTCCAGCTTCCGGGGCTGAACACGCCGCAGTTCAACTGGAACCTGAACAAGCTCGGCCGCCACCCGATGCCGGTGCCGCCGATCTTCCAGCCCGAACTCGCCGGCCGCGCCATCGCGCACCTGGCCGAGCACCCCCGCCGCAACATGTGGGTGGGCCTGTCCACCGCGTACACCATCCTCGGCGCACGCCTCGCCCCCAAGCTCATGGACCTGTACCTGGGCCGGTCCGGCGTCAGGGCGCAGCAGACCGACGAGGACGCGCCGCGGCTGGGCCCGAACCTGTTCCGTCCGGGCGACGATGCCGAGGACCAGGGCGCCCACGGCCCGTTCGACGACCGGGCGCACGCGCGGGACCCGCTGCTGGAACTGTCGCTCCGGCGTTCCGCCGCGCTCGGGATCGCCGCCACCGTACTCGGCGGCGCGGCCGTCGCGGTGCTGAGCCGTCGCTGACGACCGCGTCACCCCCAGGTGCTCCCCCAGAGAGTGGCGGCGGGCCCGGCTGGACGGGACTGGCAATAGTGAGCACGGGACCGTCGAGGGCCGGTGGGTGGAAGTTAGTCATGAGCACCGTCGTGAGGCATGATCTCCTACTGAACGTAGGAGGATGTGGAGATCGGGGGGAGGTGCCGGTGTGCAACCGCATGTAGCGGTACTCGTACTTCTGGGGTTGCTGGCGGCCGTGGTCGCAGCCGCCTACGCGTTGTCGTTCGCCTACGCGCCACCGGGGGCGCCGGGAACCGGACCGTACCTGTCGGGCGCTCGCCCCCAAGAGCACGCACTATCGCGCTATCACGTGCGCTGGTACGTCGTGACGATGGTGTTCCTGGCCTTCGACATGGAGATGATCTTCATGTATCCGTGGGCGGTGGTGGTCGCCTCGGTGGGGACGAAGGCCGTCGTCGAGATGTTCGTGTTCCTCGCGCTCCTGATCGTCGGCGTCGTCTACGCGTGGCGCGAAGGGGCGTTCCGATGGGCCTGACGGCACGGCTCCTCCGCTTCGCCCACGCGCATCCCCGCGCCTTCGTCGTCACGGCCCCCGGAGCGACACGGACCAGGCTGCTCGTCGAGGCCGAGCTGCGTCGGCGGAACGGACGCATGGTCACGTCACCGGCAGGGGCGGCGACACTCATCATGTGCGGGCGGCCGGGCCCCGGCCTGGCGGCGGCGGTGGACACGATCTGGGCGGACATGCCGGGCCCGAGGTCTCTCGTCAGGCTGGACGAGTCGGCATCGGCCGAGCGGGTCGCCGCGGAACTCGATCGGGCGGCCGGGGAGCTGGCGGACACCGCCGCGCAGCGCGCGGACGCCGAGGCCCGCCGGGAACGCGGACCGTGGTCTCCCGGCGGTGGTACCGACGGGATGGATGAGCACGGCGATCGAACGTCCGGCCACGAGCATCATCACGCGCCCGAGTCGGACGAGGACGGCGACCACGAGGCGATGGGCCATGAGGACGAGGACCACGACGGCGAGCACATGGAGCATGGCGGTCACGGCGGCCACGGCGGCGGGCACGGTGGGCATGAGCATCACATGGGGGCGCCGATGGGGCTGGCCATGGCCGAGCGAGCGGCGGACAGGGACGGCTTGAAGCTCGACGTGCTGCATGTCCCTCTCGGTCCGGCTCTTCGCGACTGGCCTGCCGGTCTTGTACTCCACCTGACTCTGCAGGGCGACGTCGCCCAGGTCGTGGAAGTCGCTGTGCTGGGCGGTCGAGCGGAGGGGCCGTCCTTCTGGGACGAGCCGTGGCTGCGGTCTGCCGCGGGCGAGCGGGTGACCACCGCGGACGCTGAACGGCGCCGGGCCGCGAGCCACCTCGACAGCGTGGGCCGGCTGCTGGCCGTCGCGGGCTGGGAGGGCGCTGCGGACCGGGCCCGGGAACTGCGCGATGAGATCATCGCGGGCGCGCCCGGGAGCGAGGTGGCGCCTCGGGTCGCCGAGCTCACGCGCCGCACCGGCAAGTCGAGAACGCTGCGCTGGATGCTCAGCGACGTCGGCGTCGTCGACCGGGAGATGGCCGGCCGGCACGGTCTGACCGGACCGTCCGCCCGGCACCTCGGTGACGCGTTCGCCCGGCTGACCGGCTGGCTCGACGAGATCGGCCAAGCCCTGGGACGCCTGGACGATCACGCACCCCTGCTGGGGAGCGACGGCCCGCGCGGTCCCGTGGCGGACCGGCCGAGCGCGGCGGTTCTCGCCATGCTCCCCGAGCTGCTGGACGGCGCGGAGTTGGCGGCGGCGAGACTGACGGTCGCAAGCCTGGATCCAGACCTCGACCAGGTCGTAGCACCGGTGGCGGGGGTCTCCGGTGAGTGAGCCGACGCCCGTCTGGGCCGTTGTGGCGCTCCCCCTCGCCCTCGCCGCTCTGACGTATTCGGCCGCGGCGATGGATGCGGGGTTCCGCGCCGGGAGTGGTCTGGTCGCCCCGCTCAGGGAGGGCGTCCGGCTCATCGTCCAGCAGCGGCGGCGCACGCTCGCACCGGACGTCCTGCTCGTGCGAATCGGCGTCATCAGCCTTCCGGCGGCGGCGCTGCTCGCGGCGACCGTGATTCCGCTCGGCGGCACGAGCGTGTGGGGCCTGTCGGTGGGCGTGGTCTGGTTCAACGCGATGGAGGTCGTGGCCTGGGCCTCGCTGTGGTTGACCGGGTGGGGCGTCAACTCGGCGTTCCCGCTGGTCGGCGGCTACCGCTTCCTGGCTCAGGGCCTGGCATACGAGTTGCCGCACATGTTCGCTCTGATCACCGCGGGCCTGGGGGCGGGTTCGCTCGACTTCGGTGCGGTGGCGGCCGCGCAGGACGACCTCTGGTTCGTCGTCTGGATGCCGGTCGCGTTCGCGGTCTACCTGCTGTCAGCGCTCGGGATGACCTTCTGGGGGCCGCTGGGCCATCCGGTGGCGGACGATCTGGCGGGCGGGGTCGCGGCCGAGCTGTCCGGTCCGGACAGGCTGCTGTTCTTCGCCGGCCGGTTCGCGTTGCTGACCGTCGCGGCGGCGGCCGCCGTCCCGCTGTTCCTGGGCGGCGGTGCCGGACCGTGGCTCCCGGAATGGGCGTGGACGCTGATCAAGACGTACGCGGTGCTGGCGGTGCTGGTCTGGGTCCGGCAGCGGTTCCCGGTGATCCGGATGGACCGCTTCATGACCGCCGCCTGGATGGTCCTGATCCCGGCCACGCTGCTGCAGACCCTGGTCGTCGGCATCGTGGTCGTGAACTGAGGGAGGTGAGATGCAGACCGTTGCGTTCTGGGTCCTGGCGGTGGCGGCCGTGGGTTTCGGCGTGGCCGTCTTCGTCGTGGACTCGATGGCGCGGGCGACGTTCGCCCTGCTGGCCTCGTTCCTGTGCGTCGGAGTCGTGCTGCTCCTGCTCGACCTGGAGTACCTCGGCGTCCTGGTGGTCCTCATGATGATCATGGAGATGCTCGTGATGGCGGTCTTCATGATCATGTACATGATGAACCCCGGCGGGCTCATGCCGATGACGATGGTGCACAACAACCGCGGGGCTCTCCTCATCTCGGGCGCCGTCTTCGCCGCGCTGGTGGCGGGCATCTTCCTCACCCCGTGGCCGCAGCGGCGCGGGACTCCGCCCGCCGACCCGACGTTCTCCGTCGGCGAGGCGATCATGGGGCCGAAGATGCTGGTGATGATGGTGATCGGCATCGCCATCCTCGCCACGATGATCGCCTCGGTGGTGCTGGCGACCGACCGGGGCCGCTACGACCGGCCGCCCGGGCGCGCGGGCGGTGCGAAGTGAACCTTGAGGTCTTTCTCGTGCTCGCCGCCGCGCTGTTCTCGGTGGGGTTGTACGGGGCGCTGTCCCAGCAGTCGATCGTGATGCTGATGATGGGCCTCGAACTCATGATCAACGGACTGCTGGTCGCGGGTGCGGCGTTCTGGTTCTACGTCGCGCCCGGAACGGCGGACGGCCAGGTGCTGGTGCTCGTGGCCGTGACCGTGATGGCGCTGGAGATGGCGATGGGGTTCGCCGTCGTCACCGCGCTCTTCCGCGCGCGCGACGTCGACATGACCGACGAGGCCGGAGATCTCAAAGGATGAGCCTCCTGGGCTGGCTCCTGCCGGCAGTCCCGATCACGACCGGCGTGCTCCTGCTCACCGGGCGCCTCGCACTCGGCCGCGGCCTGGACCGGGCGGCGCCCGCGGTCGCGGTGGGCGCCGCGCTCGGCACGCTGTGCCTGGCGATCGCGGCGGCGTTGACGCGTCCGGCCGTGCAGTTCCCGCTCTTCGGCCGGCTGCCCGCCGGGCTGGCCGTGGACGGGCTTTCCGCCGCCCTCGTCCTGACGGTCGCGTCGGTCGGTCTCGCCGTCCTGCTGTTCGCCGCCGGGGAGTTCTCCCCGGACGAGTCACGGGCGCGCTTCTTCGGGCTGATGCTGGTGTTCACCGGGGCGATGCTGGTGACGGTCACCGCGACCGACCTGGCCGTCCTGCTGATGGGCTGGGAGGTCATGGGCGCGATGTCCTACGCGCTCATCGGGTTCTGGTGGCGCGAGCCGAGAAGGGTCGGCTCGGCTGACATCTCTTTCGTCACCACGCGCGCCGGTGACCTCGGCCTCTACTTCGCCGCCGGTGCCGCCCTGGCCGGAACGGGGTCGCTGAGCCTCGACGAGCTGGCCACCGCCGAGGGTCCGTGGCGGGACCTGGTCGCGGCCGGGGTCGTCCTGGCCGCGCTGGGCAAGTCGGCGCAGCTGCCGTTCTCGTTCTGGCTGTCGCGGGCCATGGACGGCCCGAGCCCGGTCTCGGCGCTGCTGCACTCGGCGACCATGGTGGCCGCCGGTGCGTACCTGCTGCTGCGCCTGGAGCCGCTGCTGGCCGCGACCGGCTGGGCCGCGTCGCTGGTCGCCTGGCTGGGCGCGCTCACCGCGCTGCTGCTGGGAGCGGTCGCCTTGGCCCAGCGCGACCTGAAACAGCTGCTGGCGGCCTCCACCTGCGCGCAGCTCGGGTTCATGGTGCTCGGCGCCGGAACCGGCGCGGTGGCCGGAGGCACCGCATACCTCGTCGCCCACGCCGCCGTGAAGAGCCTGCTGTTCCTGGGCGCCGGCGCCTGGCTGAGCGCCCTCGGCACCAAGGACCTGGACGAACTGCACGGGGCGGGGCGCCGGTACCGGCTGGTCGGCGTCACCTTCGGCATCGGAATGCTCGCCCTCGCCGGACTTCCGCCGCTATCGCTCTGGGCCACCAAGGACACGGTGCTCAGCGCCGCCCTGGAGCACTCTCCCCTCCTGTACGCGGTCGGTCTCGCCGCGGCCCTGCTGTCCGCCGGTTATGCGGCGCGTGCGCTGTTCGCCGTGGCCCAGCCGGTCGACGCGGCGACACGAACGGACACCGAGCAGGCCGGGACACGGCACATCGGCCTGCTGGAGAAGGTGCCGCTGCCCGCACTGGCCCTCGGCTCCGCGGCGCTCGGAGTCTTCGCGCTGCCGCTCGTGCACGAGGCGTGGCAGAACCTCCTCACCGCCGGCCCGGAGCCGAGTCCCACCCCGGCCGAGCTGGTCCTCTCCAGCGTCCTGGTGCTGGGGGCCCTCACGGCGACCTGGGCTCTCCTGCTCCGTGCTCGTCGGCCCGGTGCTCGTCGGCCCGGTGGTCGTCGGCTCCGGGCGGCGTGGGCGTCCCCCGCCCTGCACTGGCTCCACCTCGAACGGCTCGCCGGGCTGCTCATCGCCCGTCCGGTGTTCGCGCTGGCCACGGCGCTCGCCCGCTTCGACGACCGGGTCATCGACGGTGGAGTGCGCGCGACCGCCGCCACCGGACGGCTCGCCGCCGGGCTCGCCGGCCGCCGGGTCGAGGTCGGGGTGGACGGGCTCGTCACCGCGGTCGGCCGGGGAGCCCGCCGGCTGGCCGATCTCGCGCGCCGTCCGCAGACCGGCCAGGCGCACACCTACTACGCGCAGGCCGCCGTCCTGTTCGCCGTGCTCATCCTCATCGTCCTCCTGGTCAGGTGAACGTGCTCTCCCTAGTGATCTTCCTCCCGCTCGCCGCCGCGCTCGGGCTCTACGCGGTGCCCAGGCTCGGCGCCCGCGCGGTGACCTGGACGTGGATCGTCGCGTGCGCCGTCGACTTCGCCCTGGTCATCGCCATGTGGATCGGGCACGGCACCAGCGACGGGATCTCCTACGAGACGAACGTGCGCTGGATCCCGACCGTCCGCGCCGGCTACCACATCGGCGTCGACGGGCTGTCGCTGCCGCTGCTGGCGCTCACCTCGCTGCTGTTCCTGTCCTGCGCGATCTACTCGCTGCGGCCGCAACGGCAGGCGCGGGCCTTCGCCGCGCTGTTCCTGTTCCTGCAGACGGTGTCGCTCGGCCTGTTCGCCGCCCTGGACCTCCTCCTGTTCTTCGTCTTCTTCGACCTGTCCATCGTCGGCATGTACTTCGTCATCGCCGGATGGGGACACGGCGACAGGATGCGGTCGGCGCTGAAGTTCTTCCTCTACACCTTCCTCGGCTCGCTCATCCTCCTGCTGGGCTTCATCGGCCTCTACCTCGGAGCCGAGCCCCACACCTTCGACATGGTGGAACTCACTCGCACGCCGCCGCTGGCCGGGTCCGCGGGGCTCGCCGGGCTCGTCCTGCTGGCGATCGGCGTCGGCCTGGCGATCAAGACGCCGACCGTGCCGTTCCACACCTGGCTCCCCCCGGCGCACACCGACGCGCCCGCCGCCGGGTCGGCGATCCTCGCCGGGATCCTGCTGAAGATGGGCACCTACGGGTTCGTCCGCATCGCGATGCCGATGCTGCCGGACGCGTGGCGCCGCTACGCCTGGGTGATCATCATCGTGGGGCTCGTCGGCGTCCTCTACGGGGCGCTGGTCGCCTACGCGCAGGAGGACCTCAAGCGGCTGATCGCCTACACCTCGGTCAACCACATGGGGTACATCATCGTGGCGCTCGGTGCCGCCGGCACCCTCGGCGACCAGGCCGCGCGGCGGCTCGCGGTGGACGGCGCCATCACCCAGATGGTCAGCCACGGCCTGATCACCGGCGCGCTGTTCCTGCTGGCCGGGGTGCTCTACGACCGGGCCGGAACCTACGACATGGGCCGCTTCGGCGGCCTGGCCGCGCGCGCTCCGCTCTTCTCCGGCCTCGTCGCGGCCGGCGCGTTCGCCTCCCTCGGCCTGCCCGGCTTCTCCGGCTTCATCGCCGAGTTCCAGATCTTCACCGGGGTGATCGGCAGCGGCGGCACCGGGCCGGTGGTCGTCGGCGGGCTGGCGATCCTGGGCATCCTCATCACCGCCGCGCTGTTCCTGCGCCTGCTGCACCGCGCGGTCCTGGGCCCGCCCGGCGAACTGACGGCGCAGGTCACCGACGTGCACCGCGGCGAACTCGGCGCGATCGTCCCGCTGCTGGCGCTCTCGGTGGTCATCGGGATCGCGCCCCGGTTCCTGCTGGACGTCATCGAGCCGGCCTCGGCCGCGGTGATCTCGCTGGTGGCCCGATGATGCGCGAGAACCCGGCGGACCTGCTGCCGGAGCTGTTCCTGCTCGGCGCGGCCGTGATCGGGCTGCTGACCGGGTCGTTCCTGCCGCGGACCCGGCAGTGGATCGTCACCGTGCTGTGCACGACCGGGCTGGTGGCCGGCCTGGTGGCCGCGGGCCTCGCCGCCCGCCGGGCGGACCTGATGACCTTCGACGCGTTCATGATCGACCCGATCACCCACGTGACGCGGATCGTCGTCCTGGCGGCGACGCTGCTGGTCGTCGTGCTCGCCGCGGGCCCGATGCGCGGGCACCGCAGGGAGAGCGAGTTCTACGTCCTGATCCTGCTGGCCGCGCTCGGCACGATCACGCTCGGCGCCGCGTCCGACCTCCTGGTGCTGGTGGCGGCCTACCTGCTGGCCAGCATCCCCGGGTACGCGCTGGCGGGCTTCGGGAAGGACGCGCCGGGCGCCGAGGCGGCGCTCAAGTACTACCTCATGGGCGCGTTCCTGGGCATCTTCATGCTCGCCGGCGTCACCCTGCTGTACGGGCTGGGGCGCGGCACGTCCTACGAGATGCTCCGCACCGAACTCGGGACGGCGCCCGGCGCCGCCGTGACGGTGGGCGTGGTCCTCCTGCTCGCCGGGCTGCTGTTCAAGGCGGGTGCCGTGCCGGCGCATTTCTGGGTCCCGGACGTCACCGAAGGCGCTCCCCCGCTGGTCGCGGCGTTCGTCACCACCGTCCCGAAGATCGGGGCCTTCGCCGCCCTCTACCGCTTCGCGGCCGAAGCCCTTCCGCCCGGTGTGGGCGACTGGCCGCTGCTCATCGCGGTCATCGCCACCGCGACCATGACCTTGGGCAACCTCGCCGCCTTCGGGCAGGACAACGTCCGGCGACTTCTCGCCTACTCCACCGTCAGCCAGGCCGGCTATCTGCTGGTGCCGGTAGCGGTGGCCGGACGCACCGACCTCGCCGAACCGGCCCTGCTGTTCTTTCTCGCCGCATACGCCATCACGAACATCGGCGCCTTCGCCGTGGTCATCGCCGTCGGCCGCGACGACCTGGCGGCCTACGCCGGGCTGATGCGACGCTCCCGGCTCCTGGCGGTATCCCTGGTGATCTGCCTGCTGGGGCTGGTGGGCACCCCGCCCACCGCCGTGTTCGTCGGCAAACTCCTGATGTTCGGCGCGGCGCTGGACGGTGACCACGCGTGGCTCGCCGTCGTCGCCGCCGTCAACTCCGTCGCCAGCGTCTTCTACTACCTGCGCTGGATTGTTCCCGCACTCTCCGGAGACTCCGACCGGGACGAGAGTCTGGACCGCACCGCCCAATGGACGGCCTACCTGGCGGCCGCGGTTTCTCTCGCCCTCGGCATAGGGAGCGGCGTCGCGCTCAGCGTCGGCTGAAAGTGCCGACAGCTCCCCGGCACGGCCGTGCTCGACACCTTTCTACTACGGTGCTTAGTACTCTGGCTTCGGGAGGGGACCGCACCCGGAGGAGAGGTGGCAGTGCACACCACGCGTCCGTCGTCCGAGGACACGGCGAAACCGCCCGCCGCTCGGATCGTCCTGGCCGTCCGAAGCCGGCCCCGGCGAGCGCTGATCCTCTCCGTCGCGGCCCTCGTCATCGTCACGGTCGCCGGCTACGGCGGCGCGGTGGCATATACCGGCGACGACGTGCCGCGGGGAACGGAGGTCTCGGGGGTCGACATCGGCGGGCTCAGTGAGCGATCCGCCGTGGCACGCCTCGATCGGAGACTCGGCCCGCGTGCTGCTCAGCCGCTCCACCTCCGGGTACAGGGACGGGACGTGACGCTCGATCCGGCGAAGGCCGGGCTGTCCCTGGATTCCCGCGCCACCGTCGACGCGGCCCTCGAAGACAGGTTCCGGTTCACCTCGGTCTTCTCCGCCGTCTTCGGCGGACGGGAGATCACCCCACAGGTCCGCATGGACGAGACCCGGTTCACCGCCGCTCTGGGCCAGATCGACAAGCGGATCGGCACGCCCGTACGGGAAGGGGCGGTGAAGTTCCGCGGCACCACACCCGAGACCGTGCTTCCGCAACCGGGCGCCGGGCTGGACGCCCGGGCGGCCGCCGCTCCGATCAAGGCCGCTTTCCTCGCGGCACTGAAGGGCAAGCCGACCACACCGGAGCTGCGGACAAGCCCCCTGCGTCCGAAGGCTGATGCCGACGAGATCCGCCGGGTGGCGGCAGGGCCGGCACGGGTTGCCGTGTCCGGGCCGGTCACCCTGGCCGTCGACGGCAAGCGGATCACGGTGGAACCGAGGAGCTTCGCTCCCCACCTGGTCTTCGCACCCGATGGCTCGGGCAAGGTGAGCCCACGCGTCGACGGCCCGGGGTTGGCGCGGAACCTGAAGACGCGGTTGCGTGCTCTTGAGCGCCCGGCTCGCGATGCAGAGTTCAAGGTCAGGTCGGGCAGGCCCCGGCTTGTTCCGTCCGTGGACGGCCGGAGAGTCGATTCCCGAGCCTTCGGTGACGCGTTCGCCGGCGCGGTCCTGCGACCGCAGGGGCGGGAGGTGACCGCTCCGATGACCGTCGACAGGCCACGGGTCACCACCGATGCGGCTCGCACGATGGGCATCAAGCAGAAGATCAGTTCCTTCACCACGCGCCATCCGTGCTGTGCGCCCCGGGTCAAGAACATCCACACCATCGCAGAGATCCTCGACGGCTACATCGTCCGGCCCGGCGAGACCTTCTCCCTCAACGGAATCGTCGGCAAGCGCGACAAGGCGCGCGGCTTCGTCGAGGCGCCGATGATCCTCAACGGACGGTACGTCGACGATGTCGGCGGCGGAATCTCGCAGTTCGCGACGACGATGTTCAACGCCGTCTTCTTCGGGGGGCTGCAGGACGTCCAGCACACCCCCCACTCGTACTACATCTCCCGCTACCCGGCTGGACGCGAGTCGACCGTCTCCTTCCCGCAGCCGGACTTCCGGTGGCGCAACGACTCCCCGTACGGCGTCCTCGTCGATACCGCCTACACCGACACCTCCCTCACCGTGAGCTTCTGGAGCACCAAGCGCTACGACATCGAATCGAAGAGTTCGGAGAAGTACGCGATCAAGAGCTTCGAGAGCGAGACCGAGTCGGGGCCGAAGTGCATCCCGATGCCCGGGGCCGAGGGTTTCAAGATCGACGTCTGGCGCATCTTCCGGCAGAACGGCAAGGAGGTACGCCGCCAGAAGTTCCACACCACCTATGAGGCCGAGCCCCGCGTCACATGCCGGTAGCGAGCGGCGGCCTGCGTCCCGTCCACGGCCGGTTCTCCGGCACAATGTGCGCAGGACGGAGGTGGCGCGTGGCCGGACTGGGCGGAGCACTCGAACGTTCGATCATGGACGTGCTCTGGGATGCGCCATCCCCGCTGCGGGTGCGTGAGCTGCTCGCGAAGCTGAACGCGGACGCCGACAAGGCCCTGGCGTACAACACCGTCCAGACCGTGGCCGAAAGGCTGGCGCAGAAGGGGCTGCTGCGGCGCACCCCGGACGGCGTGGCATTCCGCTACACCCCCACCCGCGCGCGGGAGGAGTACGCGGTCGAGTTGATGCTCGACGCGCTGACCGAGTCCGACGATCACGGGAGCATCCTGGCGAGGTTCGCCGAAGCCGTCCGGCCCGAGGACGCGCGCCACCTGCTGGACGCCCTGCGACGCCGGACGTCCGACGAGCAGGGGGGATGACGGCGTGCTCTACCTCGTGATCGGCCTGGTCTGCACGGCGGTCCTGCTGAGCTGCCTGGCGGGGCCCGCCCTCGACCGGCTCCGCCGCCCCGCCGCGCATCCGCTGATCGCCATCTCCTGCTGGTTCGCGGCGCTGGCCGGCATTCTCATCGCCGGCATCGGGATCGTCGCGGTGGCGTTGCTGGCGCCGCCGGCGCCGGGGCACGGTCTGCTGGAGTGGCTGCGCAACTGCCTGCCGCACCACGGCGACGAGGCGATCATCATGGCGGCCGCCGCGAGCCTGGTGCTGCTGACGGCCTGCTGCTCCAGGCTCGCCCGCAGCCTGCCGCGGCTCAGCCGGGCCGTGCGGCACCGGCGCCGGCACTGGGAGACGCTTCGGCTCGTCGCCAGGGCGCATGGGCGGCACGACGACGTGCTCGTCCTCGACCACCCCGTTCCCGTGGCGTACTCGCTGCCCGCCCGGGAGCGCGCGATCGTGGTGAGCACCGGTACGCAGGAGATCCTCACGCCCGAAGAGTTCTGCGCGGTCCTGGTCCACGAACGGACCCACCTGCGTCAGCGGCACCACACGATGCTGCTCGTGCTCGACCTCGCCTACGCGCTCCTGCCCTGGTTGCCGACCGTCCGCCGCGCAAGGAAGACCCTGCCCCTGCTACTGGAGATGGCCGCGGACGACGCGGCGGCCCGGGCCTGCGGGAGGCGCACGCTCGTCGACGCCCTGTACCGGCTCGCGGCGACACCGGGTGTGGCGGGCGCCCTCGGCGCCGCGGGTCCCTCCACGGGGGCGCTGACGGAGCGAGTGCTGCGGCTGGAGTCCGCCGCAATGGGGAAGCCGTCCCGGGTCGTCCGGGCGGCCGCCTCCGCCTTCGTCGCCACCGCCGTCGCTACGCCTCTCCTGGTCGCCGGCGCGACCATCGTGCAGTTGTCCGAGATCTGCTGAGGCATTCCCTGACCGGGCCGGTCCCGAGCAAACCGCTGAGCCTGCAGAGCCGGTTCGTCGTAGTCGGCCACTCGGGGCGGCGGATGAGGGGTCACGACCGCTGTCAGGTGGTGTCCCGCGGCTTCACGACCTTGAGCGCCGCCCGCAGGGCCTCGCTCTCCTCCGATGACAGGTCGGACAGGAAGTGCACGAGCGCTGCGGCCTGGTTGTCGCTGGTCGCGAGCGCCTCGCGCATGAGCTTGGCGGTGTAGCCCTCTCGCGAGGCCACCGCCTCGTACTCATACGCACGCCCCACGCGCTTCCTGCGCAGCCACCCCTTCTTGTGCAGGTTGTCCATGACGGTCATCACCGTGGTGTAGGCGATCGACCGCTCGCGCTGGAGGTCTTCAAGGACCTCGCGGACGTTGGCCGGGCGGCCGTAGGACCACATCCGGTCCATTATCGCGGCCTCCAGGTCGCCGAAGCGCTGCCCGGCCATGATCTACCGCCTTCCGACGTCCCGCCTGCTGGATCGGCCCTGCATACGAGAGCCCATAGTAGTTTTCCCTCAGTGGCTCGTGCGGAGACGCGGAAAGCGGGCCGGGCCCTTCTTGGACTGGGCGAGGGAGCCGCGGCCGGCCGCCCACCCGCCACCGTGGTCGCGTCCAGGGGGATCGCCATGCAGCCGGCCACCGTTCGCGCACGGGGCCCGCAGCACCGAAGACGTGGGCCGCACCGCGCGAAACCATCTACGAGACCAAATACTAGGAAACTTAGTAGGATGCGAGCGTCGGTGGTGCTGCCGGTGCGGGAACGGGGAAGGCCCCAGAGGTGCGCCTACATGGTGGAATTTGGCGCAAGTACGACCCGAAGAACCTTTATCCGGTGCGTTCGGGAGAGCGGGTGCGGCTGTCGTCCGTCAACCGGAAGCTGCCAGGACTGATCGGAGGCCGACATGAAGCCGCGTTTCCGGCGCACCCGTGCCGTACGTCCGTTCCACGCGCCGGCACTGATCGCCGGCGCGATCGTCCTGGCGGCCTGCGGCACCGAAGCCGATGACGCCACGGCCCCCGCTCCATCCGCCAGGGCGGAGATCGGGCACATCCACGGCGTCGCCATGGATCCGGCCGACGCATCCGTCTACGTCGCGGCCCACTTCGGCGTGTTCAAGATCGAGTCCCCCGGCCGGGTCAGTCGCGTAGGGCCGAACCGGCAGGACACGATGGGCTTCGCCATCGTCGGCCCCGGCACATTCGTCGCCAGCGGCCACCCGGCGGAAGCCGACGCGAAGAAGGGTGCTCCACCCCATCTCGGCCTCATCCGATCCACCGACGCCGGGCAAACGTGGACCACGGTCTCCGAGGCCGGCGAGGCCGACTTCCACGCACTCCAGCAGGCGGGACAGACCCTCTACGCCTATGACAGCCAAACCCGGCGCGTCCGGCACAGCAGTGACGGCGGACGCAGCTGGACACTAGGCGAACGCCTCGCTGTGAACGACCTCGGTGCGTACAAGGATCGTCCCGAGGAGGTCTATGCGGCCACACCCGAAGGGCTCCGGAAGAGCGACGACTCGGGAGGCACCTTCGAGGCCGTCAGTGACGCACCCGTCCTGACGCACGTGGACGTGGTGGACGGCAAGACGCTCATCGGCGTGGCCCCGGACGGGCGGATCCACGTCAAGGCAGGTGACGTCGGCTGGCAACGCCTCGGCCGGCTGCCTGACGGTCAAGCCGCCGCGTTCACCGCCGTCGGCTCCCGGCATCTGCTGGCCGGCACCGAGGACGGCAGCGTGTACGAGTCCCGCGACGGCGGCCGGACGTTCGACGTCCTCTACGGCGCCCGCTGAACATCTGTGCCGACGCGCGCGGGCCTGCCACCGTGAAGATCATCATCAGCGGCGGGTTCAGGGCCGGCCAGACCACGCTGAGCAGAAGACCCTAGACAGGCAATTAGCTAATTGCCATAATGCTCGGATGCTGGATGTGGAGCTGGTGAAGGCGCTGGCCAACGACAAGCGCCTGCTGATCTTGGAATGGCTGCGCGACCCGGAGCGGCACTTCCCGCCGCAGCGCGACGGCGACCTGGTCGATGACGGGGTCTGCTCGCTGTACATCGCCCAGAAACTCGGGGTGAGCCAGCCGACCTGCGGTGAGCACCTGCGGGTGCTCGCCCAGGCCGGGCTGGTCCGCGGCAAGAAGATCAAACAGTGGGTGTTCTACCAGCGCGACGAGGACCGCATCACCCAGGCCAAGGAGCTGCTGAGCAGTGAATGGTGAACCGGACGCCGCGATCACGACCCCCGACGCGGACCAGGCGGGGCTCTACGAACGGCTGATCGCCGACCTGGACGGCGCCGGGGCGCGCTACCGGCTGATCGACCACCCGCCCGAGGGACGCACCGAGATGGTCAGCGCCCTGCGCGGGAACGACGTCGCCCAGGCCGCCAAATGCCTCATCGTCATGGTCAAGATCGGCAAGAGGCAGACCCGGTACGTGCTGGCCGTGGTGCCCGGCGACGCCCGCCTGGACCTGCGGGCGGTCAAGGAGCTCCTGGCAGGCACCTATGCCGCCTTCGCCGGCCGCGACAAGGCCGAGGAACTGGCCGGCAGCCCGAGCGGCACCGTCCTGCCCTTTAGCTACCACCCCAAGCTGGAGATCATCGCCGACCCGGCACTGTTGCAGGCACCGGAACTGTTCTTCAACGCGGCCCGGCTGGACCGCTCGATCGCCCTGCGCACCGACGACTACCTCCGCCTGGCCGCCCCCCGCCTGGCCCCCATCACCGC
>NZ_SMLC01000445.1 GCF_004349245.1 Actinomadura sp. 6K520 | reverse complement strand
GGGTGGTGGCCAGGCGTTCGGGGCGGGTGCTGCGGGTGCTGTTGCGGGGGTGAGGGTGCCGGTGGCGTGGCAGGTCCAGGGCTGCTCGTCGTCCCCGTCGTCGGGGCGGGAGTGGATGGTCAGGGTGCGGTGACCGTTGTCGTCGGGTGCCTGGAGCGCGACCTGGAGTCGGAGCGGTGCACCGGCCCGCAAGGACATGGGCGCCTGGAGGGTGAGTTCGTGGATGTGGGGTGTGCCGGTGTGGTCGCCTGCGTGGATGGCGAGTTCGAGGTAGGCGGTGCCGGGGAGGACGGGTGTGTTGTTGATGGCGTGGTCGGCGAGCCAGGGGTGGGTGTCCAGGGACAGGCGTCCGGTGAACACGGTGGTCTGC
>NZ_SMLC01000444.1 GCF_004349245.1 Actinomadura sp. 6K520 | reverse complement strand
ACCCACCTCGCCTCCCCCGTCCGCGGACGCCTCACCGCCGACCGCTCCGTCCTCGACGTCGTCGCCGCCCTGCACCCCACACCCGCCGTCTGCGGCACCCCCACCGACACCGCCATGGACCTCATCCGCGAACTCGAGGGCATGGACCGCGGACGCTACGCCGGGCCCGTCGGCTGGGTCGACGCCCGCGGCGACGGCGAATGGGGCATCGCCCTGCGCTGCGCCGAGATCGACGGAACCCGCGCCCGCCTGTTCGCCGGCTGCGGCATCGTCGCCGACTCCGACCCCGACGCCGAACTCGCCGAGGCCCGCACCAAGTTCCGCCCCATGCAGGACGCCCTCAGCGGCTGACCCGGCCCGCACACCCACCCCGCGGCAC
>NZ_SMLC01000094.1 GCF_004349245.1 Actinomadura sp. 6K520 | reverse complement strand
GCGGGTGGGCGGGATCCACACCGTGCACGTGGTGGACGCCGACACCGGCGCCGAACCGCCGTGGCTCGTGACGGAGTACGTCGCCGGTCCGTCGCTGCAGGAGGCCGTCGGGGAGCACGGCGCGTTCTCCGCGGAGTCGGTGGCGGGACTCGGCGCGGGCCTGGCCGAGGGGCTGATGGCGATCCACGACCGCGGTGTGGTCCACCGGGACCTGAAGCCCGGCAACGTGCTGCTCGCCCAGGACGGGCCCCGCATCATCGACTTCGGCATCGCCCGCGCGCTGGACGCCTCGTCGCAGACCACCAGCGTGGCCGGTACACCCGGGTACATGTCGCCCGAGCAGCTCCGGGGCCGCGAGGTCGGGCCGGCCAGTGACGTGTTCTGCCTGGCCGCGGTGCTGGCGTTCGCCGCCACCGGGCGGCGGCCGTTCGGTGAGGGGCCGATCGAGGCCCTCGGCTACCGCGTCGTCAACGAGGCCCCCGACCTGACCGGCGTGCCGGAGCCGCTGCTCCCGCTGATCGCGGACGGCCTGGCGAAGGACCCGGGCGACCGGCCGGGCCTCGGCACGTTCCTCGACCGCTGCTCCGAACTGGTCCGGGGCGGGGAACCTTCGCTGCCGCCGCCGGTCAGCACGATGATCGCCACTCGGGTCGCGGAGACCGAGGTGCTGCTGCCTCCGCCGCAAGCGCCGGGAAGCGCACCGCGGGAGCGGCGGTTCCCGGCGCCGGCGGCGGGAGCGGCGGCGGTGCTGGGCGTCCTGCTGGCCGCCTTCGTCGTCTGGGCGATCGCGGACGACGGGGACGAACCGGCCGAAGGCGCCGCCGTGCAGGTGACCGCCCCCCGGACCTCCGCCACCCCACGGACGCCCCTGCCCAGTACGTCCGTCAGCGACGCCGCGTCCGAACGACCCAGCCCCGATCCCACGCGCAAAGCGTTCGAGAAGATCTCGAAGGGCGACTGCCTGGACGCGCACAGGTCCCCGCACGACTCCGACAAGTGGAGCAAGGCCAAGCCGAACGCGGTCCCCTGCTCTCGGGCGAACGCCTACGTCCGGGTGACGAGGGTTGTGGACGACTCCTCCGACTGCGCCGACGGTGACGGCGAGCTGGACGGGGAACTGTGGTGGGACTATGGCGAGGAGGGCGATGAGATCGCTCTCTGCGTGTCGCGGCAACTCCGCGTGGGCGACTGTTTCCTCGGCACCGATGGCCCGGACGAGGACACCGTCTCCATCAGCAACGGCGACCTGATGACATCGTGGCCGTGTGGAAAGCGGCCCCTCCCGGGGTCCTACGATCACATCCTCCGGGTCACCGCGCTGACGGGGGGCGACTGCCCGTCCGCTCGCAGGTCCGTCGACTGGAAGTTCCGCGGCGGCAAGCTCTGCGCCCGGCTCGTCTGAGGGCGGCTAGAGCAGGAGGACCACCTTGCCGCGGCCGTGACCGGTGGCTACTTCGCGGTGGGCCTCGGCGGCCTGGCCTAGCGGGAATGTTGCGCGGACGTGGATGCGCAGGCGGCCCTCGGCGTAGAGGTGGGCGGCTTCGGCCACGCGGGAGGCGGAGCGTTTCTCGGGTGGGGTCGTGCGGATGCCCAGGGCGGCGGCGCGGTCGTGGTCGACCAGTGTGGTTATCCGGTCGCGGTCCTTGGTGAGGTTCAGGGAGATGTCGAGGGCGTCGCCTCCTGCGCCGTCCAGGGTTGCGTCCACGCCGTTCGGTGCCAGGGCGCGTAGGCGGTCCTCCAGGCCGGGGCCGTAGGCGACCGGGATCGCGCCCAGGGAGCGTAGGTATTCGTGGTTGGGTTCGCTTGCGGTGCCTATGACGGTTGCGCCGGAGATGCAGGCCAGTTGGACGGCGACCGTGCCGACCGCGCCGGCGGCCGCGTGGACGAGCAGCGTGTCGCCCGCCCCCACGGCCATCTCCTCCAGGGCGATGTGCGGGGTCATCACGGCGGCGGGGAAGCCGCCTGCGACCTCCCATGGCATGTTCGGGGGCTTGGCGGTCAGGGCATCGGCGGGGACGACGACGTATTCGGCGTATGCGTTGAGGCGGCAGTAGCCGAGCACCTCGTCCCCGGGGCGAACGGTCGTGACGCCCGCGCCGGCCCGGTCCACGACGCCCGCGAACTCGTTCCCCGGTACGCGGGGAAAGCCGGCCGGTGTGCCCGGCGGGGACCATCCCTCCCGGATGGCCAGGTCGAACGGCTGCACCCCGGCCGCCCGCACGCGTACCCGGACCTCACCGGGGCCCGGTTCCGGTGCCGGCACGTCCAGTACCCGCAGCACCTCCGGCCCGCCCGGCTCGTTGAATCCCGCGACCCGCATGGTCGTCTCCCCTCGTCAAGAAGAGACGCTAAGACCTCGATCTAACTTGAGGTCAAGTCGCCGACGACCGTGACCGCTCCCGTCAGCGTCGCCTCCTGGATCGCCGAGCGGAGGGCCGGGCAGGTCTCGTGGGGGTCTTCGAGGTTCACGCAGGCGGCGCGGGCGGCGGCGGTCCACTGGATGCTCGTCTGCTCCCAGCTCGACTTGCGCACCAGGACCTCGGCGGCGCAGCGGCGGCAGGCGACGGGCACCAGCGGCGCGTCCAGCAGGCGGTCGTCCGCGGTCACGTGGCGGCCCCTTCGCGGCGTGCGAGGTTCTCCTCGACCTCCTTCTCCCACGACTCGACCGGACGGGTGGTGTCGATCTCGAACTCGAACCTGTCGGTCATCTCCGGCTTGACGTCGGCGACGTCCACGTAGAACTGCTCGTACCAGCGGCGCAGCTGGTAGACGGGCCCGTCCTCCTCGCAGAGCAGCGGGTTGTCGATGCGGGCCTTGCGGCGCCAGATCGCGATGTCCTGCTCGAAACCGAGCAGAATGAAGTCGGAGAGCTTCTGCGCGGTCGCCTCCGCCGCCTCCGGCGGCAGCGCGTCGCTGTGCTGGACGATGATGCCCGAGTGCAGCGAGAAGGAGTTCTCGTCGATCGGGTAGTGGCAGTTGATCAGGACGGAGTGCAGGTCGTACCCCTCGTAGTGGTACGTCAGCTCGTCGATCATGAAGGATGGGCCGTGGTAGGACGCGACGGAGGTGTTGCCGAGCATCCGCGGCCCGCCCCCGCCGGTCTGCCGGCGGGCGTCGTCGCGGGTGCGGCCCTTCATGATCTGGGTGGCGACCTGGCCCTCGAAGATGTTCTTGAAGTAGGTCGGGAACGACTTGTGGATGTAGAAGAAGTGCGCCATGTCGACGACGTTGTCGATGATCTCGCGGCAGTTGGTGTCGACGACCGTCTCCGTCCAGCGCCAGTCGGTCCAGTCGTCGCGGGTGGCGCCCTCGATCACCGGGATCGTCACGTCCGCCGGGGGCTTGCTCCCCTCCGGGTCGTTCCAGACGAACAGCAGCTTGTCCTGCTCCATCGTCGGCCAGGAGGCCGTCCGCGCGCGCAGCGGGACGCGGCGGGAATACGGGATCTTCTTGCAGCGCCCGTCGCCGCCCCAGCGCCAGTCGTGGAACGGGCACGCGATCTCGTTGCCCTTGACGGTGCCGTCGGAGAGGTCGCCGCCCATGTGCCGGCAGTAGCCGTCCAGCACGTTGGTCCTGCCGTCCTCGCCGGTGAAGACCACGAGCTTCTGCCCGAACGCGTTGACCGTGTGGGGCTTGCCGTCCCTGTACTTCTCGGCCAGCCCGAGGCAGTGCCACCCCCGGGCGAAACGGCGGGAGATCGCCGCCGCCTCGATGGCGCGGACGGCGTCCGACTCGGTTGCGGTCACGTGGATCATCCCTTCGGCGGTGGACGGGTGATTCGAACGTTAGGTCGCAGGTCACCGTCCGGGCCCGGGAGTCCCGCTGGCCGGGACGCCCGCGCCCGCGACGATCCGCCGACATGGTCTCCTGCGGGGGCCGGAGTAGGGAAGACGGGAGCGTCTCGATGAGCGGCAGTGAACCGGGGAGGAACGAGGTCCTGGAGGGCGTGCGGGAGGTGCTGCCCGGCATCGCCGAGCGGGCCAGGTCCGTGGACGAGAAGGGCCGGATCCCCGCCGAGACCATCCGGGAGCTCACCGCGGCCGGGGTGTTCCGGCTGCTGCAGCCCACCCGCTACGGTGGCGCCGAGGGCGACCCGGTCGCCTTCTACGAGGTCATCCGGGCGATCTCCGGCGTGTGCGGCTCGACCGGCTGGGTCGCGGCCATCCTCGGCGTGCACTCCTGGCATCTCGGCCTGTTCGCGGACGAGGCGCAGCGCGAGGTGTGGGACGCCGGGCCGGACACCCTCGTCGCCTCGTCCTACGCCCCGGTCGGCCGGCTCACCCCGGTCGACGGCGGCTACGAGGTGACGGGGCGGTGGTCGTTCTCGTCCGGTGTCGAGTTCACCTCCTGGGCGCTGCTCGGCGCGCTCGTCGTGGGGGCGGAGGGCCGCCCCGTGGACTTCATGACGGTCCTCGTCCCGAAGGACGACTACGAGATCCACGAGGTGTGGGACTCGATGGGCCTGCGCGGCACCGCCAGCGACGACATCGTGGTCGAGGGGGCGTTCGTGCCCGCGCACCGCGCGATGCGCAACTTCGAGCAGGCGCAGCTGCGCAACCCCGGCCGCAAGGTCAACCCGGGCCCGCTGTACCGGATGCCGTTCGGGACGATCTTCACGAGCACCGTCACCGCCAGCGTGATCGGGATGGCGGCGGGCTGCCACGACCGGTACGTCGACCGGATGCGCGACCGGATCCGGCTGAGCCTCGGCGGCGGCCGGTTCGTCGAGGACCAGTTCGCGCAGGTCGCCGTCGCCCGCGCCGCGTCCGAGATCGACGCCGCGGTCCTGCAGACCGACCGGAACATCCGGGAGATCCACTCCTTCGCGGTCCGCAACGAGAAGATCCCGATGGAGCTGCGGCTGCGCGCCCGCCGCGACCAGGTCCGCGGCACCGAACGCGCCATCGAGGCCATCGACATCCTGTTCAAGACCGCGGGGGGCAACTCCCTGCAGCGCGGCAACCCCATCGAGCGCGCCTGGCGCGACGCCCACGCCGGCAGCCTGCACGTCGCCAACGAGGTCGAGCACGCCCTGTCGATGTGGGGCCGCGGCATCTTCGGCCTCAAGGTCGAGGACAACCTCGTCTGAACCGCGCTACTCCGGGGTGCCGGACTGGTCGACGGGGTTCTTCCGCATGTCCTGGACGGCCCGGTACGCGAAGGCCATCGCCGAGCCGATCGGGATGCCCGGTCCCGGGTAGCGGGGGCCGGTGAACGAGGCGCTCGTGTTGCCGGCGGCGTAGAGGCCGGGGAGGGGGCGGCCGGAGCCGTCCAGGACGCGGCCGTCCGGGTCGGTGCGCAGGCCGCCCTTCGTCCCGAGGTCGCTCAGCACGACCTCCGCCGCGTAGTACGGCGGCTCGTCCACGGCGACCAGGCACGTTCCGCCGCCGGAGAAGTACCGGTCGTAGGGGTCCTCGCCGCGGTGGAAGTCGTCGTCCGAGCCCTTCTCGGCGAAGCCGTTGAACCGCTCCACCGTGCCGGTGAGCGCGTCCTCCGGCAGGCCGATCCGCCGCGCCAGTTCCGCGAGCGTCCCGGCCCGGACCCACCGGCCCGAGGCGAGCTGCTCGTCCGGCACCAGCGGCGGGACGGAGATCGCGGGCAGCCCGCCCGAGCGCGCGTCGAAGATCAGGTGGAAGGGGCCGCCGGCCCGGGCCAGCAGCCGCCCCATCCGGTCGTAGGGGAGCGACTCGTTGCCGAAGCGGCGGCCGGACCCGTCCACGATGAGCCCGCCGCGGAAGCCGAGCGTGAACGCGGGCCGCCCGTCCGGGGTGCGCAGGCCGGGGCAGAACCACGCCTGGTCGAGCAGGGCGGTGGACGCGCCGATCCGCACGGCGGCCGCGATGGCGTCGCCGGTGTTCGCGCCGTCCGGGGCCATCGTGCGGTCCGCGCCGCCCGGCACCCCGTGCTCGGCCCGCAGCGCGGCCGACGACTCGAACCCGCCCGCCGCCAGCAGCACCCCGCGCGCCGCCCGCAGCCGCACCGGGCCGTCCGCCGTCACCGCCAGCACGCCCGCGACGCGGCCGTCCCGCACGACGAGCTCGGTCAGCGCGGTACCGGTGCGGATCTCGGCACCGCCCGTCGCGGTGAGCGCCAGCAGCAGCCGCCCGATCAGCGCCCGTCCCTGCGCCACCGGCCGGGCCGGATGCCCGCGGCCCGCGCGGTCCCGGCCGACCGGCGGGCGGACGAGCCCCGCCAGTTCGCCGAGCCGCTCCACCGGCAGGTCCAGCGGGACGAACGACCGGCCGCCGCGCAGCCGGCCGGGCGCGTCGAAGTAGTCGGGGAACGGGCGGAACTCGAACTCCAGTGCCGGGTCCCGCTCCAGGAACTCCACGAGTTCGGGCGCGGTCGCCAGGAACGCCTCGCGGTGCGCGGCGCCGCCGTCGCCCAGGACGGCCCGCAGGTAGGCGCGGGCCGCTTCGGTGGAGTCCCCGATCCCGGCGCGTTCCTGCACCCGCGTGCCGGGGAGCCAGATCGCCGCACCCGAGTACGCCGAGGTTCCGCCGAGCAGGCCCGTCTTCTCCAGGACGGCCGTCCGCAGCCCGCGCGACGCCGCCGCGAGCGCCCCGGTCAGCGCCCCCGCACCCGATCCGGCCACCACCACGTCGTACTCGTCGTCCCACGTCACGTGCGGTCCTCCAGCCTGCCCGATGCCGACGCGCGCACACCGTAGGCACCGTCCCGGCGGCCGGGGACGCGCCGTCCCACTGACCGGTATCGGGGATCGCGGGGGCGGGCGCGGGGACGGATATTGTTCCCAGTCAGCAGCGTGAACCGATCCGGGGGAGGATCGTGGCGAGGATCGGAGCGGCCCGGCTGTCCGCCGAGCCCAGCTCACCCGAGCAGCACGACCGGCGGCGCCGCATCGTGCGCGCCGCGTCCCGCATCGGTGCCGAGAAGCCCTTCGAGCGGGTGCAGATGCACGAGGTGGCGAAGGCGGCCGGGGTCGCGATCGGCACCCTGTACCGGTACTTCCCGTCGAAGGTCCACCTGTTCACCGGGGTGATGGCGGCGCAGGTCGACCGGCTCCGCGACCAGGTCACCGAGCCCGCGCCCGGCACCGCCCCCGAGAACGCGGTCGCCGACCTGCTCGTGCAGGCCAGCCGCTACCTGATGGCGCAGCCCGTGCTGGCGGCGTCGATGCTGCACGCGTCGAACACGGCGCACGCCGCGACGGTCGCCGACACCGTGCACATCGACAACACCTTCCGGGAGATCCTGCTGCGCGCCGTCGGCATCGAGGAACCGACCGTCCAGGACGTCAGGCTCGTCCGGCTGCTGATGCAGTGCTGGTACGGCGTCCTGCAGTTGAGCCTGAACGGCCGCGCGTCCATGGCGGACGTGGAGAGCGACGTCCGGCTGGCGTGCGAACTGCTGCTGGCCTCCCGATCCAACGCCTCTTGACGAAGGTGGACCCCGGATGAACGCGGACAGGGCACGCACGATCGCGGTCAGCGGCGCGGCCTCCGGTATCGGCGCGGCGCTCGCCGCGATGCTCCGCGACGCGGGCGACACGGTCATCGGCATCGATCTGCGGGACGCCGACGTGTGCGCCGACCTCGCCGTCCCCGAGGGGCGCTCGCGGGCGGTCGGCGAGACGCTCGACAGGTCCGGCGGGACACTCGACGCCGTCGTCGCCTGTGCCGGGGTGTCCGACTTCACCGTCATGCCGGTCAAGGTGAACTTCTTCGGCGCCGTCGCCCTGCTGGAGGGCCTGCGGCCCGCGCTCGCCCGGGCCGCGGCGCCGCGCGCCGCCGCGGTCGGCTCCATCGCCGGCGTGCACCCCGTGGACGACGCGGTCGTCGCCGCCTGCCTGGACGGCGACGAGCCCGCGGCGCTCGCGGCGGCGGAGAAGGCCGTCGACGCCGGCGGCGGGTACGTGACGTACCCGTCCTCGAAGGCGGCGCTCGCCCAGTGGCTGCGCCGCGCCTGCGTGACCCCCGAGTGGGCGGGCGCCGGCATCCCGCTGAACGCGGTCGCGCCGGGCATCGTCCGGACGCCGATGACCGCGCCGCTGTTCGCGGACGAGGCCATGGCCAAGGTGATGAACGAGGCCGTCCCCATGCCGCTGAACGGCCACGCCGAGGCCGGGACGATCGCCGAGGCGCTGCGCTGGCTGATCGCCCCGGCGAACACCCACATGACCGGCCAGATCGTCTACGTGGACGGCGGCGCCGAGGCGACGCTCCGCGGCCCCGGCCGTATCTGAGGCGCGGTCACCTCCTGCTGGTCTCCGTGGTGTCGAGCGCGCCGACGCTGTAGGCCGCGAACGTGCGGTGCGGGTCGCGCTCCGCGAAGTAGGGGGTGAGCTGCTCGCCGAACTCCTCCACCGAGAAGACGCCGTCCTGCGCGGTGAACTTCTGCTCCACGGTCGGCGCGGCCATCAGCGCCACCATGTCCCCGTACACGACGAACACCTGCCCGCTGATCTTCTCCGCCGCGGGGGACGCGAGGTAGCCGACGAACGTCCCGACACGCTCGGGCGCCAGCGCGTCGAGGCCGCCTGGGGCGGTGCCCTCGGCGAACGTCGCCTCGGTCATGGCCGTCCTGGCGCGGGGGCAGATCGCGTTGGCGCGCACCCCGTACCGGCCGAGCCCCGCGGCCGTCGACAGCGTCAGCGCCACGATCCCCGCCTTCGCCGCCGAGTAGTTCGGCTGGCCCGGCGACCCGAACAGGAACGCCTCCGACGAGGTGTTGACGACCCGTCCGTAGACGGGTCCGCCGGCGGCCTTGCTCGCGGCGCGCCAGTGCGCCGCGGCGGCACGGGACACGGCGGCGTGCCCCTTCAGGTGGACGCGGACGACGTCGTCCCAGTCCGACTCCGCCAGGTTGAACAGCATCTTGTCGCGCAGCACGCCCGCGTTGTTGACCAGGACGTCCAGCGATCCGTACGTGTCGACGGCGGCGGACACCAGCGTGTCGCCCATGGACCAGTCCCCGACGTCCCCCCGCACCGCCGTGGCCTGCCCGCCCTCCTTCGTGATCTCTGCGGCGACGTCGTCGGCGGCGGTCCCCACGTCGTTGACGACGACGTTGGCGCCCCGCGCCGCCAGGGCGAGCGCCTCCGCACGCCCCAGCCCGGCACCCGCGCCGGTGACGACGGCGGTACGCCCCGCCAGAGAGAGATCAGCGTTCATCGGAGCCTCCGGTCGCAGTTCGGATCGCACGCCGGACGCTAGTACGTGTTCTAGTTCTGGCCCGCCGCCCGTCCCGCTGAGCGGGCGTCCGCCCGCTCAGCGGGACGGGATGTCACTTTTCGGGGGCCCGCCGAGTCGTGACGGCGGATGAACGAACAAGCTCATGCGCCGTTGGAGGAGTCATGAAGTCACCCATCCTGGTCACCGGGGGTACGGGCACGCTCGGCGGGCACGTCGTTCCGCTGCTGCGGGAGGCCGGGCCGGACGTCCGGGTGCTCAGCCGCCGGAGCCGCGAGCCCGCGGACGGCGTCGAGTACGTGGTCGGGGACCTGCTCAGGAATGAGGGGGTCGACGACGCCGTGGCGGGGGCCGAGGTCGTCCTGCACCTCGCGGGCGGCACCAAGGGCGACGACGAGGCCGCGCGGAACCTCGCACGGGCCGCGGCCCGCGCGGGCGTCGGGCATCTGGTCATGATCTCCGTCATCGGCGCCGACCGGGTGCCGCTGGCCTGGATGAGGTCGCAGCGGGACGCGGAGCAGGCGGTGGTCGATTCGGGGGTCTCCTGGACGATCCTGCGCGCCGCCCAGTTCCACGACCTGGTCCTGAAGGTGGTGCAGAGCATGACGAAGATGCCGGTGGTGCCCGCTCCGGGCGGGCTCCGGTTCCAGCCGGTCGACGCGCGGGACGTGGCGGAGCGGCTCGTCCGGCTGGCGCTCGGCGAGCCGGCCGGTCGGGTGCCGGACCTCGCCGGCCCCGAGGTCCACCCGATGGACGAGCTGCTCCGCGGATACCTGCGGGCGCGCGGCAGGCGCCGGCCGCTGCTGCCCGTGCGCATCCCGGGCAAGGCGGGCCGCGCCTACCGGGCCGGGGACAACCTGACCCTCGACGGCGACACGGGCACCCGGGGCTGGGCGGAGTTCCTGGCCGAGCGGCTCCGCCCCGCCGCGGGCGTGGCGGCCTGACCGGGGGCGGCCGTCAGCCGATGTCGACCGCGGTGACGCCGCCGTGCCGGCTGCCGAGCAGGAAGGTCCGCTCCAGCGCGACCACCGCGTGCGGCATCGCCTTGGTGGCGAGCCACCCGGTACGCGCCCCCGGGCGGACCGTCCACGCGCGGATCTCGCCGTCGTCGCCGGACGAGACCAGCACCTTCCCGTCGTGGGAGAACGCAAGGGCGCGCACGACCGAGCGGTCCCGGTGGCTGCCGATACCGGTGCCGCCGGGGGTGCCGCCGTCCGCCCCCCACATCCGGACGGCGCCGTCCACGTCCCCGGAGGCGACGCGCCGGCCGTCGGGGGAGACCGCGAGGCAGCGGATCTCCGCGCACTGCGGCGCCACCGCCACCGGGTCCTCCTCGTCGGCCACGTCCCATCGGTAGAGGGCGGTGCCGTCGCGGGGGGCGACGACCCACCGGCCGCAGGGCGACACGGCGAGAGCGCGGCAGCGCGCCGCGCCGTGCACACCGATCGCGCGGGGTGTCCCGGACGGGACGGACCGCACGTACAGGTTGCCGTCGTCCTCGGCGGTGACGACGGCGTCCCCGGACGGCAGCGCGGCGAGGCGGATCACCGCACGGCCGGGCTCCATCGGCAGCGGCCGCGCGTCGCCGTCATCGTCCAGCAGCCAGAGCCGTCCTTCCCCATCGAAGATCACGATGCCGGCGGCGCACGCGGCGACGCCGCGGCCCGCCAGGGCGGAGACGCGCTCGGGCCGGGACCTGTTCGGTCCCCAGCGGTGCACGCCGTCGCGTCCGCAGCTCAGTGCGGACCTGCCCGCCCGGTCGGGCGCCATCGCCCAGATCATGGGCGGACGCTCGGCCGGGACCCTGGTCGCGCGCCAGCGCATGAGCATCCCGTCCTTGCCGGTGCTCACGACCAGGCCGCCGGGCGTCCCGCACACGGTCGACACCGACCGGTCGTGGCTGCCGAGGACGGCCGGTTCGGCGTCCACGGCGTCCACCGGCCAGCTCAGCACGTCACCGTCGGCGCTGCCCGCGACAATGCGCGATCCGGCGAGCGTGACGCCGTGCAGCGTGGAGCGATGCCGGCCGACGACCGTGGCCGGGCGCGGGCCGAGCAGGTCCCAGCGGCGGACGCTGCGGTCGAAGGACGCGCTGACCACCCAATCGCCGTGGATCGCGACTCCGGTGACCCTGGCGTGGTTGTCGTGCCGCCCCAGGAGACGGGCCGCGGTACCGGGAGCCCTCAGGTCCCACACCCAGATCTCCCCGTTGCGTGTCCCGCAGACGACGAACCGCCCGTCGGGTGACACCGCCACCGACAGCGGGCTCGCGTCGCGCAGCCGCAGCGGCACCGGGTCGCCGCCGTCGAGGGGGGACACCGTGACCGTCCCGCTGGAGACGATCGAGACGGCGACGGTGCCGGCGAGGGCGACCGCCACGACGGGTTCGCCGTGCGCGCAGAGGGGAACCTGGTCGACCCCCGCCCGTTCGAACCGCCACAGCGTGACGTTCCCGCTGTCGTCGCCGGTGACGGCCAGTGCACCGTCGTCGGCGAGCGCCACGCTCCCGATCCGGTCGCGTTCGGTGCCGACGACGGTCGTCGTGTCGCCCGTCAGGTCCCAGCGCAGCAGGTCGGGGCCGTTCACGCCGAACAGCGCGAAGGCGGCGTCGGCCGACACCGCGAGGGCGGTGGTCCAGCCGGCTCCCGGGACGATGCGGTCCCGCCCGGACGCGGTGGTGAACCGCGTCGCCATCGTGAGGAAGCGCCTGCCGTCCAGGCGCGTGAGCCTGCGCTGCGCCGCCGCGCCCAGATCGGCTCCCGCGGCCTCGTCGAGAGCACCCTGGTAGATCAGCTGCTGGACGGTGGCCTCCGGCCGCGACGCCACATGTGGCGCCGCCAGTTCACGGCGCTGCCGTTCCAACGCCGCCTTGAGCACTCCCACGGTCACGGTCACCGCCGCCTCCCTTCAGATTGGGGTCGCGGGGGTTCTGCTCGACCCTGATCACGAATTGGCCGTCCGGACGCTGCACCACCTTCAGCAGGACCCAGCGGGGACGGCGTCCTTCCAGCACGATCACACCGAACTCCTGGCCCCAGATCCGGCCGGACTTGTACCTCTTGACGAAGTCGCGCACCACCCGTTCGGCATCGCTGCGCGTCGCGAACAGCCTGGGAGGCTTGGACGAGGACCTGATGGTGTTCTCGGCGACCGGCAGCGGATGGACCGACCAGTTCGGATGGGCGTACAGGAGTTTCGGGGTGGTCGGGTGCAGTTCCAGCGGCACCTCGACCTTGCGGACCTCCACCCGCCAGGAGGAGCGTCCGTGCCGCAGCACGTCGATCCACGCCATGTTGCCGGTGTAGCCCTTCTCCATCTCCTCGCGGGTCAGCTGGAACCCGTGGATCCAGAGCGCCCTGCGGCCGGGGTTCTTCTCGTCGACGACCTTCGCGCTGAACCGGTACCGCTCCTTGAAGTCGGCGACCACCTTCTCGGCGTCGGCGCGGCGGGGGTGGATCGAACGCCCCTTCACCACCTTTTCCAGCTCGCGGTCGCTGTCGGGGTAGGCGAGCCTGGGCTCGCGGGGCCTGGGCCTCCGCCCGGTCGGGACGGGTTTCGGCGTCCGGGCCGGGAGGACGGGCTCGTCGTCGCCGTCCCACAGCGGCAGGTCCGCGGAGCCGGGCAGCCGGTCCAGCCGGGCCAGCACCGTCTCGATGCCGAGCGGCAGGCCGCCGGGGGAGGGCGGTTCGGGATGCGCGACGCACGTCTCCAGCCAGGTCCACGTCTCCAGCAGCAGCTTCAGCGCCGCCTCCGCCTCCGCGCGCACGGCGGGGTCACCCGTGACGTCCGGCCGCTTCGGGTCGCCGGACGCCGACGCGAGCAGGTCACCGATCACCGGGACGGTCTCCGACAGCGCGAGCCGGCCGTCCACCGGGTCCCACGGCCGCCCGCCCGGATACAGCGGTGTGAGCGCCCGCAGGAACCGGCGGCGCTCGGAGTCGGCGGAGATCGCCTCGTGGCGTGCCCGGCGCCTGCCGGCCGCCTCCCGCACCGTCGAGTGGAACACCCGGTAGCGTCCGCCCGTGTCCTGCGGGAACCGCAGATACCCGCGGGCGGGGCTGTCGGGCCCGCGCGAGGCGACGAACGACCAGTCGCGGGAGGTGGGCGGGGGCAGCCGGTCGTCCAGCGGGGTGTCCCAGATCGCCTTCGCCTCCGCGGCGGTCGGCCCGGGCCCGGTGATCGCCGCGATGGTCAGCAGCCGCTCGAAGTCGATCCAGTCCTGTTCCCCCGAGGTGCCGCGGACGGCGTCGGCGACGCGGTCGAGCGCCCGGACGAAGTAGGCCGCCGCGCCGCCCGCCGGGGCCTCGGCCGCGAGCCGTCCCGCCAGCGACGGGTCGGCGGCCAGCTCGGAGAGGTAGCCGTCCGCCACGATGAACAGGCCCTCGGCGAGCCGGGTGACCTGCTCGGCGACCGCCTCCGCGTCGGCCAGGCCGAGGCCGGTCAGCACGGTCGTGGCGAACTCGTGCACGTCGTCGCCGTGGTCGTCCAGGTCGAGGATGCGGGCCCGCAGCCAGCCGGGGGTGTACTGCGACGCCACGACGACCTTGAGGTTCCACGTGGGGAACTCCTGCCGGTGCTGCAGGAACGTCCGCAACGCGGCCAGCTCCTCGGGAAGCTCGCCCTCCAGCTCGTTCAGCGCGTCCACGACGAGGACGAGCGTCGGGTCCGCCCACCCGCCGGCCGCCCGCTGCTCCAGGGCCAGGGCGAGGTTGCCGTAGGTGTGCAGGGACGAGGCGACCTCGACCCGCTCGATTCCGGTCACCCGGCCCCCGGGATGGACGGTGCCGGTCTCCTGCCGGATGTGCAGGCCGCCGTTCTCCGGCACGCTGAACACCAGCCGCTGCTCCCGGAACGCCTCGATGAACCCGGCGACCACGGCCTGCGTGGTCAGCGGGCGCGGCGGGTCCCCGGGCACGGCCCCGTCCCGCAGCGAGACGTACGCGGGCCGGACACCGGCCAGCGACGCGAAATGCCGCGCCGCCTCCCGCAGGAAGAACGTCTTCCCGGCGCCCGGCCGGCCCCGCACCAGCAGCACCGGCGGCGCGTTCCGGTCCTGGACCCACGCGGTGGTCTCGTCGAGCGCGCGGTGCCGCGACTGCACGAGCGCGGGCTCGATCGCCGGTACGTCCTGGAAACGGGGCGGGACGATGCCCACCCCGGCGACGATCCGCGGGCCGTCCCAGCCGCGGCCGGCGGCGGCGATGACGATCGTGCCGAGCGTCCTGGCGAGATCCCCGCCGCCCGCCTGGACGCCGCGGAGGTCGTCGACGACGATCAGGTCGGCGCCGCCGCCGTCGTCCGCGCCCCCCGCGAAGTCGGTCGCGCGCCGCTCCGCCGCGGCGAGCATCCGCGCCGCGTCGCCCGACGAGGCGCGCACACGCCCGTCCGGGGTGACGCGCAGCCAGGCGGCGGCGCCCCCGATCCGCGCCGTCAGCCTGTCGAGCAGCAGACCCTTCGTGTCCTGCGCGGGGCCGGTCAGCAGCAGGAGCGATCCCGCGCCGGTTCCGCCGCCGGACCATTCGATCAGCTCGGTGAGCGCCTCCTCATGCCCGAGGACCCGCCCGCCCGTGTTCTCCGCCACGGTGCTCTCCCCGGGGTCGTTCAGTCTTCGGGACGCAGGACCGGCGGGTTGATCCGCTTGATCCGTGCGACGGTGACCTTGCCGCCCTTCTTCACCACGTCCGTGGTCGGGCTGAGCTCGACCGGGGAGTCCTGGTCGAGGTAGAGGTCGTCCGCGTCCAGGACGAGCACCTCCCCTTCCACCGTGCCGAACTTCGGGTTCATCCGGAGAGCCCGGTCCTCCCCGGGAAACCGGATCGTCCTGTGGTGCACCGCCTCCAGGAGATCCCGGGCCCTGGAAAGGGTCGCGGCGAGCGAATCGTCGAGCGGCAGCGGCTCCGGCATGTCACGGTAGGCCGACAGGCGCCCGTCCAGGCCGATCAGCTCGCGCTCGTAGCGGGCGAGGATCTCGGCGTCGGGTTCCCCGAGCCGCCCCTGCCGTCCTTCCAGTGCGTCCTGGACGCCCCTCGACAGGAAGTCGACGACCCCCGGAACTTTCGGCTCCGTGAGCCAGGGCCACGCATCCTCCACACGTACCTCCCCGTACGGTCACGTTCCCCTGATCCAACAGCCGGTACGCCGTGATGTGCCCGCCTGACCGGTAGCGGCCATGACCCCGCCACCCCACCCGCCCGGCACCGATCCGCGCGGCCTCGCCGATGCCTAGACTCCGGATCCGAAGGGGGCCTGATGAACCTCAGACGCCACGGTGCCCACGCCGCCGCGTCGGCCGTGCTCGCGGCCGCCGCCGGCTACCTGATCAACCTGTTCTCGAACGGCCCGACCTGGCCGCTCGCCGGCGGAGTGCTGGTCCTCGTCGCCGCCCTCGCGACCCTGGAGTACCTGCGGGCCGGTCCGCCCCCCGATCCGCCGCGGTCGCCCGGCGCCCTGGACATCGAGTTCACGGGCGGCGAGGTGGACGGTGACGTGACGCTCCTCCACACCGACACGCCACCGGAGGGCGACGTCAAGGCCGGCGCGTCGATCCGGCGCCTCGGGCCGCTCGGCCGCTTCACCGGCGTCCGGATCGGCCGGGGCCGCTCCCGCTGATCAGGCGAACTCGTCCGCCACGCGTTTGCGGAGGATCTTGCCGGTGGCGTTGCGGGGGAGCGGCTCGGTGGTGATGGTCCAGCGGGTCGGGACCTTGTAGTAGGCGAGGCGCTCGCGGGCGAAGGCCGTCAGGTCCTCGGTGGCGGGCAGCGGGCCGCGGGCGACGACGACCGCCGCCACCTCCTGGCCCAGGTCGGGGTGCGGGGCGCCGAGGACCATGCACTCGCGCACCCCCCGATGCTCGGTGAGGACGCTCTCGACCTCGACCGGGTAGACGTTCTCGCCGCCGCGGATGATCAGGTCGGAGCGGCGGGTGGTGAGGCGCAGCCGGCCGTCCTCCACCACGCCGATGTCACCGGTGCGGAGCCAGCGGTCCGCGTCGAGGGCGGCGGCGGTGGCGTCCGGGTCCCGCCAGTAGCCGACCATGTTGTAGGCGCTGCGGGCGCACACCTCGCCTTCGACGCCCTCGGGGACGGGCCTGCCGTCCGGATCGCGGATCTCCATCTCGACGCCGATGACGGGGCGGCCGACCGTCCCCGGCGCCTCGGCGAGGTCCATGGGGGTCGCGACGGAGATGGCGGTGCACGACTCCGTCAGCCCGTAGCTGTCGACCAGTGATCCGCGCGCCGGCGGGAACACCTTCTGCAGCCGCTCCTTCAGGGCGACCGAGGACGGGGCCGAGGCCAGGGCGAACGCGGTGAGCGACGACACGTCGTACTTCGAGAGGTCGGGGTGCTCCATCATGCGGCGCGCCATCGTGGGCACGGCGCCCCAGTTCGTCACCCGCTCCTTCTCGATCAGAGCGAGCACCTTGTCCACGTCGAAGGCGCCCCGGTGCATGACCACGGCGGTGCCGGTGGCCAGCCGCGGGACGGCCAGGTTGTGCAGCGACGCGATGTGGAAGAGCGGGAGCGCCAGGAGGTAGCGGCGGGTGGACGGGTCGATGCCGAACATGTCCATCATCGCGTCGTTGAACCGGTGGTACTCGATCACCGAGGTCAGGTTGCGGTGCGAGTGGACGGCGCCCTTCGGGCGGCCCGACGTGCCGCTCGTGTAGAGGATGACCGCCGGGTCGTCCTCCCTGATGTCCGGGATGTCCAGCTCGGCGTCCGGGTAGCGCGAGGTCAGCGACGGAACGTCCGTCTCCACCGTCAGCACGTTCTCGGAGATCAGCGCGGCCCGCTTCTCGTCCGCGATGACGACCGTCGGGTCGGTGTGGCCGAGCGCGTACTCGATCTCCTGCGGCGCCCACCAGGCGTTGTAGCCGACCGCGACGCCGCCGGCGGCGATCGCGGCCCAGAACGAGACGAGCCACTCGGGGCTGTTCGCGGCGTTGATCGCGATGCGGTCGCCGGGCCGGACGCCGAGGTCGTCCCGCAGCGCCTTCGCCATGGACGCGACCCGCCGGGCGTGCTCGGCGAAGCTCAGCCGGCCGGATGCGGTGACGAGGTAGTCGCGGTCGCCGAAGGACGCCGAGCGGGCGAGCACCTCGCCGAGGTCGCGGGCGCGGTTGGCGAACACCGGCAGCCGGGCGCCGAGGACCTCCTCATCCCGGAGCTCGAAGTCGCCGCCGGGACCGGTCAGTTTCTGGATGATCTCCATAGCCCTCTCCTCCGCAGCGGACCGTTCATTGTGGGCCGCGGAACACCGCCGCCACCTGGGAATTCCGCTGAGCGGGACGCCGCGCGGGCGCTCCCGGTCAGCGGGATGCCCGGACGCGCGGGGGCCGCCGGCTGATTAGCGTCTGGGACGCGGGTGTGCGCGTTTCGGAGGGAGGCGGGGAGCGGGAGTGCGCGACGAGACGATCGCGGGGATGCTGCTGGCACGGCTCGGCGACGACCGGCCCGGCCTGCGCAGCCGCGACCGGGACTGGACGTGGGACGAGGTCGTCCGGGAGGGCGCCGCCCGCGCGTCGCTGGCGCGGGAACTGCGCCGGGACGGGCCGTTCCACATCGGTGTGCTGCTGGACAACGTCCCCGAGTACGTCCTGTGGCTGGGCGCCGCGGCGCTGAGCGGCGCGACGATCGTCGGCGTCAACCCGACCCGGACCGGCTCCTACCTGGAGCGCGAGGTCCGCCGCACCGACCTGCAGCTCCTCGTGACCGACCGGGCCGGGCTGGAACTGCTCGACGGCCTCGACATCGGCGTCCCCCGCGACCGGTTCCTCCTCGTGGACGACGACGGCTACGCGGAGCGGATCGAGGACCACGCCTGCGAGCCCGAACCGGACGCGTCGGTCACCCCGGCGACGCAGATGCTGCTGCTGTTCACGTCCGGGACGACGGGGACGTCGAAGGCGGCCCGCTGCTCCCAGGGCAGGCTCGCCGAGCTGGGCCGCGACAACAGCGCCAAGTACGACGTCAAGCGCGACGACGTCTGCTACTGCCCGATGCCGCTGTTCCACGGCAACGCGCTCATGGCACTGTGGGCGCCGTCCCTCGCGGCGGGCGCGACCGTCTGCCTGACCCCCGGGTTCTCCGCCTCCGGGTTCCTGCCGGACGTGCGGTTCTACGGCGCGACGTTCTTCACCTACGTCGGCAAGGCCATCGGGTACGTCCTCGCCACCCCGGAACGGCCCGACGACGCCGACAACACGCTCACGCACGGGTTCGGGACGGAGGCGTCCCCCGAGGACAAGGCCGAGTTCCTGCGCCGCTTCGGCGCGACGCTCGTCGAGGGCTACGGCTCCAGCGAGAGCGCCGGCATGATCAGCCGGGTGCCGGAGACCCCGCCGACCGCGCTCGGGCGCCCCGCGCACGACGGCGTCCGGATCGTCAACCCGGAGACGCTGGAGACCTGCGAGCCCGCGATCCTGGACGGGCACGGCCGCGTGACGAACGCCGAGGCCGCCGTCGGCGAGATCGTCGACGTGCACGGCGCCGGCAGGTTCGAGGGCTACTACAACGACCCCGCGGCGGACGCCGAGCGGGTGCGGCACGGCTGGTACTGGACGGGCGACCTCGGCTACGTCGACGGCGGCGGGTTCCTCTACTTCGCCGGGCGGTCCGGCGACTGGATCCGGGTCGACTCGGAGAACATCTCCGCGCTGGTCACCCAGAACGCCGTGCGCCGCCACCCGAAGATCGTGGACGCGGTCGCGTTCGGCGTCCCCGACCCGCGCTCCGGCGACCAGGTGATGGCGGCGATCGAGCTCCAGGCGGGCGTCCGGTTCGAGGACCTGGACCTCGCGGCGTTCCTCGCCGCCCAGGAGGACCTCGGCACCAAGGGCGCGCCGCGCTACGTGCGCGTCTCGCACGCGCTGCCGACGACCGGCTCCGGCAAGCTCAGGAAGAAGGAGATGCAGCTCGAAGGCTGGCGCACCGGCGACCCCGTGTACCGGCGGGCGGCCCGTGCGGACGAGGGCGCGGACGACGGGGCGGGCGCGCCCGGGTACGCGCTGATGACCGAGGCCGACAAGGCGGCGCTGCACGCCGAGTTCGCCGCCGCCGGACGCCGGCGTTTCCTCCCCTGACCACGGAAGGGTGTTCATGGATCTGCGTGAGTCCGCGGCGCACGAGAAGCTGCGCGCGGAACTGAGGGCGTACTTCGCGGGCCTGCTGCCCGCGGACGTGCGCCGCCGCGCCGGCGAGCAGGGCGTCGGCGGCGAACGGTTCCGCGAGATCGTCAAGATGCTCGGCGCCGACGGATGGCTCGGCTACGGCTGGCCGGTCGAGTACGGCGGGCAGGGCAGGTCGATCGCCGAGCAGTACGTGTTCTTCGACGAGGTCCAGCGGGCCGGGCTGCCGTTCCCGTTCGTCACCGTCAACACGGTCGGCCCGACGCTGATGAGGTACGGGACCGACGAGCAGAAGCGGCGGTTCCTCCCGGGCATCCTGTCCGGCGACATCGTGTTCGCGATCGGGTACACCGAGCCCGACGCCGGCACCGACCTGGCGTCGCTGCGCACCCGGGCCGTCCGCGACGGCGACGCGTTCGTCGTCGACGGCAGCAAGATCTTCACCAGCGGCGCCAACACCGCCGACCACATCTGGCTCGCCGCCCGGACGGACCCGGACGCGCCCAAGCACAAGGGCATTTCGATCCTCATCGTCCCGACGGACGCCGCCGGGTTCTCCTGGAGCCCGATCCAGACGGTCGGCGGGATGGTGGTGACGGCCACCTACTACAACGGCGTCCGGGTGCCGGCGACCGAGGTCGTCGGGGAGGTCGACGGCGGCTGGGGACTGATCACCACCCAGCTCAACCACGAGCGCATCGGGCTCGCCGCGCTCGGCGGCCGGATGATCCGGCTGTGGGAGGACGTCCGCGACTGGGCCCGCGACAACGGCGTCATCGACCTGCCGTGGGTGCGCGCCGACCTGGCCCGCACGCACGCCAGGCTGGAGGCGATGCGGCTGATGAACTGGAAGATGACCATGGCCGTGGAGGCGGGCACGCTGACCGGCGCGCAGGCCGGGGCCGCCAAGTCCTACGGGACGGAGACGCACATCGACGTCCAGCGGACGCTGACCGGCATCCTCGGCGCGGCCGGGCGGATCCGCCCCGAGTCGCCGGGCGCCGTCCTGCACGGCCAGATCGAGCAGCTGTCGCGGCAGGGCATCGTCAACACCTTCGGCGGCGGCGTCAACGAGGTGCTGCGCGACATGGTCGCCGTCCAGGGCCTGGGACTGCCGAGGTCGAGGCGGTCATGAGCGATCCCGGCTACGAGGACAGGCTGCAGGCGTGGGTGGGCCGGGAACTGGTCACCCCCCGCCCGGGGCAGGACCCCGTGAACGTCCCCATGATCCGCCACTGGGTGGAGGCGATGGGCGACGACAACCCCGTCTACCTGGACGAGGACGCCGCCCGCGCCACCGGCCGCCCCGGCGTCGTGGCGCCCGCGTCGATGCTCCAGGCGTGGACGATGCGCGGGTACGCCGCGTCCGTCTCCCCGGACGCCGAGCGCACCGGGTCCGACGAGCTGACGGACCTGCTCGCCGAGGGCGGCTACACCTCCGTCGTCGCCACCGACTCGGAGTTCGAGTTCCACCGCGAGCTGGTCCCCGGCGACCACGTCAGCGTGGCGGAGACGCTTGAGGCGATCTCCCCGGAGAAGAAGACCGCGCTCGGGCCGGGCCGCTTCATCAGCACGGTCAAGACGTACCGGGACGCGGCGGGGGAGATCATCGCGACGCAGCGGTGGCGGATGCTGCGCTTCCGGCCCGCCGCGAAGCCCGAACCGGAGCCCGAGCCGAGGGCGCTGCGGCCGCGGCCCGCGATCAACCACGACAACGAGTTCTGGTTCGCCGCCGCCCGCGAGCACCGCCTCGTCATCCAGCGCTGCGCCGACTGCAAGTCCCTGCGGCATCCGCCCGGCCCGTGCTGCCCGCAGTGCGGCTCGTTCGGCTGGGACACCGTCGAGTCGGCGGGCGAGGGCCACGTCTACACGTACGTGGTCAACCACCATCCCCGCCACCCGGCGTTCGACTACCCGCTGGTCGTCGCCGTGATCGAGCTGGCCGAGGGAACCCGGCTGATCGCCAACATGACGGGCGTCGAGCCCGCGGACGTGGCGATCGGCATGCCGGTCGTCCTCGACTGGATCGACCCGGACCCCGACCTGTCCCTGCCGGTCTTCCGCCCGGCCGCCGCTGAGGAGCATTGATGGACTTCACCCTGGGGGAGGATCTGGAGACCGTGCGGGACCTGGCCCGGCAGATCTTCGCCGACCACGCCACGCAGGAGCGGATCAAGGCCGCCGAGGCGGCCGGGACGGGCCTCGACGGGACGCTCTGGACCGCGCTGGCGGACGCGGGCCTGCTCGGCGTCGCGCTGCCCGAGAGCGCGGGCGGCGCCGGCCTGGGCGCGGGCGGGCTGGCCGTCCTGCTGGAGGAGCAGGGCCGGACCGTCGCGCCCGTGCCGGTCTGGCCCGCGGTCGTCGCGGCGCTCACCCTCGCCGAGCACGGCACCGCCGCCCAGCGCGACCTTCTCCCGGCGCTCGTGGACGGCGGGGAGAGGCTCACGGTCGCGCTGGAGGAGTTCGGCACCGCCGACCCCGCCGAACCACGGTGCACGGCCGCCCGTGACGGGGCCGGGTGGCGGCTGACCGGCACCAAGGCGGTCGTCCCGGCCCCGTCCGGCGCCTCGCACGTCCTGGTCTCGGCGCGCTCCGGCGACGGGCCCGGCCTCTACCTCGCCGCGACGTCCGCCGCCGGTACGTCCTGGGAACCCGCCGGGACCACCGCCCACGACGGCGCCGCGCACCTCACCCTCGACGGGACCCCCGCGCAGGCGCTCGGCGACGAGGCCCTGGCGTCGGTGCTGCGGCTCGCCCGGGTCGCACTCGCCGCCGTCCAGGTCGGCGTGGCCGAGGGTGCGCTCCGCCTGGCCGCTGGCCACCTCACCGGCCGCGAGCAGTTCGGCCGTCCCCTCGCCGCGTTCCAGGCCGTCCAGCACCAGCTCGCCGACTGCTACATCGAGATCGACGCGCTGCGGGTCTGCCTCTGGCACGCGATATCGCTGATCACCGCGGGGGAGGACGCGGAATCGGCCGTGCTGGTCGCCAAGTGGTGGTCGGACGAGGGCGGGCTGAACGTCGTCCACCGCGTCCAGCACCTGCACGGCGGCATCGGCGTGGACGTCGACTACCCGGTGCACCGCCACTTCCTGTGGGGCAAGCAGATCTCCGGCACCCTCGGCGGCGCGTCCGCCGACCTCGAACTGCTCGGGGCGGCCCTGTGATCACCAACGTGAAGCGCTACGAGGACGTCGCGGTGGGGGAGGAGCTCCCCGAGCTGCGCATCCCGCTGACCCGCACCATGATCGTCGCGACCGCCATCGCGAGCCGCGACTACCAGGACGTCCACCACGACCCGTCCCTCGCGGTCGAACGCGGGTCCAAGGACGTCTTCATGAACATCCTGACGACCAACGGCCTCGTCGACCGGTACGTCACCGGCTGGGCGGGCCCGGCCGCCGTCGTGAAGGCCATCAAGATCAGGCTCGGCGCGCCCAACTACCCCGGCGACACGATGGTGCTCACCGGCACCGTCACCGCCAAGCACGACGACCGCCGCGTCGAGATCGCCGTGCGGGGCGTCAACGAGATCGGCCCGCACGTCACCGGCACCGTCGTCGTCCGACTGCCCGGACAGGGGAGTGACTCATGAGCGTGCTGCCCGGCGCCGCCGCGATCGCGGGGATCGGCGCCACCGAGTTCTCCAAGGACTCCGGCCGCAGCGAGCTGCGGCTCGCCTGCGAGGCGGTGCTCGCCGCCGTCACCGACGCGGGCCTCCAGCCGTCCGACGTGGACGGCATGGTCACCTTCACCGCCGACACCAACTCCGAGATCCACATCGCCCGCAACCTCGGCATCGGCGAGCTGACGTTCTTCTCCCGCGTCGGGTACGGCGGCGGCGCGGCCTGCGGGACCGTCCAGCAGGCCGCGATGGCCGTCGCGACCGGTGTCGCCGACGTCGTCGTCTGCTACCGCGCGTTCAACGAGCGGTCCGGCACCCGCTACGGCCTCGGCCAGGCGGACCGGCCGGTCGACGTCAGCGCCGACCGCGCCGCCTACTCGTGGATGACGCCGTTCGGGCTGGCCACCCCGGCCCAGTGGGTCGCCATGTTCGCCCGCCGCTACATGCACGAGTACGGCGCGACCAGCGAGGACTTCGGCCGCATCGCCGTCGTCGACCGGGCGCACGCGGCGAAGAACCCCGCCGCGTGGTTCTACGACCGTCCCATCACGCTGGCGGACCACCAGGCGTCCCGCTGGATCGCCGAACCCCTCCGCCTCCTGGACTGCTGCCAGGAGAGCGACGGCGGCCAGGCCCTCGTCGTCGTCTCGGCCGAACGCGCCCGCGACCTCCCGCACCCGCCCGCCCTGATCTGGGGCGCCGCGCAGGGGTCGGGCAACGACCAGCACATGATGACGAGCTACTACCGCTCCGAGATCACCGGCATCCCGGAGATGGGCCTGGTGGGACGGCAGCTCTACGAGCAGTCCCGGCTGACTCCCGCCGACGTCCAGGCCGCGATCCTCTACGACCACTTCACGCCGCTAGTCCTGCCGCAGCTCGAAGAACTCGGCTTCTGCGCCAAGGGCGAGGCCAGGGACTTCGTCGCGGACGGCAACCTCGAACTCGGCGGGCGCCTCCCGTTCAACACCCACGGAGGCCAGCTCGGCGAGGCGTACATCCACGGCATGAACGGCATCGCCGAGGGCGTCCGGCTCGTGCGGGGCACGTCGGTGAACCAGCCGGGGGACGTCCACAACGTGCTGATCACCGCGGGGACGGGCGTGCCCACGAGCGGCCTGCTCCTGGGCGCGGACACGTGACCGGGTCCCGGCCGCGCGGCTACCCGCCAAGGGGCGGGTAGGCGTTCGTAAACGTTGGAGATTCTCCGCTTCGCCCCTCGGCCCGCGGGTAGTCGGACGCGTGCACGCTTCCGATCAAGAGGAGTGGTCGTGGACGAGTCCAACCCGGTCAAGGCGGCGGTCGACAAGGTCGCGGGGAAGGTGAAGGACGGGGACGGCCCCGCCGACGAGATCCCCGGCCGTCCGGGCGTCCGGCCGCCGCCGCTGGAGGAGCCGACCGAGCCTCGCGCGCCGCTCCCGCCCAAACCGGACCAGACCACGCCGGAGCCGTACACGCCGACGGGCCGCCCGACCGGCGGGCCCGCCGAGGCGTTCGCGCAGGGCGGCGCCCACCTGACGAGCGCGCAGGGGGTGCGGCTCCCCGACTCCGACCACTCGCTCAAGGCGGGTCCCCGCGGACCGGTGCTCCTGCAGGACTTCCACCTGCGGGAAAAGATCATGCACTTCGACCACGAGCGGATCCCGGAGCGGGTCGTGCACGCGCGGGGAGCCGCGGCCCACGGCGTCTTCACCAGCTACGGGACCGCCGCGAACGTCACCAAGGCCGCGTTCCTCCAGAAGGACGTCGAGACTCCGGTCTTCACGCGGTTCTCGACGGTGGTGGGCTCGCGGGGCTCGGCCGACACCGTCCGCGACACCCGCGGATTCGCCACCAAGTTCTACACGACCGAGGGCGTGTACGACCTGGTCGGCAACAACATCCCGGTGTTCTTCATCCAGGACGCCATCAAGTTCCCCGACGTCGTCCACGCCGTCAAACCCCACCCGGACCGGGAGATCCCGCAGGCGCAGAGCGCGCACGACACCTTCTGGGACTTCATCTCCCTGCACACCGAGGCGACGCACCACACGCTGTGGGCCATGTCCGACCGCGGCATCCCGCGTTCCTACCGGATGATGGAGGGGTTCGGCGTCCACACGTTCCGGCTGGTCGACGCCGAGGGGCGGACCACCCTCGCCAAGTTCCTGTGGAAGCCCAAGGCCGGCGTGCACTCCCTGGTGTGGGAGGAGGCGCAGCTCATCAACGGCGTGGACCCCGACTTCCACCGCCGCGACCTGGCCGACGCGATCGAGGCGGGCGCCCACCCCCAGTGGGAGCTGTGCATCCAGACCTTCCCCGACACCCCCGAGCAGACCTTCGAGGGCATCGACCTGCTGGACCCCACCAAGATCGTCCCGGAGGAGCTGGCGCCGCCGCAGCCGGTCGGCCTGCTCACCCTGAACGCCAACCCGGCCAACTTCTTCGCCGAGACCGAGCAGGTCGCCTTCCACGCCGGCCACCTCGTGCCGGGCATCGACGTCACCGACGACCCGCTGCTGGCCGGGCGGCTGTTCTCCTACCTCGACACCCAGCTCACCCGGCTCGGCGGGCCCAACTTCGCGCAGATCCCGATCAACCGGCCGCACGCGCCCGTCAACGACATGCTGCGCGACGGCCTGCACCAGACGGCCGTGCACACCGGCGTCGCGCCCTACAAGCCCAACTCCCTGGACGGCGGCTGCCCCTTCTTCGCCGGTGGCGCCGAGGCCGGGTACGTCGAGCACCCCACGCCGGTCCCGTCCGCGACGAAGGTCCGCGAGGCGCCCGCCTCGTTCGCCGACCACTTCAGCCAGCCCCGCCTGTTCTGGCTGAGCCTGTCGCCGGCCGAGCGCGAGCACACCATCGACGCCTTCACCTTCGAGCTCGGCAAGTGCTACGAGGACGCGATCAAGGAGCGCGCCCTGCGGGTGCTCGCCGAGATCGACCCGCACCTCTGCGAGAAGGTGGCGGAGGGCCTCGGCCTGCCCGCGCCCAGGGCCACCCGCGAGCTCCCGGACGTCCGGCCCAGCCCGGCGCTGTCCCAGGTCGGCGGCAGGTGGCCAACCCAGGGCCGCGTCATCGGCATCGTCGCCGACGACGGCGGCGACCTGGACACCGTCCGCGCGCTCCGCGAAGCGGTCTTCGACGGCGGGATGGTCCCGCTGGTCGTCGCCCCGACCGGCGGCGGGCTCGGCGCGGATGGCGGCGAACCCGTCACCGCCCAGCGCAGCTTCCTCACCGCCCGGTCGACGGAGTTCGACGCGGTGATCCTGGCCGGGGCGCCCGCACCGGGCAAGGACGCGTTCGCGACCCGCGACGCCAAGGCATGGAGCGGCACCGACGCGCCCATCGACCCGCGCGTCCTGCTGATGCTCACCGAGGCGTACCGGCACGCGAAGCCGGTGGGCGTCGTGACCGGCGCCCGGCCGGCGCTCGACGCCGCGGGCATCCCCACCGGCGCGCCCGGCGTCGTCGTCGGCGACGACGGTTCGGCGGTGCTGGACGAGGTCGTCGACCTGCTCGGCCACCACCGCGTCTGGGACCGCTTCCCGGCCCACGCCTGACGGCGCTCCCGCCGTGGAGCACCGCCGGCCGCCGCCACGGCGGCCGGCGGCGCCGTCAGGAGGACACCGGTCGCGGCGCCCCGTCCCGGCGGACGGGGCACCGCCGTCTCGCCCGGGGCCCGGTCAGTACAGGCCCCACAGCTCGTAGCTGGCCCACGGCGCGGAGCTGCCCTTGCAGTCGTAGGCCTGCCAGCCGGACTTCACGCCGGCCTCGCCCGCGGCCTTGCAGCTCGAGTACCAGTAGAACGTCTGGCCGGTGTTGTGCCACGACGCGGCGAGCGCCGGGGTGGCGGTCGCGCCGACCGCCAGCGCGGAGCCCGCGACCACGGCGGCGGCGGCCGCTTTCCTGATCTTCATGTAACCCTCCCTGTGACGTGACGTGCACGGACAGTCACAGGATGTGCGCGATTCGTCACGCTGAGTATCCGGGAAAACCCGTACATCGCCCCCAGCTGCCCGCCACCCAATCTAGTCATTGACAAGACTGCCGCGCCCGGCCTATCTTGACAATGACAAGTTAGGGGGAAGTGAGATGGCACCACTGATGTTCCTGATCGGCGGCACGCTCGCCGCGCTGCTCGCGGGCCGGGTGGGCGTCCGGTGGCTGCGGCCGTGGCCGGTACCGCTGCGCGTCGGGCTCGCCCTGATGTTCACGGTGACGGGGATCGCCCACTTCGTCGGCATGCGCGAGGCGCTGATCGACATGGTCCCGCCCGCGCTGCCCGCACCGGGGCTGCTGGTGACCGTGACCGGCGTCCTGGAACTGGCCGGCGCGGCGGCACTCCTCTGGGAGCGGACGGCGCCGTGGGCCGCCGGCGGGCTGAGCCTGATGCTGATCGGCATGTTCCCGGCGAACGTCCACCTGGCCCTCAACGGCACGGACATCCCCTGGGACGACCGCCTGCTCCCCAGGACCGTCATGCAGGTGGTCTTCCTGGCCGCCACGCTCGCCGTGGTGGCCCACCACGTGCGGCGGACGGAGGAGACCACCCGGCGCGAGCCCGCGAAGAGCCTCTCTGGAGAAGGTTTCTAGCACCCGCTACTGTCGCGTCCCGTGAGCGATGCGCTGAACGTGGTCGTGACGGGCGGGAACCGCGGGGTCGGACGGGCCGTCGCGGCGGAGGCCGCCCGGCGCGGGCACCGGGTGACGATCGTGGCGCGGCGGCCCGGCGAAGGGGCCGCCGCCGCCCGCGAGACCGGCGCGGAGTTCGTCCCCGGCGACCTGTCGACCCTCCGCACGACCCGCGCCGCCGCCGCCGGGATCGCCGGGGCGGTCCCGGTCATCGATGTGCTCGTCCACAACGCGGCGCTCTGGCCGAGCCGCCGCGACCTCAACGAGGACGGGTTCGAGCAGGCGTTCTTCACCAACCACCTCGCCCCGTTCCTCCTGAACCATCTGCTGGAGGAACGGCTCCGGCGCGTCGTCCAGGTCAGCGCGGGCCTCTACGTCATGGGCAGGGTGGACCCGGACCGCACCCCACGCGGCGACGACTTCAGCCCCACCAAGACCTACGCCAACACCAAGCTCGCCAACCTCCTGATGGTCCCGCTGTTCGCCGAACGCTGGAAGGAGGCCGGTATCACGATCGACGCGGTGCACCCCGGCGTCCTGCGAACCGGCCTCGGCGAACGAAGCGGCTTCCCGGGCCTCCTCCTGAGAACGGTGAAGCGCACCTTGAAATCCCCCGAGGCCGGCGCCGAACCCGTAGTGGACCTCCTCACCTCCGAAGGCACGGGCCGCTACTACAACGGCCTGAAACAGCGCCCCCTGAAACCCGTGGCCCGCGACACCGCCCTGGCCGAACGGCTCTGGACCGACGCTCAAAAGGCCATCAACACCGCCTAAGCCACCCCACACCTGAACCTCGCCGAGGTCTCCGCAGTAACCGGCTGGGCGGGCGTTCGGCGGCGCGATACCTCCCGGG
>NZ_SMLC01000093.1 GCF_004349245.1 Actinomadura sp. 6K520 | reverse complement strand
TGTATAAGAAACAGCCGTAGGGCCCCGCCCCGCAACCCCGTCCGCGGCGTCGCTAGAGGGCGCCGGCGTCGTGGGCCAGCAGGGCGATCTGGGTGCGGTTGTCCAGGTCGAGCTTGGTCAGGACGCTGGAGACGTGCGCCTTGACCGTGGCCACGCTCATGAACAGCTCCGCGGCGATCTCGGCGTTGGAACGTCCCCGCGCGATCGCCATGACCACCTCGTTCTCGCGGGGGCTGAGGCCGTCCAGCGCGGCGCGGGCCCGCAGGCCGGCGCCCGCCTCCACGGCCGCGCGGTCCATCAGGCGGCGGGTGATCCGCGGTGACAGGATCGGGTCGCCGGCCGCGACCTGCCGGACCGCCTGGACGATCTGGCCGGGCGGGGTGTCCTTGAGCAGGAAGCCGCTGGCGCCGGCGCGCAGGGCGTGCAGGATGTTCTCGTCGGTGTCGAACGTCGTCAGCACGATCACCTCGGGCGGGTCCGGCCGGGACCGCAGCCGGCGGGTCGCGGTGATGCCGTCGACCCGCGGCATCCGCAGGTCCATGAGGACGACGTCGGGGGCGTGCGCGTCGGCGGCCGCGGGGACCTCGTCGCCGTCGGCGGCCTCCGCGGCGACGGTGATGCCGCCGGTCCCGTCCAGCATCATCGACAGCCCGGCGCGGACGAGGGCGTCGTCGTCCACGATCAGCACGCGCAGCGGGCGGGTCACGCCGGCCATGGTAGCCACGCGCGCAGCCGGAACTCCCCGGCGGCGGTCTCGTGGTCCAGCCGGCCGCCGGCCAGCCGGACCCGCTCGGTGAGCCCGACCAGGCCGGTCCCGCTGCCCGGCGCGGCGGGCCCGGCGGCGGGGCCGGCGGGCAGCGCGTTGCGGATGTCGACCACCAGCCCGGTGCCGGGGCGGCCCGCCAGCACCACCCGGACCCGGTGGTCCGCCGCGTGCTTGCGGGCGTTGGTCAGCCCCTCCTGGACGACCCGGTAGGCGGCGCGGCCGACCGAGGCGGGCACGGCCGCGCCGCCGGCGGCGACCTCGTCGCGCAGCTCCACCGCCGCGCCGGCGTCGCGGGACTCGGCCACCAGCCGCGGCACGTCGTCCAGGACGGGCTGCGGGCGCCCCTCGTCGCCGGCCTCGTCGCCGGAGTCGTAGGTGCGCAGCAGCAGGATCACCTCCCGCAGCTCCTCCAGCGCCTGGTGCACCCCGGCGCGGACGACCCCGGCGGCCCGCGACAGCTTCTCCGGCGGGGCGTCCGGCCGGTACTCCAGCGCGCCCGCGTAGGTGGCCAGCAGCGACAGCCGGTGCGCCAGGACGTCGTGCATCTCCCGGGCGATCCGCGTCCGCTCCATCATGCGGGCCTCGGCGACCCGGCGGCCCTGCTCGGCCTCGGCGCGGCGGGCGCGCTCCGCCAGCGAGATCAGCAGCGCGCGGCGCGCCTGGGCGAGCGCGCCCCAGCCGATCAGCGCGCCGTAGCCGGCGGTGATCAGCAGCAGCCACCAGCCGAAGGAGATCCCCCCGGGCGGCCGCCACAACCCCTGCGCCACGTGCGCGGCGATCCCCGCCGCGCCGATGGCGGCGGCGACCCGGAACGGGCGCCGCTGCGCCACCTGCAGCACCGCGAGGGTCGCCGCCGGGGTCGCGGCCGGCGACACCGCCGCCAGCGCGGTGAGCGCCACCGCGACCGCGACCGGGCGCCACAGCAGCAGCGGCGACAGCAGCCACGCCGCGACACCGGCCGCGACGTCCAGGGCGAACCGCCCGCCCGCCGCGCCGGTCCCGTGCCGGGCCCAGAGCGTCACCGCGACCAGGGCCCCCACGACGGCGAACACCAGCACCGCACCGGCGCGGCGGCGCCGCCGCCAGGGGTCGGCGTCCGCCTCGAAGTAGGTCTCCTCGTCCATCGGGCAAAGGCTAGCCGCGCACGTCACGGCGCCGACACCGACCAAAGTCGGTGCCCGCCCCCGCCGCGGTCGGACCCGCTCTGGCCGCCCGCCCGATGCCGCGCAGGCACCGCGGCGGCGACGCTGGCGGAGCCGGACGAACCCCGAAACGAAGGAGACCGACATGACCGGAACCGACCTCGCACGCAGGGCCGTGACCGTCGCGGGCGGCGCCGTGGCCGCCCTCGCGCTGTGGACGCTGACCGGCCCGGTGGCCGGGCACGCCCCGTCCGCCGAGACCGGCGGGGAGATCCAGCAGGTCGGCGCCGCGGCCGTCGCGGCCGGGGCCCTGGTCGCCGGACTGGCCGCCTGGGCGCTGCTGGCGGTCCTGGAACGGACGGTCGGCCGGCCCGCGCGCGCCTGGACGATCGTCGCCGCCGCGGTCCTGGCCCTGTCGATGACCGGTCCGCTCGGCGGCGCCGCCGACCCCGCGAGCATGGCGGCCCTGGCCGGGATGCACCTGCTGGTCGCCGCGGTGCTCATCCCCGGCCTCGGCATGTCGGCCCGCGACCGGCGGCGCGAGGGCGCCGCCCGATGAGTTCCGCGCCGCCGCCCGGTCCATAGGGGGACGAGGAGGAGACGATGAACCTGTCAGGCAAGCGGCTCGGCCGGATGCGCGAGGTGCTCGGCGGGCACGTCGGCCGCGGCGGCGTGCCGGGAATGGTCGCCCTGGTCGCCCGGCGCGGCGACGTCCACACCGAGGTCCTGGGCACCGCCGAGGCCGGCGGCGGCCCGCCGATGCGCCGCGACACGATCTTCCGGATCGCGTCGGTCACCAAGCAGATCACCGCCGCGGCGGCGATGACGCTGGTGGAGGAGTGCCGGCTGCGGCTGGACGACCCCGTCGACGACCTGCTGCCCGAGCTCGCCGCGCCGCGGGTCCTGGCCCACCCCGGCGCGCCGCTGGACGACACCGTCCCCGCGCACCGCCCGATCACCGTGCGGGACCTGCTGACGTTCCGGCTCGGCACCGGCGCGGTCATGGCGCCGCCCGGCGCCACCCCCGTCCAGCGGGCGATGGACGAGGCCGGCGTCGCACCCGGGCCCGGCGGCCAGTCGCTCGAGCCCGGCGAATGGCTGGCGCGCCTCGGCGGGCTGCCGCTCGTCCACCAGCCGGGGGAGAAGTGGATGTACGACACCGGCGCCGACGTCCTCGGGATCCTCATCGCCCGCGCCGCCGGGCGGCCGCTGGCCGACGTGCTCGCCGAGCGGCTGTTCGAGCCGCTCGGCATGACCGACACCGGCTTCCGCGTCCCCGCCGGGAACCTGGACCGGCTGGCCGCCGCCTACCGGCCCGACCCCGCGACCGGGGCGCTCACCCCCGCCGACGACCGCGCCCGGTGGGCGGACCCGCCCGTGTTCCCGTCCGGTGCCGGCGGCCCGGGACTGGTCTCCACCGCCGACGACCTGCTCGCGTTCTGCACCATGATGCTGAACGGGGGCCGCCACGGCCGGGAGCGCGTCCTGTCGCGACCGTCGGTGGAACTGATGACCACCGACCAGCTCACCGCGGAGCAGAAGGCGGACAACCACCTCTTCTTCGGCGGCAACAGCGGCTGGGGCCTCGGCGTCGGCGTCGTCACCCGCCGCGACGGCCTGGCCGCCGTCCCCGGCCGCTTCGGCTGGGACGGCGGCACCGGCACCTCGGTCCACACCGACCCGGCCGAGGGACTCATCGGGATCCTGCTGACGCAGCGCGCCCTCACGTCCCCGGCGCCGCCGCCCTGGTTCCGCGACTTCTGGACCTGCGCCTACCAGGCCATCGACGACTGACGGCGGCCGGTGCCGCGGCCGTGCGGCCCACCGATCGGAGCCACATGGTGCGACCAGGCGCCACCCCCATCGAGCCGGTGACCATGCACCGGGTGACCACCGAGGCCCTGGAACTCGCGCGCACCTATCGAATGCGATCGCCGTCGCCGAGATCACGCTGGTGTCCCTGGCGCTCTTCGAAGGCCGGTCCGCCGTCGCCGAACTCACTTCGCCCAGGCCGCCATCCTGGTCCTTCACCGCCGACTTGCCGAAGGGGATGCCTAACCGGGCTGCTCGAAGACGGCCGCGGCCCGGTCCGCGTGCGCCGCGGCGCGCTTGCCCTGGTTGCGGCGTTCCCAGTAGCCGATGGTGGTGGCGGGGTTGACGTGGTCGGCGAACTCCTGCACTTCGGCGAGCGGTACCCCGTCGTCGAGCATGTGGGTGATGCGGGAGGCGCGCCACACGTGCGGGGTGAGGTCGCGGCCGGGCGGCACCCCGGCGGCGCGGCCGAGCCGGGTGCTGATCCGGTCGACGTCGTGGCGGTCGAGCCGGTCGCCCTTGGCGTCCAGCAGCAGCGGCCCGCCGGTCCGGTCACCGACGTGGCGGCGCAGCAGGTCGGCGCAGCGCGGCGGCAGCGGCATCCGGCGGCGCTTGCCGCCCTTGCGGGTCACGACGAGGTGTGCGCGGCCCCCGTCGTCGACCAGGTCGCCGACGTCGGCGGCGCACAGCTCGGTGACCCGCCCGGCCAGGCTGTACAGCAGCATCACCACCAGCAGGTCCAGCTCGCCGGACGCCGCAGCCGCGACCGCCCGGACCTGCTCGACCTCCAGCACCGGGGTGGACCCGGCGCCGCGGCCCGCCTCGATCCGCGGCCGGTCGTCCTGGGTGACCGGGTTGCGCGGCGGCGGGTCCAGCCGCCCGGCGGCGTAGGTGTGCAGCGACGACAGGCAGGCGACGTAGCGGCCGATGCTGCGCTTGGCGACCCCGGCGCGTTCCTGCCGCAGCCGCCACATCCGGACCTGGTCGCGGGTCAGGCACCCGACGAAGAAGGCTTCGTGGCCCACCTCCCGCGCCAGCGGCGCCCAGACACGCCGCAGGTCGTCCGCGTAGTTGCGCTTGGTGGCCGGGGAGGCGCGCCGGGTGCTGCTCAACCAGTCCAGCACCAGCGCGAAGGTCTGCGGCGTGCACGCCTCGGCCAGCAACTCGATCCGGCGCCGATGAACCGGACGCCCGCCGACCCGCCCGACCTGCACCTGCCCCAGATCAGCGTCCAATTGGCCCAGCGCATCGGCGGCCAGCCGCGTCGCCGGCCGCGCCGGCGGCCCCACGGCCGCCGCGGCCAGTTCGGCTTCCGTCCGCCGCTCGCCGGCGCCCGGCGGGGGAGGAGCCCCGCCCTGCGGCCCGCCGGGCGCCTCTTCGCCGGGGCCGTCCAGGGCATCGCCCTGCGCGACGTTGCTGGTTCCCGGAGCGGCCCCCGCCGCCCCGGAGGCGGGCAGGACGACCCCCTGGAGGAGCAGCGCCCCCGACGACGGAGCGCCGGTAGCGGAGGGCGACGCGGACCCCTGGTCCGCGTCGGGGACGGCGCGGTCGGCGGCGCCGTCCGTTCGGCCGCCCTCGGCCATGCGGGGCGCGGCGTCGTCCACGGTCATGTCTCCGTCCTCGAAACCCGTTTGCTCCCGGTGAGATTCTGCACCGTTCTGTCAGTCCAGATTCGTTGTCGAGTGTCAGTGTCCGGTTCAGCGCATAATGCGCAGACCTTTTCGCCGGAGGAGGCGGGGCGCGAGGGCGGCGCGCCCGACCCTATGATGACGTGCGCGAAGCGCGCCTACAGCCATCCGGCTCGGCCCCGACTGCGGGGCGGCTCCTAGAACTGCAGGGACCAGCCGGTGATCGTGCCCGCCGCGCCGCTCTTCTTGTCGTCCACCCGCAGTGTCCACTGGCCGTTGGGAGGAACGTCGGCGGCATTGACGGGGACATCGACGCGGACAACGTCGTCTCCCGTGTCCGAGCTCGGCGAGTGCAGGCGCCATGAGCGGCCGTTGGGCGCGAACAGGTCCACGTTGAGCTGGCCGCGCTTGCTGTGGTCGATGGAGAGGCTGACGCGCAGATAGGTGGTCATCGCCGACCCGGGGTCGTTTCGGTCGGTCACCGTGATGACCGAGCCTGCGCCGCCGACATCGGGCACCGGCACGTTCGTGCGATTGGCGTAGTACCCACCGAAGTGCAGGAGGTTGTTGGCGTTGACGTTGGGCTCTCCCGTCAAGACGTTCCTGGTCGCCTCGAACTTCACGCGCGGAACATTGGAAACGGCGAGGTTCCCGCGCGAGGCATGGTGAGCGGTGGCGCCCGCCACCTGGGGTGCGGCGAATGAGGTGCCCGACGTCGTGAGCGTGGCCGCCGCGCTGCCGGAGGAGGCGGTGGTGACGTTCTCAGCGACGGCGTACATGTCCACGCAGCTGCCGTAGTTGGAGTTGTACCAGCGCTGGTCGTTGGCATTCGAGGCCGCGACGGTGATGGCCTCGGGCACGCGGCCGGGCGACGCGCCGCATGCGTCCGTATTGTTGTTCCCCGCGCCGACGACGTAGGTGAACCCGGCCGCCATCGACTTCTTGATGGCGTTCTCGACCACGATGGCCCCTGCATTCACCGGACCGCCGAGGGACATGTTGACCACCGAGTTCGGCGCCCCGTTCCGGGTCACCCACTCGACGGCGGAGTAGATGTCGCCGGACCTGGCCAAGCCGTCACAGTCCGCGAAGACCTTCAGGCTCACGACCTTCGCCCCCCGCGCGACACCGTAGGTGTCGCCCACGGCCAGTGTGGCGACACCAGTGCCGTGGTTGTAGCAGTCTTTGTCGCTGCCGTACCACGTGCTGCCCGGGTCGTTGGCGAAGTCCGGTCCAGCGATCACTCGGCCAGCCAGGAGCGAGTGGTCGGCCCGCACGCCGGTGTCGATCACGTAGATGACCTGACCGCTGCCCGGAGGTTCGGTGGGGTTGTAGGAGACGTTGTACTTGCCGTCCAGTGGGCGGGCACGCTCGTCCATGCGGTCCAGGTGGTTCGGGGCGTTGTCCTGTCTGCCGAGGGGGTACACCCGGGAGTCCTGTGCCACCTCGACCACGCGGGGGTCTCGTGCGAGCTTGCGTGCTTGCTGCTCCGGCATCGACACCGCGAACCCGGTGCCCGTGGTCTCGAACACGTGTCCGCGCCTACCGCCGTGCTCCCGGCTGAGCTCATCGGCGACGCGGCGAACCTGTCCTGACGCGAGATCGGCGCGCAGCGTCACCAGGTACTCCCCGTGGACGCCGTTCGCTCCGGAGGAAAGGAACTTCCGGTCGCCGTTGTCTTCCGCCGCATAGGCTCCTTCCGCCGCCGCCATGGAAGCCACACCCGCGAGCGCCACACCGGCGCACAACAGCGCCGCGACACGTGATCGACGGCACTTGGGCAGGAGCGCATTGCTGTCTGTCAAGGGATTCTCCAAAAGTTGAGGCTGCGCCGCCTGTGCGGCGGGCGTGCCGGGCAGGCGGTCGCCGGGTGAACGAGGGCGACCGCGATCTTGTCCTTCACCGCACTGCCGCACGCCACGACTCCGCAGCGGGCAGCGGCCGGCCGTTGCCCGGCGGTCCTGAAGCGTCTCGAACGCCGCGGCCGGGAGTGCTGTCGGGGGGTGAGCAGGTGGGACGGGAGGGCGCCGGAAACGTGCGCGCGGGTGGCCGTGCGGGGTCAGTTCGGCGTGGCGAGTGCGGTGGCGATGAGCTGGATGTGCTCGTGGTCGGTGCCACAGCATCCGCCGACGACGGCGAGTGACGGGACACTGGTTCGCAGCCGGCGGTAGCGGTCGGCGAGGTCGGCGGGATCACCACGATCGAGCTCTGTGGCCTGGTCGAGTTCGGCGTGGCTCAGCGCCGATGCGTTGGCCCGGATGCCCCGGACACGCTGGATCCAGTCCCCGCCCTCGTCGAGGGTTCCTGCGAAGTGGGTGGGGTGGGCACAGTTGACCATGAAATACGCGGCGGCTCCGTCGGTTGCGGCGTCGGTCACGGAGATGGCCTCGCCCAGCTTCATCCCCGAGGGCAGCCGTCCGTCGGTCTCGACGGTGAAGGACACGACGACGGGCAGGCCGGCCTCGGTGGCGGCGCTGGCGACCCCGATGGCCTCCTCCACGTAGTTCATCGTGACGGCGGTCATCATGTCGGCTCCGGCGGCGGCGAACGCCCGGGCCTGCATGCGGTGGTAACCGGTCGCCTCCAGGATCGACATGGTGGCCCCGACGACGTATCCGTCACCGCGCGGGCCGACGGCGCCGCTGACGACCGACCGGGCCGCTCGACCGGTGAGGAGGGCGGCGACGAGGCGCACGGCCCGCCGGTTGACCGATTCGAGACGGGCGGGGTCGTAGCCGAGCTGGGCTCCCCAGTCCAGCGACGCCCGCCAGGTCGGGGTGTCCAGCACGATGCCGAGACCCCGGCTTTCGGCGAGGTCGATGTACGGCTGGTAGTAGCGGTTCAGGACAGCACGGCCGTCCTCGGTCTCGACGAGGGGGAAGGCCGCGAAATGCGGCAGGTCGATACCGTCGAGGAACAGCAGCGTGGTCTCCAGTCCCCCATCGGCGATCCACAGCCCGCCGTCGAGCTGCGGCAGCGGGGCAGGTCGAGCAGTCATGTCGGTCTCCTTCGTAGTCTTGAGAGCGCCTTCGGATTCAGGTGTCCCTACCGGGCGACGCCCAGCCCAGCCCAAACCGAGCCGTGGTCGGGTTCGGGTTCGGGTTCGACGCCACGTCGGGCCACCGGTCAGGGCCCGTCCGAAGACGCACCGCGGCGCGTGACCGGCTTGACCATCCGCACGAGGGGGACGATCGCGCCGCCGGATGCGTGGTCCACCCGTTCTACGGGGGCGAATCCGTAGCTTGTGTAGAGCGGCTGCCCGGCCATCGTGGCCATGAGCTCGAGTCGCTGGAATCCCGCCGCAGCCGCGGCTGCCTCGCACAGCGACAGCACCACCCGTCCCACGCCGCGGCGGGCGAAGCGCGGATGGGTGTACATCGCCCGGATCCGCGCCGCATCGACAGCCGGGTCCAGCATGGAGTCGTTGCGCCCGGCAATCTCATCGCCGCCGTACAACGTCGCTCGTCGGCTCCAGCCACCGCACCCGGCGAGCCGGCCCTCGTGGTGGACGACGAAGTACGTCCCATCCTGGATGAGCTGGGTGTCGACCCCCATGATCGCTCGGCTTGCGGCGATCTGGTCAGGCTGGAGGTAATCCCGCTGGAGTTGATCGATCGCGGCTCCGGCGAGTTCCTCCAGGGCGGGACGGTCGGCGAGCACGGCGAGCCGGTGCGCGAACATCACAGCGCCGGGCCGTGCGGTGCGGGCTTCGCGGAAACGTTGCGGACGTGCATGTGTGTCGACTCCCGCCTGCGCCGGCATCTCGGTGATACCTATGTGTTGCTGTAGTGAAACACATGTGTTGCACGTATGCAACTGATAATGTCGCCGCAATGACCATCGTGAACGACGACGTGCTCGACGCCGTTGCCAGGATTCTCGAACGCGAGGGCCTTCGGGGGCTGAGCATCTCGGCCATAGCCGAGGAGGCCGCCGTGTCCAGGGTGACGTTGCATCGTCGCGGAGTATCCGTCGACGACTTGATCGTCGCGGTACTGGCTCGGGCCAGCGACGACCTCCGCGCGTCGCTGTGGCCTGTGATGACGGCCTCCGGCGATGCCGCAACCCGGCTGCGCACGGCATTGGCCGCCCTCTGCGCCGTGGCCGAGCGTCACGGCGCCGTCCTGACGGCCTTTTACGCCGAGCCGACCCGCCAGATACCGGATCGGCCCGGGCGGACCACGAGCTTCGAGTTCATCGAACTGTTCGAACGGCTGCTCCGGGACGGAGACCTCGACGGGTCGCTCCGCGTCGAAGACCCGGCCGCCCAGGCCGCCCTCGTGGCCAACTCCGTGTGCTGGACCTACCTTCACATGAGGCGCGCACACGGATGGACGTCCCGCGCCACCGCAGACCTGGTGATCGACATGGCAACGGCGAGCCTAGGTCGTTGACGGGAGTTGCCGGAAGGTCCGGTCACTGGTCGTAGGCGGCCAGTGGCCGCTTGACCGGGGCGCCGCCGATCAGCCGGTTGCGCCGGATCGTGGCGTTGTGTGCGGCGCCGTCAACGGCCAGGTGGCTGACGTCCACTCCGCCGGAGGCGAACACGATCGCCGCGCGGGCCGGGTCGCGCGGCGATCGTAGATCGCTCCGCGTGGGTCGCCTGCCGGCGCAGCCGGTTGAGCGTCTCGAACAGTCCCTTCACCGACTCGAGGCGCCGTCGCCACGCGCGGCCCTGGTGCCGGGCTGCCCTTCAGGCGTGCACGAGACCGCCGGCACCGGCCCCCGCTGCTCCACCCGGTCACCCGCCCACGTCGAACTGCCGCTTCAGGTGAGACGAATCTCAGCTCCCGGCGAGGGGCGTCGCCAGCACAGCGCATAACCGCGATTATGCGCTGCCCTCATTGCTCGGAAACGAAATCAGAATCAGCTTTTCGTTCCCCGACTCAAGGAATGTGGGATGCTGTGCTCATGCGTGATCAGGAGGACCGGGCGGCCGGGGCCGCCACTACACCGACCGCGCCCGGTGAGGCGACCTCCGTCTTCCCCGCCGAGGAGGCCAGCGGGGAAGACGGAGGGGACGCGGGAGAGCCTGGTGGGCGGCGGCCGCCTGCGGGGGCCGATCCGGCGGCGCCGTGGGGGCGCTGCAAGTACTGCGACACTCCGCTGCCCCGGCCGCCGAAGGCCCGCGGGCGGCGGCCCGAGTACTGCCCGCCCGAGCACGACCCCGGCGGGCAGGTCGTCAAGGACTGCCAGGCCGAGGCGCATGCCGCGGGCCGCAGCCCGGCCGCCGCCGCGGTCAGGGAACCCCTGGCCGCGCTGCGCACGGTGCTGACCGGGCTGGCCGCCGACGCCCGTGCCCGCGCCGCCCGCGAGGCCGCCGCCGCCGACCGGCTCGAAGAGATCGTCACCACCGTGGTGGACCGCAACACCACGCTGGAGCAGCAGACCGCGCAGGCACAGGCCGACGCCCGCCAGGCCGAGGCGGCCCGCCGCCGCGCCGAACAGGGCCACGACGCCGCCCGGATCGCCGCCGACGCCGCCGCCGACGCGCAGCGCCGGGCCGAGGAACGCGCACTGGCCGCCGAGGAGATCGCCCGCGCCGCCCGCGAAACCGCCCGGGTCCAGGCCGAGGCCCGGCAAGCCGCCGAGGCCGCCGCGCAGGCCGAAGCCGAACGCGCCCGGCAGCAGCTGGACGCCGCCCATGAACGCCTCGCCGCTGCGGAGCAGTCCCTGGTCCAGACCCGCGAGGACCTGCAACGGGCCTTGGACGAGGCCCGCCGGGCCCACGACCGGACCCGCACCGAACTGGACCAGCGCACCGGCCGGCTCACCGAGACCCGCGCACGGCTGTCGTCCACCGAGGAGGAACTGGCCGCGGTCCGGACGGAGCTGGCCGATGCGCGCACCGCGCTGACGACGGCCGAACAGGCCGCTCAGGCCGCCGTCGCCCGCGCCGAGGACGCCGAGCGGCGCGCCGAGCGGGAACGCACCGCCGCGGCGGAGACGGTCACCGCCGCGCACCGCGAACGCGACGCCGCCCGCGAGGACGCACTCACCCGGACCACCCGCCTGCAGGCCCGCCTGGAGGCCGCGATCGCCGACCGCGACGCCGCCCGCGCCGAGGCGGACACGAACCTGGAACGGGCCCTGCGCGCCGAACACACCGCCACAGACCCCGATGCGGCGGCCTCATGATCAAGGCCGCCAGGCCACGCGCGTCCTGGCGGAGGCCGCGATCAGGGCGGGGTGCCCCACTGAGCGCAGTGCATTGTCACTCGGGGGAGCCGGTGGTCTTGCGTGCGCGATAGGCGCGCTGCCGGCATGCCCGTGAGCAGTACGTGCGGGGACGGCCGGCCGCGGTCTCGGCGACGGGGGCGCCGCACACGGGGCACGCGGCGGCCGGGGCGGGCCCGGCCGCGGTTCCGTTACGAACGGACGCCGTGACGGAAGTTTCGTCACGTGACGGACCCGGCTCGGACAGCGCCGCGGCCATGCAGTCGAGGACGCGCTCCAGCCCGTACCGGAACCGCTCGCCGTGGCCCAGGTGCGGCTGGCGCGCCTCCAGCACGATCTTGGTGAACATCGGGTACTCCCCGCTCTCCACCAGCCGCCGGACGTAGGGGGAGTTCCGCGTCATCCGCTCCGCCGCGGTGAGCCCGCCGCGGCGGGCCTCCGCGGCCTGGCCGGCCTCCTCGCGGGCGGCGCTCTCGACGTACCCGGTCAGGATGGACAGCAGGCTGAGGCCCTCGTCGATGGAGACGTGCGGGTCCAGGACCGCCGTCACCCGCTCGATCAGGCGCAGCTGGTTGGGGCCGAGGCCGGGCGGCGACCGGCGCACGGCGGCGATCCACGGGTGCCGGAGCCACATCGCGCGCAGCCCCTCGGCATAGCGCGTCAGGTCCGCGCGCCAGTCGCCGGACGGAACCCCCGCGAGGTCGATCTCGCCCATCACGTGGTCGGCCATGAGCTCCACGAGGTCGTCGCGCCCCGGTACGTACCGGTAGAGCGACATCGCACCCGCCCCGATCTCGGCGGCGATCCGCCGCATGGTGGCGGCCTCCAGCCCCTCGGCGTCGGCGACACGGACGGCGGCCTCGGTGATCTGGGGCCGGCTGTAGGCGGGCCGCGGCCCGCGGGCGGGGCGCTCGGGCCGCATCCAGATGCTCACATGGTCGGCGTCGGCCACCCGTGCCACCTCCTCGGTTGCGTACATGGTACCCAGTGTCTTAGCCTCGGTGCCCTGACCGCGTACAAAGTACTCAGTGGGGGTGTCATGGCGGATCCGATCGTGGTCGCCGAGGGGCTGCACAAGTCCTTCGGCGGCGTCCACGCGCTGCGCGGTCTGGACCTGAGCGTCCCGAGGGGGACGGTCTGCGGCGTGCTCGGGCCGAACGGCGCGGGCAAGACGACCGCGGTGCGCATCCTGGCGACCCTGTCCGACCCCGACGCCGGGCACGCCCGTGTCGCCGGGCACGACGTCCTCCGCGAGGCCGGCGAGGTGCGGGCCAGGATCGGGCTCGCCGGCCAGTACGCCGCCGTCGACGAGAAGCTCACCGGCCGCGGCAACCTGCGCATGTTCGGGCGGCTCTACCACCTGTCCCGGTGCGCGGCGCACCGGCGGGCCGACGAGCTGCTCGAGCGCTTCGGGCTGCTGGAGGCCGCCGACCGCCGGGTCGCCGGCTACTCCGGCGGCATGCGGCGCCGCCTCGACCTGGCCACCAGCCTCATCCTGGGCCCCGAGGTGCTGTTCCTGGACGAGCCGACCACCGGCCTGGACCCGCGTGGCCGCGGCGAGATCTGGGACGCCGTCTGCGAACTGGTGGCGGACGGCACCACGGTGCTGCTGACCACGCAGTACCTGGAGGAGGCCGACCGGCTGGCCGACGACATCGCCGTCGTCGACCACGGGAAGGTGATCGCCACGGGCACCCCCGACGAGCTGAAGGCCGCGATCGGGGACCGCCTCGACGTCGTCGTGGCAGACCCCGCCGCGCTGCGTCCGGCGGCGGCCGTCCTGCACGCTGTTGCCGGGACCGGCCCCGCGATGACGGGCACCGGCCGGCTAAGCGTCGCCCTGCCCGCCGGCGGCCTCCGGCTCGCCGGCGTCGTCCGCGAACTCGACCGCGCCGGGGTCGCCGCCGCCGACGTGAGCCTGCGCCGCCCCACCCTCGACGAGGTCTTCCTGCGCCTCACCGGCCGCGAGGAGCCGGTCCGTTGACCGCCCGCACCGCGCCGATCGGCCACCGCCTGCGCTGGACCGTCACCGACGGGCTGACCCTCGTCGGCCGCGAACTCGGACGGGTGCGCCAGGAGCCGGGGGAACTCGTCGCCGCGCTGATCTTCCCGGCCGTCATGGTGGTGCTGTTCGGGTACGTGTTCGGCAGCGCGATCCGGGTGCCGGGCGGTGGCGACTACCGCGAGTTCCTCATGCCCGGGCTGTTCTCGATGGTGACCTTCTCGGCGGTGATGGGCGTTATGGTGCGGGTGGCCGCCGACGCGTCCCGCGGGGTGATGGACCGGTTCCGCTCCATGCCGATGGCGCGGGCGGCGGTGCCGTTCGGGCACGCCGGCGCCGACCTGCTGACGGGACTGCCGTCCCTGGGCATCATGGCGGGGGCGGGCCTGCTGGTGGGCTGGCAGCCGCATCGCGGCCCGCTGCCGGCGGCCGGGGCGCTCCTGCTCATCGTGGTGCTGCGGTACGCGCTGAGCTGGGTGGGCGTCTACGTGGGCCTGGTCGTGAAGAACGACCAGGCCGCCGACCAGCTGGTACCGCTGTTCCTGCCGTTCACGATGCTGTCGAACGCGTTCGTCCCGACCGGCGGCATGCCCGCGTGGCTGCGGTTCCTGGCCGACTGGAACCCGGCGAGCGCGCTCACCGCCGCCACCCGCGAGCTGTTCGGCAACCCGGGCGTCCCGGACGGCGGCGCGGCCTGGCCGCTCGCGCATCCGGTGGCCGCCGTCCTGCTCTGGTCGGCCGCGCTGCTGGCGGTGTTCGTCCCCCTGTCGGTCCGCACCTGCAACCGCCGGGGCCGGTGAGGGAGCCGCCCGGCGGCCCCGCCGGAAAACCGGTTGAGCCCGCCTTCCGGGTTCCCGTAGGTTGCGCGGATCCGTCGCCGTGAGGACAGAGGACAGCCCGCGTGACCCCGCCTGCCCGCCAGACCTGACACCTTCTCTCGCTCACCTGTAAGCCGACCCTTCCGTCGGCTCTGCCGGGCTGCCCGCGCGCGCCCGGTCATACGGCGTTTGAGGCCGCGCGCAATCGGCCTCGTGTCAGGTCAGAGAGCTCATGTCCTCACAACCTCATACCGTGCTGCCCTGGGTCGTTCGGCGCACCAGGCTGCCTTTCCTTTCGCTGCGGTGCCCGGACTGCCGGTCGGAGTCGGCCACCACCGGCGAGGGCAGGTTCCGCGTCAACGCCAACCGAACCCTGCTGGACGTATGGCTGCTGGTCCGCTGCGTGGCCTGTGACCGGACGAGCAAGCTCACCGTGCACGAGCGGACGCCGGTCGGATCCTTCGATCGGGCCCTGCTCGACGGCTATCACGCCAACGATCCGGAGCTGGTGGCGTCCACTCTGTTGGACCCGCTGCTCGCCCGGCGCAACCGCTTCACCCTGGACTGGAAGGGGGCCTGGCGGCTGGACGCCCCGTCGGCATGGCTCGACGAGGCGTGGCCGGTCAAAGTGGAGGTCGTCTTCGACGATCCGGTGCCGGTGCGCCCCGATCGGCTCATCGCGCACGGGCTCGGCCTCAGCAGGAACCAGGTGCTGCGCCGGATCAAGTGCGACATCCCGCTGCGCCGTACGACGACCGCCGGGTTCACCTTCACCGTGATGGCCGGGTCCTAGCGGGGACGTGGCCGCGGCGCGCACGAGCCGCTCGGCGTCCGGGCGAGACAGGCCTCATCCAGGGGCGGCTCCAGCGACATGGAGTCGCCCCCGGCCCCGTGCCGATTTCCCGGGACCTGCTTCTGGCCGGCACGGGCCTGGGGCGCCCACACCGCCGAGCGAGAACCCGCACGCACGCCGAGCACGTTGCGGCCACCGCCGGGGGAGTGTGCTGGACGACTACGTGAGCGACGGCGCCTCTGGTCCGGGCTACCCGGCAGTTGCCGGTGACGGTGACGCCGTCACCTGTCTGGTCTTCACCCGGGTCTTGCCGCTAGGGCCGCCGGTCTGGTGGCCGTTCGGGCTGTGGTGCGGGTAGCGGGAGGGTCAGGCCGGTCTTGATGGTGTCGAAGACGACGAGGGTCTCGTAGCGCTTGATGTTGTCGTCGGCCTTGAACAGGCGGTCGCCGAGCCGGCTGCAGTCGCGCATGCTGCGCGCGGCCAGCACGACCACGTAGTCCCACGGACCGGCGACCCGGTAGCACTGCTGGACCTGCGGGTCCGAGCGGATCCGTTCGGTGAAGGCGCGGTGGTGTTCGATCGATTCCCGGGCCAGGGTCACCAGGACCGTGGCCAGGACGGTGGGGCCGAGGCGGTGCGGGTCGAGGACGGCGACCTGCCCGGTGATGAGACCGTCCCTGCGGTAGCGGACGATCCGCCGCTGGACGGCGCTCGGTGAGAGCCCGACCTGTTCACCGAGGTCGTGCAACGTGCTTCCGGAGTCGTGCTGGAGCAGGTCCAGCAGGAGGGCGTCGATCTCGTCGAGGCGCGGTGGCGGCGGTTCGGGCACGCAAAACTATTGCGTGGCGGCGCGATAATTCTCAATCGCTTCGATTCGGGACTCGATTAGCGTCGGGCAGGTTCCGAAGGTCCTGGGGGAAGGCGATGCGCGTGGATTTGGACGTGGCGAGGATCGAGAAGGCCGTGCAGGTGATCGATCCGGTGTTCCTGGACACCCCGCAGTACCTCGACGAGCAGTTGTGCCGGGCGCTGGGCGGCCGTGCGGTGACGGTGAAACTGGAGACGGCCAATCCGGTGCGCAGCTTCAAGGGCCGGGGCGCCGATCTGATGCTGAGCACGCTGGCGCCCGGTACGCCGGTGGTGTGCGCCAGTTCGGGCAACTTCGGGCAGGCCGTCGCCTACGCGGGACGGGCCCGCGGGATGCCGGTCGAGGTGTTCGTGCCCGAGACGGTCAATCCCGGCAAGCGGGAGCGGATGGAGACGTTCGGCGCCCGGGTCATCGCGGCGGGGTCGGACGGGGCGGCGGCGCGAGAGGCCGCGGCCGCCCACGCCCGCCGCCATCCTGACCGCTGCTACCTGCAGGACGGTCACCAGGCGGCGATCGCCGAAGGCGCCGGGACGATCGGGGTCGAGCTGACGCGCGGCGCACCGGGCGGCGCGGACGGTCCGGGCTTGGACGCCGTCGTGCTCCCGGTCGGCGACGGCGCGCTGATCAACGGCGTGGGACGCTGGATGAAGGAGCACGCTTCCGGCACCCGGATCGTGGGGGTCAACGCCGAAGGCGCCCCCTCGATGCTGGAGAGCCTGCGCGCCGGCCGCGCGGTCCGCATCGAACGCGCCCGCACCTTCGCCGACGGCATCGCGGTGCACGCCCCGCCGGAGGCCTCGGTGCGGCGGGCCCGCGCCCTGGTGGACGAGATCGTCCTGGTGACCGACGAGGCCATCACCGCCGCCATGGAGCTGGCGGTGCACACCCTCGGGATCGTCCTGGAACCGGCGGGGGCGGCGGGCCTGGCGGCGATCGCCCAGGGCCTGGTCCCCGGCGACCGGCTGGCGACAGTGCTGACCGGCGCCAATCCCCGCCCCGAACAGGCATGGCGGCCGTTGAGAGCGAGCAGGCGGGAGCCGCGCCGATGAGCCGCAACGTAGAGGACAGGAGCAGATTGATGTCGGTTTCAGTGCTTGACATGTCGATGTCGCTCGACGGGTTCGTGGCGGGGCCGAACGACGAACCGGGCAACCCCGGTGGCGACGGCTTCGTCCGGCTCCACGAATGGGGCCTCACGGCGGCCGGGGAGTTCCGTCGGTCCGGTCCGGCAGGGGAGGTGCTCGGCGAGATGGCGGGGGCCGGTGCGGTCCTGGCGGGACGGCGTACCGCGGAGCAGGTCGATCACTGGGGCGGTGACCACAACGGTCAGGGCATCCCGATCTTCGTGGTCAGTCATCGGCTACCCGGCCCGTCTGCGGCGAACTATCCACTGGTGACCTACGTGACCGACGGGATCGAGAACGCGATGGCCCAGGCCAAGGCCGCCGCCGGGGACCGGCACGTGCACGTGATCGGCGCCTGCACGGCGCAGCGGGCGATCGAGGCCGGGCGACGATAAACGATGAACAAGTGAGAGGGAAGGCGGCGGAGCGGTCGCCGCGGGCGCGGTGCGAAGGGCGTCGCCGCAGCGAGATGGACACCGGCCCGGCCGGGACGGGCACCGCGGTGAGCGGGCCGGGGTGGCGAGGGCCTGGCCGAGGCGACGCCGAGGGCCCGTGCGCCGGTCGGCGGTGCCGGGATCGGACGCCTATCGCCGGTCGGTGACGGTCCGCTCGATGCCTATGAGGGCGTCGAGCTGTTCCGGGGCCAGCAGGCCGGTGAGGTGCCGATGGACGGATGCCAGGTGCGCCGGAGTGGCCTTCTCGTGCGCCCGGCGGCCCGAATCGGTGAGCAGTACGTCATCGCCGCGGCCGTCGAGCTCGCAGGGCTCGCGGGAGATGAGGCCGCGGCGCTCCATCCGGCCGAGCTGGCGGGACAGGCGGCTGTGGGCCCAGCCCATCCGGGCGGTCAGCCGGCCGACGCGGATGCAGTGCTCGCCGTCCGACATCGCCACAACGGCGGCCAGCACCTCGTAGTCGGCCAGCGACAGGCCGGACTCGCGCTCCAGATCGCGTGCGACCTCGGCGTCCACGAGCAGCTGGAGCCGGCGGTAGGCCTGCCAGGCGTCTCGGGCGGCGATCTCCGGCCGGCGCGTTCGGGTCATGCGGAGAGTCTACCGGAATTCTCTTTACATGTAACGAGTCCTGGGTCTATCTTCTCCGTTACATGTAACCATCTGGAGGGGTGTACGCGATGTCGACCGGTGAGCGGATCATCAGGGCCAACGGCGTGGAACTGTGCGTGGAGTCGTTCGGCGACCCGGGCGATCCGGCCGTCCTGCTGATCCATGGCGCGGGCCATTCCCTGCTGGCGTGGGACGAGGAGTTCGTCGGCCGGCTGGCGGCCGGGGGGCGGCGGGTGATCCGGTATGACGGCAGGGACGCGGGCCGTTCGACCGCCTACCCGGCAGGGTCACCCGCGTACGGGCTCGGCGACCTGGTCGCGGACGCCGCCGCGCTGCTGGACGCGCTCGGCATCACCGCCGCCCACGTGGTCGGCATGTCGCAGGGGGCGGCGGTCGCCCAGCTGCTGGCCCTCGACCACGCCGGCCGGGTGGCCTCGCTGATCCTCGCCTCCTCCACGCCCGGCGGCCCCGGTCATCAGCACGCCGATCTGCCGGAGATGGCGCGGGAGATCCAGGAGCTCTTCGCGGAGGAGCCCGCCGAGCCCGACTGGTCCGACCGGGCCGCGGTCATCGACCATCTGGTCGAGGCCGAACGGCCCTTCGCCGCGCGGTCCCGCCCGTTCGACCGGGACGGCATGCGGGCGGCGGCCGAGCGCGTCGTGGACCGGACCGCCGACGTCGCCGCGCAGCTCACCAACCCGTTCATGATCGACGCGGGCGAGCCCTGGCGTGGGCGGCTCGGCCGGGTCGCCGCTCCGACGCTGGTGTTCCACGGCACCGAAGACCCGTTCTTCCCGGTCGGGCACGGCCGCGCGCTCGCCGCGGAGATCCCCGGCGCCCGCTTCGTCCCGCTGGAGGGGACCGGCCACGAGGTCTTCCCCCGCCACCGATGGGACATCGTCATCCCGGCGATCCTCGAACACACCGCGGGTCCGCTGGCATGATCGCCATCGCGCTCGCGCTGGGGGCGGGTCTCGGCTGGGGGGCCTCCGACTTCCTCGGCGGGCTGAAGAGCCGCTCCGCGCCGCTGCTCACGGTCCTGCTGGTCTCGCAGTCGACCGCCCTGGTCCTGGTGACGGTCCTGGTGACCGTACGCGGTGCGAGCCTGCCGGACACGAGGTCGCTCGGCCAGGCCGCCGCCGCCGGGGTCGCCGAGACGGTGGGCGTCGCCGCGCTCTACCGCGGCCTCGCGGTCGGCAGGATGAGCATCGTCGCCCCGATCGCCGCGACCGCGCCGGTCGTCCCGCTCCTGGCGGGGCTGGCGACCGGTGAGGTCCCCGGGGCGATCCAGTTCGGCGGCCTGGGGCTGGCGCTGCTCGGGCTCGTCATCACCTCGTGGCGGCCCGGCGGCGATGAGGGCGCGGCCCCGCGGTCTCTGCCTAGCGTCCTGTACGGGCTGCTGGCGGCCCTCGGCTTCGGCACGTTCTTCTTCACCATGGACGGCGCAAGCGAGGGCGACGTCGGCTGGGCGCTGCTGACCGCTCGCCTCACCGCCACCACGGTCGTCGCGGCGGTCGTCGCGGCGGCCGTCGGTTTCAAGCGCCATCGCGTCGCCCTCTCGCGGACCGACCTCCCCGCGGTCGCGGGGATCGGCGTCCTCATCGTCACCGCCGACGCCCTCTACGCGACCGCCTCGACCCACGGCCTGGTGAGCATCGCCGCCGTCCTCGGCTCACTCCACACCATCGTCACGATGACCCTGGCCCGGGTCTTCCTCAACGAACGGCTGGCACGTCCGCAGCGTCTCGGGATCGCCGCTTCCCTTCTCGGCGTGCTGACCATCTCCGCGGCATAACCTCCTCACGCGGCGTCTTCTCGGCGGGGGCGGTGAGGGCGCGCCCCGCCGCCTCCGCCCCCGGCCGATGAATTCAGGACGGACGGTTCAGGCCGCGGCGAGGGCGGGCAGAGCGGACAGGCCGGACAAGCGGGTGATGGGATGCCGGACGGGGCCGGTCACGGGCGGTTCTGCGTCGACGTGTGAGGCGAGGACGGCGGGGCCGCCGGGAGCGCGGGCAGCAGACCGAGTGGGCGCATCCGGGTGAAGGTGTCCTCCAGCGACCACACGCTGGTGATTCTCCTGCTGGCGACCCGTTAGACGCCGAGCGGTTCCACCTCAGGGCCCGCGACCGGCCCTGAACGTCCCCGGACCCCCTGGGGCAATGCCGCGATCACTGCAGGCCCCTTCGGCGGGGCCTGCGGCATCGCCCCGGGGGCCGTGTGCCGCTCCCGGGGGTGTCCGAGGACGAAGGAGGGACTCGTCCCGGGAGCTCAGGCGCCGGTGTAGGACGCCAGGTGCTCGGCGGTGAGGGTGGAGCGGGCGGAAATGAGCTCGGCCGGCGTGCCCTCGAACACGATCTGGCCGCCGTCGTGCCCGGCGCCGGGGCCGAGGTCGATGATCCAGTCGGCGTGGGCCATGACGGCCTGGTGGTGCTCGATGACGATGACCGACTTGCCGGCGTCGACGAGGCGGTCCAGGAGAGCGAGCAGCTGCTCGACGTCGGCGAGGTGCAGGCCGGTGGTCGGCTCGTCCAGGATGTAGACGCCGCCCTTGTCGGCCATGTGGGTGGCCAGCTTGAGGCGCTGCCGCTCGCCGCCGGACAGGGTGGTGAGCGGCTGGCCGAGGGTGAGGTAGCCGAGGCCGACGTCGGAGAGCCGCGCCAGGATCTTGTGGGCGGCGGGTGTGCGGGCGTCGCCGGTGCCGAAGAACTCCTCGGCCTCCGACACCGGCATCGTGAGGACCTGGGCGATGTCGCGTCCGCCGAAGGTGTACTCCAGCACCGAGGACTGGAACCGCTTGCCCTCGCACTCCTCGCAGGTCGTGGCGACGCCGGCCATCATGGCCAGGTCGGTGTAGATGACTCCGGCGCCGTTGCAGTTGGGGCAGGCGCCCTCGGAGTTGGCGCTGAACAGTCCGGGCTTGACGCCGTTGGCCTTGGCGAACGCCTTGCGGATGGGGTCCAGGAGGCCGGTGTAGGTGGCCGGGTTGCTGCGCCGGGAGCCGCGGATGGCGCCCTGGTCGACCGACACGACGCCGGCGCCCGCGGGGATCGAGCCGTGGATGAGGGAGCTCTTGCCGGATCCGGCGACGCCGGTGACGACGGTGAGGACCCCGAGGGGGATGTCGACGTCGACGTCGCGCAGGTTGTGCCTGTTCGCGCCGCGGATCTCCAGGGCCCCGGCGGGTTCGCGGACCGTCTTCTTGACGGCGGCGCGGTCGTCGAGGTGGCGGCCGGTGACGGTGCCGCTGGTGCGCAGCCCCTCGACGGTGCCCTCGAAGCAGACGGTGCCGCCCGCGGTGCCGGCGCCGGGGCCGAGGTCCACGACGTGGTCGGCGACGGCGATGGCCTCGGGCTTGTGCTCCACGACCAGGACGGTGTTGCCCTTGTCGCGCAGCCGCAGCAGCAGGTTGTTCATCCGCTGGATGTCGTGGGGGTGCAGCCCGATGGTGGGCTCGTCGAACACGTAGGTGACGTCGGTGAGGGAGGACCCCAGGTGGCGGATCATCTTGGTGCGCTGCGCCTCGCCGCCCGACAGGGAGCCGGACGACCGGTCCAGGGACAGGTAGCCCAGCCCGATCTCCACGAACGAGTCCAGGGTCTGCCGCAGTGACTCCAGCAGCGGCGCCACCGACGGCTCGTCGAGGCCGCGGACCCATTCGGCGAGGTCGCTGATCTGCATCGCGCAGGCGTCGGCGATGCCGACGCCGTTGATCTTGGAGGAGCGGGCGGTCTCGTTGAGGCGGGTGCCCTCGCAGTCGGGGCAGGCGGTGAAGGTGATCGCCCGGTCCACGAACGCGCGGATGTGCGGCTGCATCGCCTCGCGGTCCTTGGACAGGAACGACTTCTGGATCCGGGGGATCAGGCCCTCGTAGGTGACGTTGATGCCGTCGACCTTGATCTTGGTGACCTCTTTGTGGAGCAGGTCGTGCAGCTCGGTGCCGGTGTAGTCGCGGATCGGCTTGTCGGGGTCGAAGAAGCCCGAGCCCATGAAGATGCGGCCGTACCAGCCGTCCATGGTGTAGCCGGGGATGGTGAGGGCGCCCTCGCGCAGCGACTTGGAGTCGTCGTACAGGGCGGTCAGGTCGAAGTCGGTGACCGAGCCGCGGCCCTCGCAGCGCGGGCACATGCCGCCGGTGACGGTGAACTCGCGCTTCTCCTTGACGGTCTTGCCGCCGCGTTCGTAGGTGACCGCGCCGGCTCCGCTGATCGAGGCGACGTTGAAGGAGAACGCCTTGGCGGTGCCGATGTGCGGCCGCCCGAGCCGGCTGAACAGGATGCGCAGCATGGCGTTGGCGTCGGTGGCGGTGCCGACCGTGGAGCGGGGGTCGGCGCCCATCCGCTGCTGGTCGACGATGATCGCGGTGGTGAGGCCGTCGAGGACGTCGACGTCGGGCCGCGCCAGCGTCGGCATGAAGCCCTGGACGAAGGTGCTGTATGTCTCGTTGATCAGCCGCTGCGACTCGGCCGCGATCGTGTTGAACACCAGCGAGCTCTTGCCCGAGCCGGACACGCCGGTGAACACCGTCAGCCGGCGCTTGGGGATCGCGATGCTGACGTCCTTGAGGTTGTTCTCGCGTGCCCCGTGGACGCGGATCAGGTCATGGCTGTCGGCGGCGTGCGCCGCGGCCGGGGGTGTGGCGTCGGTCGTGGTGGACATGCTCATTCGTCTCCATCTGTGTGCGGCGCCGCCTCCCCGTCTCCGTCGGCGTCGCCAGGTTCGATCTAACCAGCTCCGGCGGGTGCGGCCGCCGCGGTCGTCGCGGTCGCCACGGCCCGCGGGGCCGGGTGTCAGGGCAGCCAGCGGCCGTCGCGCATGAGGTCGCGGCCGGGCAGCTCGTCCGCCTCGCGCCAGGCCTGGACGCGGCGGGGGCGGACGCGGAACCACAGGTACGGGGCGTCCTCGGCGCGGGGGTCGAAGCCGGTGCGGGCGGCGAACCGGTCGCCGGCGGGCCGCGGCAGCGCGCCGATCTCCAGGACCTCGACCTCGCCGTCGATCATGGTGACGTCGCGGGTGGGGCCCAGGCCGAGGCGGACGGCGCGGGCGGCGGCCAGGTTCCGGCCGGTGGGGCTCGCCGCGAGGGTGGCCAGCAGCAGCGCCTCGCCGTCCCAGTCGAAGGACAGCGGCACCAGATGCGGCGCCCCGTCCGGCGACGCGGTGGCCACCCACAGGTCGACGTCGCGGGCGAGCCGGTGCTCGGTGTCGCGGCGGCGCCGGGCGCGGGAGCGGGGTCCGGCGCTCATCGGCCCCGGCCCGGCGGCAAGGTGCGGTACATGATGATCACGTTAGCGGCGGCGCCCGGCCGCCGCTTCTCCAATCCTGATCGGTCCGGCGGCGCCGGTGCCGGGGGCATCCGGGGGTATCCGGGGGAGCGGCGTCAGGGCGCCGGCCAGTTCCGCAGGGCGCTGTCGAGGGCGTCCAGGGTCCTGGACCAGGAGGCGTCGGCCTCCCTGGGGTGGTGGGCGAACGCTCCCGCGGTCTCCAGGCTCACGAAGCCGTGGAACATGCTGCCCAGCATCCGCACCGCGTCGGTCTGGTCGGGTTCCTCCAGCGCGTAGCCGCGCAGGATCGCCCGGGTCATCTCGGAGTGCCGCCTGCCCGCGCTCCGGGCGGCCGTCTCGGGGTCGAGTTCCAACCGCGCGGCGGTGTACCGGCCGGGGTGGCGCTTGGCGTAGTCGCGGTAGGCGCCCGCGAAGGCGGCCAGCGCGTCCTTGCCGGCGCGGCCGGCGATCGCGTCCGCGACCGTGTCGGCGAGTTCGGCCAGCGCCAGCAGCGCGACCCGGGTCCTGAGGTCGCGGGCGTTCCTGACGTGGGAGTACAGGCTGGCCTCCTTCACGCCGAAGCGACGGGCCAGCGCCGCGAGGGTCACCTCGCCGAAGCCGACCTCGTCGGCCAGTTCCGCCGCCGCCCGGGTGAGGCGTTCGGCGGTCACGCCCGCGCGTGCCATGGGTCCCTCCAGATTCACCTAAGCAGATAATGCGTTTGCCTAATGCTATTAGGAAAGCTAGCCTCGCCGCACATGGAACCAGTCACCGAACGTGACCTCCGCGCGTCCTTCGTCAACTGCTCCAGGGGCGAGGCGCGGCGGCTCGCCCTGCCGAGGGACTTCACCGGCCTGCCCTGGGACGACCTGGACTTCCTGGGCTGGCGCGATCCCCGCGCGCCCGAACGCGCCTACCTGGTCGCCGAGCGCGGCGGGCGTCCCACCGGGATAGCGCTGCGGGCGGCGTCGGGCGCGCCCCGCGGCTTCACCGCGCGCAGCATGTGCTCGCTGTGCCTGACCACCCGCACCGGCGGCGCGGTGTCGCTGATGACGGCCCGCCGCACGGGTGAGGCCGGACGCCAGGGCAACTCGGTCGGGCGCTACCTCTGCGGCGACCTGGACTGCTCGCTGTACGTGCGGGGCACCAAGCGGTCGGTCGCGGGCGGGGACCTGGAGGAGTCCCTGTCCCTGGAGGACAGGGTCGCCCGCATCCGGGTCAACCTGCACGCGTTCCTGGACAAGGTGACCGGGTGACCGCCGGAGGGTCGCGCGCCCGGCGCGTGGCCTGATCCGTCGCCGTTCGGGGGTTTCCGCGGCGGGACCGTTCCCCGATTGATAATCTCAACGTTGAGATGATCCGGGGAGGGGCGGGGCGATGGCCGACGCGGTGGACGCGATCCTGGCGCAGTGGGCGCGTGAGCGTCCCGACATGGACGCCTCCCCGATGGGCGTCGTGGGGCGGATCTCCCGGGCGCAGCAGCTCCTGGGCCGGGAGCTGAAGTCCTTCTTCGCCGAGCGGGGCCTGGAGACGTGGGAGTTCGACGTCCTGGCGACGCTGCGGCGGCACGGCGCCCCCTACGAGCTGACGGCCGGTGCGCTGCTGAAGGCGTCGATGGTCACCTCGGGGGCGATCACCAACCGGATCGACCGGCTGGAGGCCAAGGGCCTGGTGGAGCGGGTCCGTGACACCGGGGACCGGCGGTCGGTCCGGATCCGGCTGACCGGCCGCGGGCTCGAGCTGGTGGACGAGCTGGTCGGCGAGCACTCCGCCAACGAGCACCGGCTGCTGGCCGCGCTGGACCCGGCCGCCCGCGAGCGCCTCGCCGGCGCCCTGCGCACCCTGCTCGAATCCCTGGGCGACACGTCCCTGGACTGACACCCCGGCGTTCCGCACCGCCGGCCTTCCGCACCACCGGGGCCGGTGTCCTCCGGGTGTCGTGCGCGCGCATGTCACAGGGGGCCCGGCCGTCTCGTCTCGGGTCGCGAAGGGAAGGTTTCCGATCGGGAGGTGACGGCCATGCGGGTGTTCGTTGCGGGCGGCAGTGGTGTGCTGGGGCGGCGGCTGGTGCCGCAGCTGGTGGCGCGCGGGCACGAGGTGACGGCGACGACGACGAGCGCGGCCAAGCTGGAGGCGCTGGACCGGCTGGGGGCCGAGGGCGTCGTGATGGACGGGCTGGACGCGCAGTCGGTCGGCGAGGCGGTGGCCAAGGCGCGGCCGGACGTGATCGTGCACCAGATGACCGCGATATCGGTGGGGCACGCCGGCAAGCCCGACATGAAGCACATGGACCGGTGGTTCGCCGGCACCAACCGGCTGCGCACCGAGGGCACCGACCACCTGCTGGCCGCGGCCGAGGCGACCGGCGTGGACGGCTTCGTCGCGCAGGGCTACGCCGCGTGGAACGGGATACGGTCGGGCGGCTGGGTGAAGACCGAGCAGGACCCGCTGGACCCCATGACCGGGACGCCGGCCGAGCCGGGGATGGCCGCGCTCGCCCACGTGGAGGACGCGGTGGTCAGGGCCGGCGGCGCGGTCCTGCGCTACGGCTGGTTCTACGGTCCCGGCGCCACCGACGACCTGGTCGAACCGGTGCGCAAGCGGCAGTTCCCGGTCGTGGGCGGCGGCACGGGGCACTGCTCGTGGGTGCACCTGGACGACGCGGCGAGCGCGACCGTGCTGGCCGTGGAGCAGCGGGCCGCCGGGGTGTTCAACATCGTCGACGACGAGCCGGCCCCGGCCGCGCAGTGGCTGCCCTACCTGGCCGAACGCGCGGGCGCCAAGCGGCCGATGCGGGTTCCGGCGTGGCTGGCCCGGCCGCTGGCGGGGGAGGTGGCGGTGACGATGATGACGCAGGGCCGCGGGTTCTCCAACGGCAAGGCCAAGCGGGAGCTCGGCTGGCGGCCGCGGTACCCGTCCTGGCGTGCGGGGTTCGCGGAGGAGCTGGCGTGACCCGCGCCGAGGAGTTCCAGGAGCTGCGGCCGCTGCTGTTCTCCATCGCCTACCGCATCCTCGGCAGCGTGGGGGAGGCCGAGGACGCGGTCCAGGAGTCCTGGCTGCGGTACGCGGCGTCCCCCACGGTGCCGGCGTCGGTCAAGTCGTACCTGGCGGCGGTGGTGACCCGGATCTCCATCGACGTGCTGCGCTCGGCCCGTGTCCGGCGGGAGGAGTACGCCGGGCCGTGGTTCCCCGAGCCGCTGCTGGCCGACCCCTACCAGGACCCCGAGCGCTCGGCGGAGCTGGCCGACTCGGTGTCGACGGCGGCGCTGCTGCTCCTGGAGCGGCTCAGCCCGCTGGAGCGGGCGGTGTTCGTGCTGCGGGAGGTGTTCGGGTTCGGCTTCGCCGAGATAGCGACGGCCGTGGGGCGGTCGGAGGCGGCGTGCCGGCAGCTGGCGGTGCGGGCGCGCCGCCACATGGACGCGGGCCGGCCGCGGTTCGACGCCGACCGCCGGGAGGGCGAGCGGCTCGCCGGGCGGTTCCTGGACGCGTTCCGGGAGGGGAACCTGGACGGGCTGCGGGAGCTGCTGGCCGCGGACGTGCGGCTGGTCGCCGACAGCGGCGGCAAGGCCCCGCGCTGGGGCGCGGGCGTGGCCGGCGCCGGGAACGTGGCGCGGACCCTGGCCGCGCTGGTGGGGCCGTTCACGCGGATCGGCGGCACCGTGCAGGCGCACCGGGTGAACGGCCAGCCGGGCGCGATCTTCCGCGACCGCGACGGCAAGGTCATCAACACCTGGACCCTCGACATCGCCGGCGGGCGGATCCAGACGATCCGCACCGTCCTCAACCCCGACAAGCTCGGGCACGTGGGCCCGGTCGCCGACGCCCACGCGGTGCTGCGCGAGGCGGCCCGGGTCCGCCGCGCCACCGGCTGACCGCGCGGCCCGGCCCGGTGGCTCCCATCAGGGGGTGAAGCCGCGGACGGCGCCGGCGGCGCGGCGGGCGATGGCGGCCAGGTGCCCGGCCAGCTCGGGCGGGTCGAGCAGGGTGTAGTCGACGGGCAGCAGGGCGATCCGGTAGGCCAGGAACCGCAGGGAGTCCGAGCCGGTGTGCAGGCGGCAGGTGTGCCCGTCGACCGGTTCCAGGACGCCCTGCCAGGCGGTGACGTGCTCGGCGGCCTCCTCGATGGGGACGTGCAGCAGCAGCCGCGCCCGGATCGTCCCGGATCCGCCGGCGAGGGCGTCCATGGCCCAGGCCGCGGCGTCGGCGCCGCCGGGCAGCCGGCGTTCGGGGCCGCGCACCCCGGTGGCGTGCGGCTCGGTGATCCGGTCGGCGCGGAAGGTGCGCCAGTCCGCGCGGTCCTCGTCGTAGGCGACCAGGTACCAGCGGCGCGCCGCGGTGACCAGCCGGTGCGGCTGCGCCAGCCGCCGCGTCCGCCGCCCGCCGGCGGCGGTGTAGGCGAAGCGGACCTTCTCGCGGGTGACGCAGGCGGCGGCGAGCAGGGCCAGCACGCCGGGGTCGGCGGCGGGCGGGGCGCCGTCCTGGGGCGGCAGCGGCACCGCCGCCTCGCTCAGCGCGGCCACGCGGTGCCGCAGCCGGTGCGGCAGGACCTGCTCCAGCTTGGCCAGGGCGCGCAGGGATGCGTCCTCGATGCCGGTGACGGCGCCCGCGGCGGCGGTGCGCAGCCCGATCGCGATGGCGGTGGCCTCGTCGTCGTCCAGCAGCAGCGGCGGCATCGCGGTGCCGGCGGTGAGCCGGTAGCCGCCGGTGCTGCCGCGGGTGGCGCGGACGGGGTAGCCGAGTTCGCGCAGCCGGTCGATGTCGCGGCGGACGGTGCGGGCGGTGACGCCGAGGCGGCCCGCGAGCTCGGTGCCCGGCCATTCGCGGGGCGTCTGGAGCAGGGACAGCAGCCGCAGCAGCCGTGCGGACGGATCTCGCATGCGTTCCATCCTGCCGCCCCATTAGGACTTTCACCGTCCTATCGGGGTCCTAGCGTCGGGAGGGACGGGCCGGACACCGGTTCCGGCCCCCGTGAACGGAGGAACGCCATGCTGCGCGGATTCGCCACCATCAGCTTCTGGGCCGACGACCTGGAGGCCGCCAAGGACTGGTACGCCGAGCTCCTGGGCGTCCGGCCGTACTTCAGCGTGCCCGGCCCCGACGGCCGCGCCGGGTACTACGAGTTCCGGGTCGGGGACTACCGGCACGAGCTGGGCCTGATCGACAACCGGTTCCGCCCCGGCGGCGCGGACCCCCGCCCGGGCGGCGCGGTGATGTTCTGGCACGTCGACGATCTGGAGGGGGCGGTGGAGCGGCTGCTGTCGATGGGCGCCACCCTGCACGAGGAGATCACCGAGCGGGGCGAGGGGACGGGGTTCGCCACCGCGTCGGTCGTCGACCCGTTCGGCAACATCCTGGGCGTGATGACCAACCCGCACTACCTGGAGGTCCTGGCCGCCGCCGCCCCC
>NZ_SMLC01000092.1 GCF_004349245.1 Actinomadura sp. 6K520 | reverse complement strand
TTGTAGTAGACGCGGACGGTTTTGCCGCTGCGGTTCCAGACCGAGGCGGCCTCGTTCTTGATGCACTGGCCCTTGCCGTTGCCCGGGCCTTTGAAGTCGTAGCAGGACGGCTGCTCGGTGCCGTAGTTGGCGATCGATCCCGTGAAGTCCGAGACCGACCCCGCGTTGTTGCTGTTGTAGTAGTAGCAGAACTCGCCGCTCTCACAGACGCCGTTGCGGGCCGCGGCCGAGGCGGGCGATGCGAGGGCGGCCGCGGCCCCGCCGAGCGCGACGGCGGCGGTCGTCGCGGTGAGGATCTTGCTGAGCGTGCTCATACTTCTCTCCTTCTGTTCGCGAATCCTGGGGTTGGCGGGGGAGGTCAGCGGCGCTGGTACTCCTCCCAGGTGCGGATGGTCACCTTCGGGCCGTCGTCCGGATTACGGTTGGCGAGCCCGTTCAGGCCGAGGTAGTAGTCGCCCGTCTGGTGCTGGGCCTGGCTGGAGAGGTCGGTGTCGCTGATGGCGGCGGCGTGGATGTGCCACGGCCAGTCGCCCTGGTCGGGGCTGCGCACCCAGGCCGCGAAGCCGACCCGGCGCAGCGCGCGGACGGCCGCGGTCCGGGTGGCGGAGCTCATCCCCTTGACCGAGATGTCGACGACGCCGCCGCCGTCGTGGGTGCCCGCGGACGTGGGGTCGCCGCCGGGGTTGTACGACCCCTGCTCGAGCACGAGGTCGCGGCCGAGCAGCCGCTCCGCCTCGGCCAGCATGTCCCGCGTGCGGGTGTTGACGATGACGCCGCCGGTGGAGACGCGGGCACCCGGGCCGATCGTGCGGGTGACCGTGAAGCGGCCGGCTCCCAGCTTGGCGAGGGACGTCTTGCCGGGCAGGCCGTTGGCGTCGAGACCGGTGTAGCCGAGCGACCTCTGGTACTTCGCGTAGGCGGCGACCGTCGTGGTGCCGAAGTGGCCGTCCACCCACCGTGCGTCCAGCAGGTTCCGATCGCGCAGCGCCCGCTCGACGAGCAGGACGCCGGCCTTGGCGCCCGGGGTCAGCGTGTTGCCGGCCCGCCGCGGGTCGATCTGCGCCGCCTTGACGGTGGCCTCCATGTTCAAGCTCGGAAGTGCCTTGGCCTCGTCCGCCCGCGCCGGCGTCTCAGCCGCCCCGGTCAGAGAAGTGAGCAAGGCCGCCCCCAGGAGGGCGGTGGCAAAGGACGGCAGGTTCATGTGATCTCCTGAACGCGGGCGACGGGGGAGCGAATCCCGCGGCTGTGGCCACCGTCACCGATCGCTCAGGTTGTCCTCAAGAAGATCCGTGTTGTCAGCCTGTACGCCGGACACACTCGTACAGCCGGAAACGGCCTCTGCCAGGCGCCGAACCGCCGCACCGCACCGGTCGGCCCTCACCTCCCGGTGGAGGCTTCCTTCCGCGGACTGACGGTTGGCCCGGGAACGACATGCTGACCGCGGCGGGGGACCGGGTGGCCCCGCACCGGATTGGCGGCGAGCCCTGGCGGAGAGCCGGAATTCGAAGCATCGGTGATGTCCCATGTGCGGCTGCTCGTTCGTCGTAGGGGTGAGAGTCCACTGCCCTGGAGGTCGCGATGCAGTACGCCCTGCTGATCTACGTCGAACCCGGCTCCCATGAGGGGTTGTCCGATGCGGACCGTGACGTGGCCAACGCCGACTATCGTGCGTTGGCCGATGACGGCCGCTGCGTCCTCCACGCGCAACTGCAGTCGGTCGAGACGGCGACCAGTGTGCGCGTGGTCGGGGGCCGGACGCTGATGACCGACGGCCCGTTCGCGGACACCAAGGAGGTGCTCGGCGGAATCGGCCTCATCGAGGCGGCCGACCTGGACGAGGCGATCGAGCTGGCCGCGAGCATCCCGGCCGCCCGGCTCGGGGGCACCGTGGAGATACGGCCGTTGGTCCGGCCATGAGCGTGCTTGAGAAGACCTTCAGGGAGGAATGGGGCCGGGTACTGGCCTCGCTGGTCGGATTCCTGGGTGATTTCGACAAGGCGGAGGACGCCGCGCAGGAGGCGTTCGCGATCGCGGCGGAGCGCTGGCCGGTGTCGGGCGTGCCGGACACCCCGGGTGCGTGGCTGGTGACGACGGCCCGCAACCGGGCGATCGACCGGATCCGCCGGGAACGCACCCTGGCCGAGAAGATCCCCCTGCTGACGGTGCCGGAGGCCGCTGCGATGGACGAGTTCGACGAGAGCGGGATCAAGGACGAACGACTTGAGCTGATCTTCACCTGCTGCCATCCGGCGCTGCCGCTGGAGGGGCAGGTGGCGCTCACGCTGCGGGCCCTCGGCGGCCTGGAGACCGCCGAGATCGCCCGGGCCTTCCTCGTCTCCGAAGAGACCATGAAGCGCCGCCTGGCCCGCGCCAAGGCCAAGATCAAGGCGACCGGGATCCCGTTCGCGGTGCCCGGTGCGCACCTGCTGGCGGACCGTCTCGACGCCGTGCTGGCCGTCATCTACCTGATCTACAACGAGGGCTACAGCGGCCGGATCGACCTCGGCGCCGAAGCCGTCCACCTTGGCGGAGTGCTCGCCGCGCTCATGCCGGACGAGCCGGAGGCACATGGGCTGCTCGCCCTGATGCTGATCCACCAGGCCAGGCGGCAGGCCCGGTTCGCCGGCGACGATCTCGTGCTGCTCGAGGACCAGGACCGCTCGCTCTGGGACAAGCGCCAGCTCGCGACGGGGCGGGCCGCGCTCGATCGGGCGATCGCCCTGGGCGGGCGCGGCCCCTACGTCGTCCAGGCCGCGATCGCCTCGTTGCAGACGCGAGCTCAGATCGATTGGAAGCAGGTCGCCGCGATGTACCAGAGGCTGGTCGAACTCACCGGCTCGCCGGTGGTCGAGCTCAACCGCGCCGCGGCGCTCGCCCAGGCCGGCGACCCCGCCACGGCACTGCGCGCGGTCGACGGCCTCGACCTGGACGGCTACCTCTACTTCCATTCGACCCGGGGCGAGCTGCTGCGGCGTCTCGGCCGCGACGGAGAGGCCAGATCCGCGTATCGCCGGGCGCTCGACCTCGCCACGTCACCCCCCGAGCGGAGGTTCCTGGCCCGCCGCCTCGAACTTTTCTGACCCGGGTTGTCCCCTGGACGCGTGTTCGTTCGTCGCCTGGATAAGAGCGACTACTTCTTCCGCCCTCCGCACGAGTTGCGGAGCGGGGCCGACGTCTGCGTCCAGGTAGCCCGCGATGCTCGGCGGCGGACGGCCGGACCTTCGAGTCGTGGCCGCCACTGAACGTCCATGGCGATCCGAGGAGAAACACATGTCCGAAGACCAGACAGCAATCAACAAGGCGACGTGCAACCGCGGGACCCAGGCGGTCAACAGCGGTGATGCGGACCTCATCTCCACGACCTTCGACGAGGTCTTCGACCCGGACGTTCTGATCCGCACTCCCCTGCCGATCGGAACGACGGGAGTCGAGGCGATCAAAGAGGTGTTCACCAAGCTCCTCGGCGCCTTCCCTGACCTGCACATCACGACCGAGGACGTGATCGCCGAGGGGGACAAAGTCGTCTCCAGGAACACCGTGAGCGGAACCCATCAGGGCGAGTACATGGGCATCCCGCCCACCGGAAAGGCCGTCACCTGGCAGGAAATCATGATCGTTCGATTCGAGGACGGGCGGATCACCGAGACCTGGGGGGTCGTCGACGTCCTCTCGCAGATGCGACAGCTCGGAGTGATCCCCGCAGGCCCCTCATGACCTGGCGGCGGAGATGGCTCCCCAGTCGCCGAAATGAGGCCCGTGAAAACCTTTTCACACCAACAGAAAAGACCTTTTGATGAACGTGTTCTTGTGGGTCGTTCAGGCGCTCCTGGCGGCCATCTTCGTCATGTCCGGCCTGCAGAAACTCGCCCAGCCGAAGAACAAGCTGGCCGGCAAGTATCCCTGGGTGAAGGACGTCTCTCTGGCAACGCTGCGATTCATCGGTGTCATGGAACTGCTCGGCGCGATCGGACTGGTCGTGCCGGCCGCGATCGGAATCGCCCACGTCCTGACCCCGATCGCCGGGGCCGGGCTGGCGATCTTGATGCTCCTGGCGATGGCCATGCACGTCCGTCGTAAGGAGTCGTCCGCTGTGCCGGTCACCACCATCCTGCTGGTGCTCGCCACGTTCGTCAGTTGGGGACGATTCGGTCCGTACGGCTGGTGACCATCCCGACCACCACCGTGTACGCGATCACAGCCGGAACGCCCAGCACGCCGGCCCCGCCGAACCGGCCCGGCACATCCGCGGCCACTGGTCGTACCACTGAGAAGAGCACTCAGCGACATCATGGAGGACATAGATGAGTGACTTTGCGGTCATCGCTGACCGCGTCGAGATCGAGGCGCTGCGCGGCGAGCACGTCGACGCGCCCATGCTCGGCGACTACGACCGTTTCGCGTCGTTGTTCACCAAGGACGCGGTGTGGCAGCTCCCCTTCGCCAACGTCGAGCTCGTCGGGCGGAAGAATATCCGCGACGGGATCGAACGGCTGCAGAGTGCGTGGGAGTTCTGGGTGCAGAACTCGCACTCGGGCCCGATTCAGGTCGATGGCGACACCGCGACCGGCCGGGACTACATCTTCGAGATCGGTCGCCAGCGCGACGGCAGGTCGGTCGTCATGTACGGCCTGTTCCACGACCACTACCAGCGCACCCCGGATGGCTGGAGGTTCACCGAGCGCGTTCTGGAGCCCAGGTACCTCGACACCACTCCACTGACGGGCGCACCGCCCCAGGGATCGTGGGACGACCACCAATAATCCAGCCAGGCCGGGTGATGACCATGGCTGGTTGGCGGCTTGCCGTTGGTGGTGAAGTCGCCCATCGGTACCGGGAGTACCGGCAGCCTGGCTGTGCTTGGCCGAGGTGACGGTGCGATGGTTGACTTGCGGTGGATGCTACAGCAAACTGCGGGTGCAACAGTGTCCCAAGGAAAGAGCGATATGGCCGACACCGCCCTCCCCGCCACCGCCACCGCCACCGCGAACAAGGCGACCGCCGAGGAGATCCTCGACACCTTCCCTGAGCTGCGGGACGTCGCCGACGACACCCTTCGCGAGACCGTTGTCGAGATCTGGCAGGAGGTGCTGAACGAGAGCGGCTGGCAGTCCGTCGGCGACGTGCCCAAGCACCCGTACAAGGTTCCCGCCAGCGTCAAGCTCGTCGAGCACACGCGTTCCACTACGCAGATGGCGGTGGCGGTCGCCGAGGTCGTCGAGCGCGTGCAGGGGATTCCGTTCGATCGGGATCTGCTGATCGCCGCGGCCAACCTGCACGACGTCAGCAAGCTCTTGGAGTTCGAGCCGTCCGAGAAGGGAGGGCGGGCCTCGCGCTTCGGTCACCTGATCCAGCACGGCTTCTACGGTGCGCACAAGATGTGGAACAAGGGCCTCCCGCTGGAGATGGTCCACAACGTCATCGTGCACACCGCGACCTCGAAGTACGTGCCCCAGACCTGGGAGGCGGTCATCGTCCACTACGTCGACATGCTCGACTCCAGCGCGCTGAACCTCCTTCACGGTGTTCCTGCGACGATCAAGGACTAGGCGACAACGAGGCCCGTCTTCCCCGCCAGTGCCCATCGATCCGGTGGATCGGCGGACCCCGGCCGGATGAACACCCCATGAAGGGCTCCATGAGCCGGACCGCCTTCGACCGCCGGCTGGTCGCGCCGATGGTGCTCGGCTCGATGCTCAACCCGGTCAACTCATCGATCATCGCGGTCTCCCTGGTTCCGATCGGCCGGGCTCTTGACGTCTCCCCCACGCGCACCGCGTGGCTGGTCTCAGGGCTGTACCTCGCCACGGCGGTGGGCCAGCCGGTGGTCGGTCGTCTGGTCGACGTCCTCGGTCCGCGTCGGCTCTACCTGGCCGGCAGCGCCTTGGTCGGGCTCGCGGGTCTGCTCGGCCTGGTCGCGCAGGATCTCGGCACGCTGGTCGCCGCCCGGGTGCTGCTCGGCATCGGCACCTGCGCCAGCTATCCGTCCTCGATGTACCTCATTCGGAGCGAGGCCCTTCGTACCGGCCGCGCGAGCCCGGCCGGGATCCTCACGCTCCTCTCGGTGACCAACCAGACCTTCGCCGTCCTCGGTCCGCCCGTGGGCGGGCTCCTCATCGGCGTCGCGGGGTGGCGTAGCACTTTCGCGGTGAACATCCCCCTCTCTCTGGCTTGCCTTGGGGTGGGTGCGTGGCTGTTGCCGCGCCACGACCGCATCGGCGGCGGCCCGCGGCCGCGGTTCGATCCGCTGGGTGCCGCGCTCTTCGGGGTGTTCCTGGTGTGTGCGATGCTGGTTCTGCTGGAGCGAGACGTCGGCCTGTGGCCGCTCCTGGTGGTCGCTGCTGTGGCCGGCGTCGCCTTTGTGTACGTCGAGCTTCGTGTCGCCGAGCCGTTCATCGACCTGCGCCTGCTCCTCGGTAACGCACCACTGGTTGCGACCTACGCCCGGAACCTGCTGACCGCGACCGTCACCTACCTCTTTCTCTTCGGCTATACCCAGTGGCTCCAGGAAGGCCGCGGCCTCGACCCGGGACAGGCGGGCCTGCTGATCATCCCGACCTTCCTGGTGGCGATCGCCGTCGCCGCGGCCACCGGCCGCCGGCAGTCGGTCAGAGGCAAGCTCATCGTCGGCAGTGCCGTCCAGGTCACGATCTGCTCCGCACTGGTGGTGATCGGCGAGGACGTCCCGGTGATCGCCCTCGTCGTCATCGCCGTCCTCGTCGGCGTCCCGCAGGGACTGCTCAACCTGGCCAACCAGAACGCGCTGTACCACCAGGCCGAACCCGACCGCCTGGCCTCCTCGGCCGGCCTGCAGAGCATGTCGATGTACCTCGGCGCTCTGGTCGCGGCCGCGACGGTCGGCGCCGTCCTCGATGACGGCGCGACGACATCGGGCATGCACATCCTCGGACTCTGCGCCCTCGTGTTCGCCGGGCTCGCCCTCGTCCTCGCGGTCGCGGACCGGGGTCTCGGCCGGGTGGGAGAGGTGCACCGTGGCGAGGCGGTCGCGGCTGCGGTCGTCGTCAGATCAAAGAGTGACCCATAGACCGGGTCCCGAGCACGCCGACCAAGTGGGGTCCGCTCGTCGGCGAGGGACGAACCGTGCGTCCGGGTCGCTGTCCGCGCCGTACACGCTGCGGGGGAGAGGCGTTCACGGCGCGCCCGACTATCCGAACACCGAGAGGTCGATGTGCTGATCGGCGGCGGTGTCGCCGGAGACGTCGGATTCAGCGCCGAGCGACTCCAGCAGGGCGCTCATGCCGGCGCGGGCGCGCTCCGTGGTGATCTTCTCGGCGGCGGCCGGGTCGCGGTCACGCAGAGCGCGGACGAGTCGCCGGTGGTTCTGGTAGCGATCCATGCCGAACTCGTCGTTCGTGGCGAGCAGCTCCAGCAAACGTGCTCGTCGCCCAGAGGGGGAGAAGACGCGTGCCTGCTCTAGGAGACGGAGCAGCACGGGGTTGCCGGCGCAACTGTCGACCGCCTCGTTGAATCGCTGCATCGTGTCGAGCAGCTGGTTGACATGCCGGTCCTGCGGTGTGCCTTCGCTGCGGCGCTGGCGAATCAGGATCAAGAGGTCGTCGGCGTCGTCGAGGATCGCGTCGAGCTGGTCGAGCTGTTCCTGTGTCGCGCGTTGCGCGGCGAACCTCGCGATCATGCCGCGTAGCGCGATCTCCACCTCGGCGAGGTCGCGGATGGCGGTCTCGCTGATGAACGACACCTTCACGGTCCGCGGTCCGGTGCGCTCTAGCAAGCCGTCCTGCTGGAGCCGGCGGATCGCCTCGCGTACCGGGGTAGGGCTCACTGACAACTGCTCAGCGAGGCCGCGCTCGGTGACCCGCTGACCCGGCTTGATCTTCCCGGTCGCGATCGCCGTGCGAACCGCGCGGTAGGTCTGGTCGGCCAGCGTGTCGGCGTTCGATGTCTCAACGGGAGTGGTCGCCACGATACCTACCCTATCGAGTCAGTGGCATCCAGTGCTATGCAACACTTGACGGTGATGCTGTAGCAAACATAATGTAGCCGACGCCACCCCCCGCCAGAAACGACCTTCCGGGCGGTTTCCGGCACCAGAGACGGACCGATGACAGCCACCGTCAACACAGAGGAGGACAACGCGCGTGTCCCGTGTCCTGATCACCACCGACTACCTTCGCCCCGGCGACGAGGCCGACCTGTACCTGCGCGGTGCCGGCCACGAGACCGTGCACCTCCCGATGACGGGCAAGCGGAACCCCGACGAGCTGGTCGCCGCTCTGCAAGGGGTCGACGCAGCGCTCATCGCCAACGAGCCGATGACCGCCGCGGTGTTCGAGCAGGCCCCGTCGCTGCGGGTCGTCGTGCGCACCGGCGTCGGCTACGACTCCGTCGACGTTGCCGCGGCCGCTCGGCTGGGCATCACGGTGAGCAACCTTCCCGGCGTCAACGCCAACGCCGTCGCCGAGTACACCCTCGGGCTGCTCCTCGCGGCCGCGCGCCGCCTGGTGCAGAGCGCGACCGGCGTCGCCGCCGGGGGTTGGCCCCGTGCGGACGGTCATGAGCTGCGGGGCGCGACCCTGGGCCTGATCGGGTACGGCGCGTCCGCGCGGCTGGTGGCCACCCTGGCGCGGGCCTTCGGCATGACCGTGCTCTGCACGACCAGCGTCCCGGCCGACGAGCGGGGCGAGTCCGCCACCGGTGAGGGCGTGCGCTTCGTCGGGCTCGATGACCTGCTCGCCTCCTCCGACTACGTCTCCGTCCACACTGCGCTCACCGAGCGGAGCAGGGGACTGCTCGGCGCCGCGGCCTTCCGGGCGATGAAACCGACGGCCGTGCTGGTCAATACCGCGCGCGGCCCGATCGTCGACGAGGACGCGCTCGCCGCAGCCGTACGCGGCGGCGAGATCGCCGGGGCCGCCCTCGACGTGGCCTGCACCGAGCCGCTGCCGGAGGACAGCCCGCTGCGCGGGGTCGGCGACATCGTCGTCTACTCCCATATGGCGGGGCAGACCGCCGAGGCGCGGGCCGCAGCCGCTCTCGAGGGCGCCGCCGAGCTGGTCCGCTCGCTGGCCGGCGAGGCCCGCTTCGCCGTCAACGCGGGGGTGCCGGCATGAACCCGGCCTACCGGCCCACGTACCAGGTCGCCGTCATCCCCGGCGACGGGATCGGCACCGAGGTGATCCCGCCGGCGTTGCAGGCGCTGGAGGTGCTCGGCGAGCACCACGGCTTCTCCTTCTCCTTCGACCACTTCGACTGGTCGTGCGAGCGCTACCTCGAAACCGGCCGGATGATGCCCGAGGACGGTCTCGACCAGGTCGCCGGGCACGACGCGATCCTGCTGGGCGCCGTCGGCTGGCCGGGCGTGCCCGACCACGTGTCGCTGTGGGGGCTGCTCATCCCGATCCGGCGCCAGTTCCGGCAGTACGTCAACCTCCGCCCGATCAAGGTGATGGCCGGTTTGCCGGGCCCGCTGCGCGACAGCGACGGCGTCGACTTCGTGGTCGTCCGCGAGAACGTCGAGGGCGAGTACAGCGAGATCGGTGGTCGCCTCAACCGCGGGTTCCCGGAGGAGATGGCGGTCCAGGAGGCCGTCTTCACCCGGGCCGGCGTGACCCGGATCGTGGACTACGCCTTCGACCTCGCCGCTTCCCGCGGAGGCAGCGTGACCTCGGCGACCAAGTCGAACGGCATCGTGCACACGATGCCGTTCTGGGACGAGATCGTTCGCGAGCGCGCGGCGGCGTACGACGTGCCCTGGCGCCAGGAGCACATCGACGCCCTGGTCGCGAAGCTGGTGCTCCGCCCGGCGGCGTACGACGTGATCGTCGGCTCCAACCTCTTCGGCGACATCCTGAGCGACCTGGCGGCGGCCATCGCCGGCAGCATCGGGATCGCGCCGGCGGCCAACATCAACCCCGAGCGCGAGCACCCGTCGATGTTCGAGCCGGTGCACGGATCCGCGCCCGACATCGCGGGCGAGGGTGTCGCGAACCCCCTCGGCGCACTGTGGTCGGCCTCGATGATGCTCGACCACCTCGGCCGGCCGGATGCCGCGGCAGCCCTCATGGCCGGCATCGAGCGGACCCTCGCCGGCGGTGCGGCCCGCACCCCCGACCTGGGCGGCACCGCCACCACGCAGGAGATGACCGACGCCGTGCTCGCGAACCTCCCCCTCCGCGACTGAGCCTCACCGAACGAGATGAGAACGCATGGACAACGCACCGGCCGAGCGCGTCCGGATCCTGACGCCCAGCGGCATGCTCGGCGCGGGCTGGGACGAAGCCACCATCGAGCGTGGTCTCGCGCTCGGAATCGACGTCATCACCATCGACGGCGGGTCGACCGACTCCGGGCCCTACTACCTCGGCTCCTCGACGCCGAAGACGACGGGCAAGGCGGTGGAGCGGGACCTGCGCAGCGCACTGCGGGCGGCCGCCACGGCCGGCGTCCCGTTGATCATCGGCTCGTGCGGCACCAGCGGCACCGACTCCGGTGTCGACTGGGTCGCCGGCATGGTGGAGAAGATCATGGCGGGAGAGGGCCTGGACCTCCGGGTCGCGCGGATCTACAGCGAGCAGGTCCCCGCCGACCTCAAGGAGGCGCTCGACGCCGGCCGGATCCACCCGCTGCCCCCGCTGGGGGACCTCACCGCCGAGACCCTCGAGAGCTGCACCCGCATCGTTGGACTGATGGGCCACGAGCCCATCGTCGAGGCGCTCCAGGCCGGCGCCCAGGTCGTGCTCGCCGGCCGGGCGACCGACACCGCCGTGGCGGCGGCGTACCCCCTGCTGAAGGGGATGCCCGCCGGGCCGACGTGGCACGCCGCCAAGATCGTGGAGTGCGGCGGCCAGGCGACCAGCAACCCCCGCGCCGGAGGCGTCTACACGATCATCGACGCGACCGGGTTCACCATCGAGCCGCTGGACCTCGAAGCCGCGTGCACGCCGATCTCAGTCGCGGCCCACATGCTGTACGAGACCGCGGATCCCTTCGAGATGCGCGAGCCCGACGGCACCCTCGACGTGCGCGAGGCGACCTACGTCGCCCTCGACGAGCGCACGGTCCGGGTCGAGGGATCGCGGTTCCATGTCGCCGACCAGCACACGATCAAGCTCGAAGGAGCCCGGATCACCGGCTACGAGACCATGTCCTTCACCGGCATCAGGGACCCCCTGATCCTCAAGGACATCGACGTCTGGGCCGACCTGATGTGCACGATCATCCGGGAGCGGGTCACGCAGACCCTGGGGCTGGCCGCGGACGAATACGCCTTCGACCTGCGACTCTACGGGCACAACGCGGTGCTCGATGACCTGGAGCCGGAGAGCGGGCCACCGCGCGAGGTCGGCGTGATGCTGCTGGTCAACGCGCCCGACCAGGTCACCGCCACGGCTGTCGCGAAGGTCGCGAACCCCCTGATGCTGCACCTTCCCACCCCGTCCATGGGCTACCTGCCCAGTCTGGCGTTCCCGAGCTCGCCGGCCGAGGTCGAGCGCGGTCCGGCGTACGAGTTCGTGCTCAACCACGTCGTCGACTCCCGCACCCCCACCGCCATGTTCCGTACCGAGATCGGGGGGACGGCCCGTGCCTGAGACACCGCACAAGCCCGAGGCGCCCACCCTGGGCGACCTTGCCCTGGAGGTCCGCTCCAAGAACGCCGGCCCGTTCTGGGTCACCATGGAGCTGTTCATGCGCGACGCCGACGGCTACCGGATCGTGGCCGACGAGGCGTTCCTCAACGAGCAGGTGGTCGCCGACCTCTACCGAGTCGAGGCGAGCACCATCCGCATCTACCGGATCCCCTCCCTGAACGTCGTGAAGATCTCCTTCCCCCGGCCGATGCCGCAGGGCTCGCTGCGCGACCGTGACATGCACGCCGGACAGCACCACGTCCCGCTCGCCCTCTTGCGAGCTCCAGCGGACTTCCCGCAGGAACGGCTCAGCCAGAAACAGGTCGGCCGGACCTGACCGGTCCGTACACCGCCAGGACGTGCGCGGTCGTCGCGGCGAGACATCGCAGCGTCGACGGTGGTGGCGACTTGGCCGGCCGTCGCCGTGCCCCCGGAACTTGTCCGGTGCTATCAGCAGCGACCGTCGGCGAGAAGACTCCATGGTAAAAACCATCTGCAACTCTTGACGGCGTTGCAATAGCAACTAGGGTATGACGAGCATCACACGCAGCGCGAGCTCGGCGCGCCGATGGATCGAGGACATCCATGAGAAGGACAGCAGTTCTGCCCCTGGCGATCGCCGCGGCGCTGACACTCGGGGCGTGCGGGTCGTCTGGTGACTCGTCATCTGCGACGACGCCGGCGCCGACGGCCGATGTAGGGGAAGCCTCGGCGGTGACGCCGGTCGACGATGCGACGCTGGAGGCGGCGAAGAAGGAGGGGGAGGTCCTTCTCTACACCAACGCGGAAGACCAGCAGATGGCGCCGATCAAGAAGGCCTTCGAGCAGGCGAACCCCGGGATCGCACTTCGTTACCTTTCCCTCGGCGACCAGCAGATGTTCCAGCGCTACGACACCGAGGTCGCCACCGGAACGCGCACGGCCGACGTGATGATGAGCAACGACGCACTCGGCTGGCTCGACTTCATCAAGGCCGGAAACGTCGAAGACTACAAGGACCCGAACGCTCCGAACCTGCCCGGCTACGCCTCCCTGGGGCCGGGCGTCTACGCGGCCTCGGAAGACCCGGTCATCGCACTCTTCAACAAGGCGCTCCTGCCGGAGGACCAGCAGCCGACCACCATGGCCGGCCTCGCGGACATGGCCGGCAAGCTCGACGGAAAGATCGGGACGACCGACATCAGTGTTTCGATCCAGTTCGGTGCGACGGCCGCGTACATGAACAAGTACGGCGATGCCGGCTGGAAGACACTGCGGGAGATCGGTCCGCACTCCAGGGTGGAGTCCGGCAACGGACCGCTCGCCACCAAACTGGCGCAGGGTCAGTACGCGGCGGCCTTCTTCGTCGGTGGGGGAGTCCGCGCGTTCATCACAGGGGACGTCGCAAAGGTCGTCAACTATCGGTACCTGGAGGACGGCACGCCCTTGTTGCCCCGCGGCGTCGGCGTGACCGCCGAAGCATCCCACTCCAACGCCGCCAAGGTGTTCCTCAACTGGCTCCTCTCGGTCAAGGGCCAGGAGGCGGCCTGCGCCGCCGGCTTCACGCCCTACCGGGACGGAGTGAAATGCGACTTCGGCCTCCCCCAGATCATTGCCGCCGTCGGCGGTAAGGACAATCTGAACATCGGAACCTACGACCCCGCGCTCACCGGGGAGCAGAGCAGGATCAGGAGCCGCTGGAACGAGGCGTTCGGTCGATGACGACCGTTGTCACTCCGGATGCGGGGCCCAGCGGCCCCCCATCCCGTCGGGCAGGTCTGTTTCGCGGACGACGCCCGTCCACGAACTTCGGGCACTACACCGTCTGGGCACTCGCCGTGCTCGTGCTCATCGGCCCGGTCCTCGCCGTCGCCGCGGCCTCGCTCTGGTCGACGCCGCTCTACGAGCCGGGCGGTCACCTCACGCTGGACAACTTCCGTGAGCTGCTGACCGACGGGGCGTGGTGGCGTGCGGTCGCCAACAGCGCCCTTTTCGCGACCATGTCCACCGTCTCCTCGGTCATCGTCGGCGTTGCCGCGGCGGTGCTGCTCACCCGGACCAACCTCCCTTTCCGGAGACTGTTCACGGGCGTCTTCGTGCTGCCTGTGCTGCTCCCCGGACTGGTGCTGATCGTCGGTTGGATGGCGACGTGGGCACCCTCGGGCTACGTGAGTTCGTGGCTGAAGCTCAACACGTTCCTGTCCTTCCCGATCGACCTGTACAGCCTGAACGGGATGGCGCTGGTGGCGACCAGCGTGGCGGCACCGACCGTGTTCCTTCTCTGCCGCACCACCGTCCTGTCCATCGACTCCTCTCTCGAGGACGCGGCCCGCAGCGCGGGCGCCGGTCCCGTCCGCGCACTCCTCTCGGTGACCATGCCGCTGCTGCGCCCCGCGGTGACCAACTCCGCCCTGCTGGTCTTCGCGGTCGTCTTCGAGGTGCTGGGCCTGCCGCTGATCCTCGGGTTCTCCAAGGACATCACCCTTGTTTCGACCTACCTCTACGACCACTGGGTGAACGGCACGCCCGACGAGCAGGGACTCGTTTCCGCCGGCGGACTGTTCCTGCTCGCCGTCGTCTCGGCTCTGCTGGTCGTCCGCAACCGTGTGGTCGGCGACACCGGCCGCTACGCGACGGTCATGGGGAAGTCGAGCGCGAAGCGGCCGGTGGACCTGGGGCCGTGGCGGTGGCCGCTGGCGGCCCTGGTCGCGTTCGTCCTTCTCGTCCTGGTGGCGGTGCCGCTCTTCGGGGTCGTCATGTCGTCGGTCACCACCATCTTCTCGCCGCTCATCTCGCCGTGGTCGGTGCTGACCACCGACAACTTCACCGCCGTCTTCGACAATCCGGTGTGGACGAACTCGGTGGTCAACAGCCTGCTGATCGCCACCGTCGGGGGCCTCGCCGCCACCGTCGCCATCGCCCTGCTCTCGGTGGTCGCCCACCGCTCGGAGTTCCGACTGCGCGGATCCCTCCAGCAGGCGATGCTCTGGCCGCGGATGATGCCGGGACTGGTCTGCGGCATGGCGTTCTTCTGGGCGTTCGTGCTGCTCGACCCGACCGACACGATGCGCAGCAGCCTGTGGGGTCTCGGGCTCGCGTTCGCGGTCCGCAACCTGGCGATCGGGTACAGCGCCTTCTACCCCGCGCTCGCCTCCATCGGACGTGACCTGGACCTCGCAGCCCGGACGTCGGGTGCCGGCTGGTGGCGCTCGATGGTCAGCATCTCGCTGCGGCTGAGCATCCCGGCGATGGCGACCTGCTTCATCCTGCTCTTCGTCTCGATGCTCAACGACGCCGATCCCGCGGTCTTTCTGGTCACCGACGAAACCCCGGTCATGGGGCTGACCATGCTCCAGCTCGCCGCGACCAGCACCGGCGGCGCCGTCGCGGCCTTCGGAGTGATCCAGATGCTCCTCACCGTCGCGGTGCTCGCCATCGGCCGTCTCTCCCTGGGGAAGCGAATCCATGTCTGACCTGACCCTCACCGGCCTCGCCAAGAGCTTCGGCGACAACACCGTCCTCCACGACCTCGACCTCCACGTCAACAACGGCGAACTCTTCACCCTGCTCGGCCCCAGCGGATGCGGGAAGTCCACGACCCTGTGGTCGATCGCGGGCCTGCACTCACCCGACGGCGGCCGCATCGCCTTCGGCGACCGAGTCGTGTTCGACGCAGGCGGCCGGATCGACGTACCGCCGGAGAAGCGCAACTGCGGCGTCGTCTTCCAGTCCTACGCCGTGTGGCCGCACCTGACCGTCCACGACAACGTGGGCTACCCGCTCAAACTGCGCAAGGTCTCCCGGCGCGAGCGCACCCGGCGTGTGCAGGAGGTGCTGGAACTGGTCGAGTTGAGCGGTCTGGAGGATCGCTACCCGCACGAGCTCAGCGGCGGACAGCAGCAACGCGTCGCCCTCGCCCGCGCCCTGGCGCACCCACCGGACCTGCTGCTCCTCGACGAGCCGTTCTCGAACCTCGACGCCAAGCTGCGCGAACGCGCCCGCGACTGGCTGAAGATCCTCCAGCGGCGGATCAGCGTCACGACCGTCTTCGTCACCCACGACCAGGACGAGGCGCTGTCGATGAGCGACCGCATCATGGTGATGGACCACGGTCGGGTTCGGCAGGTCGGAACCCCGGAGGAGATCTACCACGAGCCGGCCGACGAGTTCGTCGCCGACTTCATCGGCACCGTCAACGTGCTCGGCGGCCACGTCGCACCGGGCACCGACCGCTCGCAGGTGTGGGTCGAGGGCCTCGGCCGGCCCCTCGCGGTGTCGCCGCCGGCACCGCTGGAAGGCGACGCGCGGCTCGCCATCCGCCCCGAGCGGATCATCGTCCACCCGGCTGGAGCACCCGCCACGACGGCCAACCTGGTCACCGTCAAAGTGCGCTCGCAGGCGTTCCTCGGCGACCACTACCGGTACGTGGTCGCGCTCGGTGACCACGAGCTGATCGTGCGCAGCATGACCCGGATCGACCACGGCACCGAGCTCACCGTCGAGCTGCCGCCCGAGGCGATCCGTGCCTACGTCACAGACGGGCGCCGATGACCGGCCCGGCGCCACCGGACCCGATCGAGGAGATCCGAGCGCGGATCGACCCCGAGATCCGGACTCGCCTCGACCGGTTCTTGGAGACCGTAGGTCCGCACGGACTCGCTGGAATCGAGGACATCCCGCAGCGACGACGCCGTCAGGCGGAACTCGTCGCCGCCATCGGCCGCGGCCCGCTGCCCCGGGACGTGGAGATCCGCGACCACGCCCTCGCGTCGACGCGGGACGCGCCGTTGGTCCTGCGGTCCTACCGGCCGATCGGACTGGCCGATCCGGCTCCGTGCGCCTACTACCTCCACGGCGGCGGCCTGGTGGCCGGCAGTGTGGCCGGAGACGACGGCAAGGCCGCCGCGCTCGCGCGGGACGTCGGGTGCACGGTGCTGGCGGTCGAGTACCGGCTGGCGCCCGAGCACCGCTACCCGGCCGCGCTCGACGACAGCGTGCGCGGGCTGCACTGGCTGATCGACAGGCACCAGGACCTCAACGTCGACCGGGAGCGGATCGCCGTCTTCGGGTCGAGCGCCGGCGGTGGGCTCGCGGTGGCGACGGCGCTCCATCTGCGCGACCACGGCGGTCCCCCGGTCGCCTACCTGATGCTCGTCAGCCCGATGCTCGACGACCGCTCCTCCAGCCCCTCGACCAGGACCAACACCGGCTTCGGAGCGTGGAGCCGTGAGGCGAACCTCCAGGCGTGGCGGGCCTACCTCGGCACCCACCAGGGCGGCGAGCGGCTGTCACCGTATGCCGCACCCGCGCGGGCGAGGGACGTGACCGGCCTGCCTCCGACGTTCATCGACACCGGCGAGCTCGACCTGCTCCGCGACGAGGCCCTCGACCTCGCCCGCCGGCTCATGTGGGCCGGCGTCCCGGTCGAACTGCACGTGCACCCCGGCGCCATCCACGGCGGCGAGAGCCTCGCGCCCGCCGCCGCCGTGAGCAGGCGCGCCCGCGCCCTCCGCATCGACGCCCTGACCCGCACCTTCCGGGAAAGGACCGCATGACCACCGACAACCTCGCCACGCTGCTCGGGGCCCTCGCCGCGAAGTACCCCGAGCGCGACACCGTCGTCGTGCCCGGCTCGGACGAGTAGACCACCCCGTCTGGACTACGCCACGCTCAACGCGTCGCTCACCTGGACATCCGAAGTCGGCAACGTCTGGGCGGAGTACTCAACGATTACGAATATGCCGCTTAACCTGCGCGGACGTAGTTTTCGGCAAGTGCAGGGTTCTCAGGCGGTCGCCGTGGAGTAGGTGCGACCAACGTCCACCGCCTCGCCTTGGTGGGGTGGGGAGGGCCCGTCAGTCGGGCGGCTTGCCCCCGTTCTCGGCGTTCTGGGAGCTGGGGATCAGGGAGGCGTAGACGATGATGTTGTCGTCGTAGTGGCCCCGCTCGCGGTCGAAGTTGCCGCCGCAGGTGACGAGACGCAGTTCCGGCCCGCCTTCGTCTCCGTAGACGCTCTCGGTCGGGAACCTGTCCTTGGAGACGCGCTTGACGCCGTCGACGCGGAAGACCGCTGCCGTGCCGTCCTTGCGGACGACCTCGATCCGGCGTCCCTGGCGCAGCGCGCCCAAACTGTAGAAGACACCCGGCTCCTTCTTGGAGTCGACATGGCCGACCAGGACGCTGCGACCGTTCTCGCCCGGCGTCGGCCCGGCCCTGTACCAGCCGACCTCTTCGACGCGGCTCAGCGGTGGTACCCCAAGCGCCCCGTCGGGCTGGACGGCGACCGGGACGACCGGTGCGTCGACCTTGATGGACGGAATCCTGATCTGTTTCGGGACGGCTGCGGGAAGTGCCTGCTCCGGGTTCGGGGCCGGGGCCTTGGGCATGTCCGCGACCGACGCGGGCGGTTGCGGTGGTGCGTCCGGGCCGGTCGGCCGGAACCCGACGACGCACAGGGCGATGCCCGTCGAAGTGATCACAGCGGCCAGCCAGTACCGCAGATGGACCGATCGGCTGCTTGGCTTTGCCTCGCTCATGGGCTCAGCCGAGACCTTTTGTGCTGCTGCGGACCCGCCGCCCAGCGCGACGCGGTGTCAGTCGGCTCGCGGCCCCCGCCACCGCGAGCACCGTGCCGGTGCACGTTCTCAACTTCATTACTCATCCGATCCGGGAGGCAGGGAGGAGACGGCGGCCGGTTGCCACCTTGGGTGGCCGGCCGACCGCCGAACGGTCCGCTCCGCACCTCAGGCGACGTTCCTCGCCTGGCGGCGCCGGGCGGAGATCGCGATACCCGCACCAAGGACGAGCGCGCCGATGCCGGCACCGGCCAGCGTCGGGTTCGCCGCCACGGAGGTGCCGCCGCCACCGGCGGAGACGCCGCCGACCGGCTTGATCAGCTTCAGGTATCTCGCGAAGACCCAGCCATGGCGCTGCTCCACCGGCACGCCCCCGCGCAGCTCCACCCAGCCGCCGTGGCTCGTCTTGCAGTCCGCGTTGACGTGCGAGCCGAACTTCAGCGCCGGCGGGATCACCTTGCCTTGCGGCGTCTGGCGAACCCTGAGCCCGTGCCGCGCGGTGACCTCGTAACGGCAGACGCTGCCGGCAGTGGGCTTCTCCGGCGATGCGGTGGTAGTCGCCGCCAGGGCGGTGGCGCCGCCGCTCAGCATGGTCAGGCCGCTCGCCGCCCCGGCCACCGCGACCGCCATACCGGTACGCGCACTACTCCTCATTCTTTCTCCTTCGAACAAGTGATCTCGGCGTTTGCCGGAGGTGTCCGGCATCGTCTTTCTTGATCACGCTGCCCGGAGGGATGCGACACATGTCACTCTGGTCGCAAATACTGAGAATAGTGATCGCTAGGCATGGTGAAAGCACCACCCACGCGGATCTCGAATCGGTGAAATCGATCACGTAGGGCAACGGCGACATTTCTGGCGGTCCAGCCGCACTTGGGGATTTCGGTCTGATCGAAGCCGGGACGTGTGACGACCACCGGCAGCGCGTCCCACTTGTACTGGGCGGCCACCGACCGGATGGCGCGCCGGCTGACCGGCACCACTCGATGGCGCGACTCCTCCCCGCACCCTGTGGGGCTTCAATATCCAGATTCTGGCTTTGAGTCGCGTTTTTGCGTTGTCGTGGATGCGTTGATCGTTGTGCGGCGTTGCGGTATTCGTTGATCGCACCGCCGAGGATTCGTGTCCGGCGAACGGTGGTGTTGACCTTGATGGGATCGGTTCGGGAGCAAGCGGTCGTTGTCCCAGGGAACGATGTGGATGGGGGCCGTTGAAATGTTCGGCATATATCTTCAGTACGGCTTCCAGATGGTTCCGAGAGAAGACCAGCAGCTGGTCGGTACACGCGCGGCGGACGCTGCCGACCCACCGTTCGGCATAGGCATCTGCTCGTGGGGTCTGCGGTGGTGTCCGCAGTACGGCGATGCCGGCTGCAGGGTGGCGGGCGTCACCATGAAGGTGTTCCAGCGGGCCCGGGGTAGCATCCGCGACAAAACGGTCGCACGCTGCTGCCCAGATCGGAAATGGACGCTGTCGTGATCGAGTCGCGGTGATTGATCGGTGCGTCTTCGCAGGCGGCGGCTAACGTGCCGTGTTGAACGCGGGGGCCAGCCAGCGGTCGAGGAGGGCGCGGAGCCGGGCTTCGTCCTGCGTCGGCCGACTCGGGTGCTGCAACAGCGATGTCAGGAGTCGCATGATGATCTCGGCGAGACCGTTGAGGTCGTCTTCGCCGATGCCGGCGGCCGCCCAATCGACGGGGAAGCGCTGCAGCATCTTGGCGCCGTAGGCGATGGTGTCCGCGGTGGTGGCGCCGCGACCGAAGGCGTTTGAGTCCCCGAGTTGCAGCAGCAGGCTCAGCCGTGGCTCGGTCGGGATGGTCCGCACGCAGAAGACCATGCCCTCGACCACGGCCTCGGCCGGATCGCTGATCCCCTGGAGATGGGCGATCAGCCGATCGACGAACGACTCCGCGCCCTGGGCCGCGACCTCACCGATGATGTCGCTGATCCGGTCGAAGTGTCGGTAGACGGTCTGGCGGGTGACACCGAGCTCGTTCGCAACGTCGGACAGGGTCGTCTTGGTGACGCCGTGCCTGTCGACGCAGCGGGCGGTCGCGTCGACGATGCGCTGCCGGGCCTCGGCATCCGATGCGGGAGGCCGGCCTCCCCAGCCGTGGCGCGCCATGACCCTAGGATCGCACAGGCGCCGCGACTGATCGTGACCTGGTCGCACGGAGCGCGACCAGAATGAATCCGGTCGCGGCGACGGTGCACAACGCGGCGTACCACAGGCTGCCGGTCGGCGTTCCCTGCTCGGTGACGCCGTTGGTCGCCGCAAAATACGCCGGCAATGCGATCAGCCACAGGACGACGTGGACGCCCAGGTACAGCGCCGGATAGGTCCGCGCGAACAGCGGCGATGCCACCGGGGTCACCGTGTCGGCGCGCACCGCGCGCCAGGCGTCCACCAGCAGGATGAGGCCGACGATCCAGACCACGGCGAGTTCGGCGCCGAGGATGGCCCGCTGGATCCCGAGCCGGTCCTCACCGCGGAAGGCCCCGCTGGGCGCGCTCACGATGATCATCGCGAGCGGGGTCAGGGCGCCGGCGACGACGGTACGCCAGCCGATCCGCCGCCCGGTGAGCGTGCCGCGGCCGTCCTTCTCCCCGACCAGGCGGACGACGAGGTAGGTCATGGCCCCGAACGAGACCGAGGCGAACAGGAGCATGCTGTTCATCGGCACCGAGGCGAGCGCCGGCTGGTTGATCGCCTCGTTGTCGGTGTTCCAGGCCCACCACTTCAGCTGGGGCCCCAGGTGGTCGAAGATCTCGTAGAAGACCTGGCAGGCGAACGCGACCGCCATCGAGCCGAGCAGCGGGCCGCGCCGCGCGAAGACGCCCAGGGCCCGGACCAGCTCGTAGGCGAGCTGCGACAGTGCGGGGTAGAAGGCCACGATGTAGAGCGGCAGCCGGTCGTACATGAACTGCACGGTGAACACGTTGTGGGAGAAGATGAACCCGACGTGCTCCTCCAGGCCGAACCAGCCGGGGAAGTAGAGCGGCGGCTCGATCACGGCCAGGTACACGACCGAGGCGAACCACAGCGAGATGTTGACCGGATCGCCGTCGCGCCGCCACCGCCGCCACGCGTGGACGAGCGCGAACACGGCGCCGCCGATGATGAGCAGCTCAAGGACCGGCATGGTGTCGTTCTCGAGGCCGAACGGGTTGCGGAAGTCGATCACGGGATCGGCGTCGTGGCAGGAAAAGCCGAGTCTCTCGGCGACACGCGCGGCCGCCGCGTCACAGGTGTAGTCCATTCCTCGCCTCCGGGGTCAGGCGCCGACGCGGTCGTCACCGCGGCGGGCTCCACTGGACGACGCACGCCCCGGTCCGCGGTAGCCGGTGAAGTCGGTCCCCGGCGGGTCGCGCCGGGCGTCGAACCCGCCGGGCACCACCGTGCGGCCGAGCCGCTGGCGCACCTTGTAGCGCGCGAGGCCGAACCAGAACCTCGGGTCGGTGAGCATCTCCTTGAGCGACCTGTCGAGGTTGAACACCTGGGCGAAGGTCTCCTCGACGTAGGCGTCCTCGCGGCTGGTGGCGTTGATGGCGTTGAAGATCGGCCAGCTGAAGCGCGCGGCCAGCCTGCGCCGCCAGGGGGCGGCGACCTCGCTCCCGGTCGCGAAGTCGTAGGCCTGGTCACGCGCCATCGCGAGCATCCAGGGCACGTCGAGGGACTTCTTCTGCCGGTCGAGGAACTCGCGGAAGAAGGCCGGATCCAGCGCGTCGCGGCCGCGCAGCATCTCACCGAGGATGAGCGCGGAGCGGGCCGCCGAACTCATCCCCTGGGCGTAGAACGGGTTGAAGGCGCAGATCGAGTCACCGACGCAGACCAGCCCGATCGGGGGCACGTCGACCAGGTCGAAGCGGCGCCACTTGTTGCCGGTCGAACGAGTCAGATGCACGTCGGAGGTCGGTGTGCACGCACGCGCCGCCTCGCCGAAGGCCGCGGCCCTCACCCGGGTCAGCGCGGCCTCGAATGCGTCGGTCTTGCGCGGCATCTGGATGCCCCACGACCCCATGCACACGATGGCGCGGTCACCCTCGATCGGGAAGAAGTTGCTGAGGAATTCGTGCTCCTCGGGGTGGTCGCCGGTGTCCTGGGTCGGAGTGATGACCAGGTGCTTCCACCACCACGATTCCGGGCGCCGGCCGGCCGGAGGCAGGTCGTACCACCGCGAGATGTAGGTGACCTTGGCGTCGAGGGTCTTTTCCGGTGGCGCGGACCAGCCGGCCGCGCCGAGCCAGTCGATGACCGAGGAGCCGCGCCCCAGCGCGTCGACGACCAGGTCGGCGGCCAGGTAGCCCTCCTCGCCGTGGGCGGTGCGGTATTCGACTCCCTCGACGCGCCCGTGCGTGGTGCCGCCCCCGGTGGACCGCAGCCCGGTGACGGTCACGCCCTCCCGGATCTCGATGGCCGGCAGATCACGAACCTTGTCACGCAGGACCCGTTCGATGAGCACCCGGGAGCTGTACACCATCGTCATCGATCCGGACTTGCGCGGGGCCCAGCCGTCGTTCTCGCAGTAGGCCGCGTCCATCGACGGCATCAGATGCATCCCGCCGCCGGCGATCAGCGCCTCCTCGAACCCGGGGAAGATCTCGCCGATCGCGCGGCGGCCGGAATTGAGGAGGAAATGCGGATGCTTGCTCTGCGGCACCCCCCGGCGGTGCTCCGCGCCCGGCGGAAGCTCATCCCGCTCCAGGACGACCACCTCGTCGAAGTGCTTCGCGAGCACTCCGGCAGAGCACAGGCCCGCCACGCTGCCGCCGAGTACCACGGCCGTCCCGCTCCGCATCCGTACCCGCCACCCTTCATTCATACATGCGATGGATGAATGTATGACTTGGAGGCTGGCGAGTCAACCCCTGCCCCGCCTCCAGGAACGCCTCGCAGACGCCCTGAGTCCTGTCGTTGCCCGGTGTTGGTTCTGGTGAGCGGGGCGGTGTCGGCACTGACGGCTGTTTCGGTTCCGAGGTGGGCGTTGGCCAGAGCCAGGACGGCGACTGCTCCGACGGCGAGGAGGGCGGCGGCGCTGGCGGCGGCGACGGTGTAGCCGTGGACGGTGCCGGCGGCGAGTGTGGTTGCGGGGCGGGCGGCGAGAACGGCGGCGGTGCTGATGGCGGCGATCGTGTTGAGGACGGCCACCCCGGCCGACGCGCCGAGTTGTTCGGAGACGTTGAACACGGCACTGGCGATGCCGGTCTCGTGGCCGGGGACGCCCAGGGTGCCGAGGTTGGCGGCGACCGGAGACAGCGCGCCCACCCCGGCGCCGATGAGCAGCAGCGCGGGCAGGACCCCGGCGGTGTAGGCGGTGGCGACATCGAGGCGGGTCAGCCATGCCAGGCCCGCGGCGGCCAGCAGTAGCCCGACCGCCAGCAGTGCACCCGTCCGGACCCGGGTCATCACATGCCCGACCGCGGTGGAGGCCAGCAGGGTGGCCGCGGCGAACGGCAGGAAGGCCGCTCCGGTGCGCTGTGCGGTGTACCCGACGATGGTCTGCAGGTAGTACGAGACCAGCAGGAACATCCCGGACATGCCGATCATGACCAGTACAAAGGCCAGGTAGGCGCCGCCGCGGTTGCGGTCGGTCACGATCCGCGGTGGCAGCAGTGGATGCCGGACGCGGGCCTGGACGGCGGCGAAGGCGGCCAGCAGGACGATGCCGGCGGCGAGCGCGCTGAGCGTGACCGGCGCCGCCCAGCCATCGGCGATGGCCGTGCTGGACCCGTAGATCAGTCCCACCAGGCCCGCGGTGGCCAGGACGGCACCGGCCATGTCCACCCGCGCACGGTGCCTCGGGCTCGCAGGCAGCACGAGGACGGCCCCCAGCCCGGCCAGCAGGGCCAGCGGGGTGTTGACGTAGAGCGTCCAATGCCAGCTCAGGTGCTCGGTGAGCACTCCGCCCAAGACCAGCCCGACACCGGCCCCGCCGCCCATCACGACGCCGAACACCGCGAACGCCCGGCCGCGCTCGCGCGGGTCGGGGAACAGCGCGGCCATCATCGACATCGCCGCGGGGGCGAGCAGGGCGGCGAACACACCTTGGCCGGCACGGGCGGCCAGCAGCATCGCGAGGTTGCCCGCCGCGCCGCCCACGGCGGACGCGGCGGCGAACCCGGCGAGCGCGACGAGGAAGGCCTTCTTGGCGCCCAGGTTGTCGGCGACCTTGCCGCCGGCCAGCAGCAGCCCGGCGAAGGACAGGGTGTAGGCGGTGATCACCCAGGAGCGGCCGGACTCGGAAACGTCGAGGTCCCGTCCGATCGACGGCAGCGCGACGTTCACGATCGTGACGTCGAAGACCACCATCAGTTGCCCGAGCGCGATGACGGCCAGGGCCCACCATCGGCGGCGGTGACCGGTCGTGGGTGGTGTGCGTGTGGACGTGTGCATCGGCGAGTCCCCTTTGTTATCAGCTTGGCTGATATCAGATGTATCAGCCAAGCTGATAACATGTCAACCATGAGCCGTCCGCTTCCGCCGTTCATGCAGCTCCAGCACCTGGTCCGCGTCGAACTACGGGACGCCCTGACCGATCTGGACCTCACGCCGGTGCAGAGCACGGTGCTGCACCTCATCGCCGCCACACCCGGCATCTCGTCGGCCGAGCTGGCGCGGCACACGCACGTCACCCCGCAGACGATGCACAAGATCGTCACCGAGCTCGGCCGCCGCGACCTGCTCGAACTACGCCCCCGCCCCGGACACGGCCGCATCCTCGGCGCCACGTTGACCGAGGCGGGACGCGAACTCCTCGAAGAGGCCGACGTCGTCGCCGAGGCCATCGAGGACCGCATGGTCGCCGACCTCGACGACCGTCAGCGCAGGCAACTCGCCGACCTTCTCCAGCGCTGCGTCACAGCGATCGGCGGACCAGCCGGCGACTAGGGACCGGTCAGGGGCGGAATGAAGCCGATCTGAAGCCGCCTGGTGGTTCGATCGGGTCAGTTGACGCATGTGCTGCATGACGCATGGTCAATGGCGACATCGCGGTATCGCGGTGAAGTTCGACGTGCCGTGTCGAGACGGCCCGGTCGGCTCCGACCTTCTGGTGACCGGCGCCGGAGGGCGGCGCCGACGGATCCAAGGAGTGCTCTAATGTCCGATGTTCGTGTTCAGAACTTCACGATCTCGCTGGACGGTTTCGGTACCGGCGCGGGTCAGGCCGCCGACGCCCCGTTCGGACACGCCGGTGAACGCCTGCACGAGTGGATGTACGCCACCCGCTTCTGGCACGAGATGGGCGGCGCCCGGGGCGGCAGTCTCGGTGCCGACCACGCCTTCGCCGCCATGCACAGCGCCGGCATAGGCGCCGAGATCATGGGCGCCGGCAAGTTCGGCCCGCCCGGCTGGCAGGACGACCCCGGCTACAAGGGCGCCTGGGGACCCAACCCGCCCTTCCACACCCCGGTCTTCGTCCTCACCCACCGGCCCCGGCCACCGATCGAGATGCAGGGCGGCACCACCTTCCACTTCCTGGACGCCTCACCCGCCGAAGCGCTCAAGACCGCCCGCCAGGCCGCCGGCGGCCAGGACATACGGCTGGGCGGCGGACCCTCGGTGGTACGCGACTTCCTCACCGAGGGCCTGGTCGACCACATGCACGTGGTCCAGGTCCCGCTCCTGCTCGGCCGCGGCGTCCGGCTCTGGGACGGCCTGGAATCACTGGAAGAGGCCTACGACATCGAAGCCGTCTCCACCCCCTCCGGCGTCACCCACCTGACCTTCACCGCCAAACGCCGATGACCGCGAAGGCAATCGAGTTGTAGGAGCAGACCATGGAAACCTTCATCGAAGACGTGACGTCCCTGGTCAGCACCATCGACGACGAGCACGAGATCACCCAGCGGATCGCCGAGCGGTTGTCTGAGCTGCTGGCCGGCGACTACCGGCTCCCGCCGGAACTCACCAGGCCGTCGAACGAACACCATGTCAACTACCCGATCTACATCGCTCCCGACGACAGCTGGTCACTGGCGTGCGTCGTCTGGGATGTGGGTCAGCACACACCCGTCCACGGACACGAAACATGGGGCGTCGCCGGAATTTACGCCGGGGCCGAACGCGAGACCCGCTATCTCAAGCCCGTGGCATCCGAGCCCAGGAAGGCCCTGACGCCGGCCGGTGAGCACGTGTGGGAACGCGGGCAGGTCACCGTATGCTGCACGACCGACGACGACGTCCACGCCGTCGCGGCCGTCGGCGACGAGCCCACCGTCGGGATCCACATCTACGGAGGCAACATCGGCACCCTCAACCGGCCGTTGTACGACCCGGCCACCGGAGAAGTCCAATGGTTCGTCTCCGGCTGGGACAGCCCACCAGGCCAATGAGTGACCGGCCGTTCCGGTCGGCGGGAGCGGCGGACGCGCGATGCCTGCCACGCCGCGGCCCCAGCTCGGATTCTCCCGCACCAGGCGCAGTACCAGCAGGCGGATGAAGCGAACGGTGGGCGGTCGGCCCGGCTACCGGCGGGTGCACGGTGAACTGTTGGTGCTCGGCGTCAAGGCGGCCGCCTCCACCGTCTGGCAGATCCTCAAGGACGCCGGCATCGACCCGGCGCCCGAGCGTTCCGCCACCGCCTGGCCCGGGTTCCTGCGCTCGCAGGCCGGGGCGCTGCTGACGTGCGACTTCCCAGAGACCGTGACCCCTCACCGGCGCCCGCTTGTACGTGCTGGCGGTCATCGAGCATTGCACCCGCCGAATCCGGGTTCTGGGCGCCACCGCCCACCCGACCGCAGCGTGGGTGACGCAGGTGGCCCGGAACCGGCAAGCGCAGCGTCGGGGCCGTTAGATGATGGCCAGCCAGGAGCTGGCCTGGCCTGCGGCAGGATGCCTACTCTTATGCGTTGCCGGTGTTCCCGAACGCCTGGGCGACGGCTGCGGTGCGGCTGGTCACGCCCAGCCGGGTGTAGGCGTTCTCCAGGTGCTTGCCGACCGTTCCCGGTGAGATCGACAGCTGCCGGGCGGTCTCGTCATTGGTCATGCCGAGTGCCACGCATCGGAGCACCTCCAGCTGCCTTTGGGTGAGTCGGAAGCGTGGGCTCCTGCGGCTCGCGGCGTGCTGGTAAAGCTGGTACAGGTGTGGCTGCAGGAGGGTCAGCATGTCACGTTCGGTCTCGGTGAACCCGCCGCCGGGCTCTCGCCCGATCTGGAACACCCGTGTGCGCCCCGGTGTGGTCGGCAGCGGCACGGCGATGATGTGCTCGACGCCGTGCGGCCGGAAGATCTCATCGTAGATCTGCCGCCTGCGGAGCTCTCGGGTGGAGATGAAATCACTGACCTGCACCACGTCGAGCCGGCCGGTCTTCTCGGCGTAGCGGCACGTGGGGGACTGGTGCCGCAGTTGCCAGTAGACGCAATCCCCCCTCGGGCCGCCAGGCAGGTCGTCGCTGTCGCGGTAGTTCAGCAGCCGGCGGGTGGGCAGGTCCAACTCCCAGAACGAGCAGAAGACGCCGGGGACGAGGCCGATCAGGCCACAGACCAGGGCCGCAGGAGGTACGGCATCAGTTCCGGTCGACCGTGCCTCCTCCAGGAAGCCGGTCATCCGACGCACCAAGCGACCAGGAACAGCCGTGTCCACAGCTCGACTCTAACGCCACCCACTCCCAGCCGGCCGTCCCCAGGGGCGACCGGTCGACCACGCCCACCGCGGGATACGCAGATTCCCGTATGGCCTTACCTACCGCGCCGCCCGATGCTCGGTACGTCTCAGTAAGCCACCTTCGAGAAGGAGGAAGCCCGTGTCCGCCGGTCCCAGCACCGTTGCATTTGCCCGGGCTGAGCGATCTCCCCCGCAGTTGTCATGCCCAGCGTCGTCGACGTATCTGCACCTGATCCGTGCCAGCGAGGAGAATTCCATGAGAGTCCGCACCGTTCTCACGGCCGTCTGTACGGCGGCCATGCTCACTGCGGGGTTAACCGCGGGCGTCGCCGGCGCCGCGTCCGCGTCCGCGTCGGCCGCACAGCTGGACGTCGCGCCACTGGCCTCCGTCAATTACGTGATCTCGATCACGACCGGCAATCTGTCCGGTGCCGGAACCAACAGCAAGGTCGAGGTTCGGATCAACGGCAGTCAGGGCAGCTCGCCCTTCCTGGAGCTCAATGATCCGGGCAGGGACGAGTTCGAGCGCGGCGACACCAACAACTTCGGTCGTGCTCTGGCCGATCTCGGCACGCTCCGGTCGGTCGACGTACGGTTCACGCGCCGAAGCGGCGACGAGCACTTCGAGTGGCATCTGGCCCTCATCAGGATCCACCGGGCCGGACATGAACTCGCCGACTTCCCCTATCACCAGTGGTTCCGGCAATCGCAGACCGTCAACATCCCGGTCGCCTGATGACGATGGCCTGTTGGTGCCGCGGGCTGTCGTCGGCGAGGCCCTCCAGGCTGTACAGCCCGGTCGGCCGCATTGGCCCCGGGCTCCTTACCGCGACTTCTCGCAGAGATGCTCGTCATGCCCCGGCATCGGACGAAACAGCCAGGTGACATGAGAGGGAGTTCAGACGACCTGTCACCTAGAAGACTGGTGAAGATCTTGGGGTTCTGGCCCCGCCGCGGACGCGGCGGGGCCAGTCTGTTGGTGCGCCCAGCATGGGCGATTGCTTGGGGGTGAAAGTCCCCTGGAGGAAGAGGTGGTGCTAACTCCGAGCCGGAGGCAAGGGCGTCGTTGTGAGGCGGGGTCTGGAGGAAGCCCGAGGCGAATCC